>CAYGZA010000219.1:0-11730 GCA_964354135.1 uncultured Planctomycetaceae bacterium
AAACCACTTACGTCAGCGAGGACTCGTTTTTTGTCAAGACTAACTTAGTGCCATTACCTACTGCCTACTTCCCCATGCACGGAGGCGATGCGAATGAAGATCAGAAGTCGGGCACTGATGAGCCTCGGCGGACTTCTCGGGACCGGGCTCATCCGTGCCTGGATGAGCACCTTGGATTACAAGGCTGCTTTGTACGATCCCAGCCTCGACCCGGCGTCTCCCGAGTGCCGCGGCCGAAAGGTCTTCATTCTCTGGCACGAATACCTGCTGTTCCCGATTTGCCTTCAATCGCTCTCCGACGTGGCGGTGCTCTTGAGCCGGCACGGGGACGCCGACATCCTGTCCCGCCTGGCATCCCAGCTTAGACTCCACGCGGTCCGAGGGTCCACCCGACGAGGCGGCGAGGCCGCCGTGCGTGAGTTGTTGCGCGAGAGCGGCAACATGCACCTGGTGATCACGCCCGACGGGCCGCGCGGGCCGCGTCGCCGCATGGCCGCGGGGCCGATCTACCTCGCGTCGAGAATGGCCCTCCCGGTGGTCGCCGTCGGGTTCGGCTCGAATCGCCCCTGGCGGGTCACCAACGCGTGGGATCGCTTCGCCATTCCGCGGCCCTTTTCCCGCGCCCGGGCCGTGGTCAGCCCCGAGATCCTCGTTCCCGAGGGCCTGGATCGAGAGGGACTGGAGCACTTCCGCCAGCGGATCGAGGCCCTCCTGAACCGGCTCTGCGACGAAGCGGACGCCTGGGCCGCGTCGGGGGCCTGCTGGAAAGGCCAGGTGAGCGTTACGTTCCGTTCCAGCCGTCGAATCCGTCGCCGCTTCGATGCGGCGCACGCCAGCGCCGGTTTGTCTCCGCAACCTGAAAAGATGGCATCAAGGCGATAAGTCGCCCAGCTTTCAGCAGTCAGCGATCGGCTTTCGGCTTTCAGTTTTCCGCTTTCGTCTCGCAGAGGGCGTTTCATGGAACCACTCACCGAGGAGCCGGCCCAGCAACAGGTCCTCTCCGTTTCCGAGCTGACGGCCCTGGTCAAAGAGGTCTTGGAGGAGACCTTCCCCGCCGTCTGGGTCGGCGGGGAGATTTCGGACCTCGCACGGCCGCAATCGGGGCACTGCTACTTCACGCTCAAGGACGCCGGGGCCCAAATCCCGGCGGTCCTATGGCGCTCGGCGGCGGCCCGCGTCCGGTTCGATTTGCACGACGGGCTGGAAGTGATCTGCCGCGGACGCCTGGAAGTCTATGCGCCGCGAGGCCGCTATCAGTTGATCCTCGAGGAAATCATCCCGCGAGGCATCGGGGCACTGGAGCTGGCCCTCCGGCAGCTTCGCGAGAAGCTGGCCCGCGAGGGGCTCTTCGATCCGGCGCGGAAGCGGCCGCTGGTGCGCTTCCCCCGGCGAATCGCCGTGGTGACCAGCCCCAGCGGCGCGGCACTGCGGGATTTCCTCGAGGTCTTGCGGCGCCGCTGGCGGGGAGTGGATGTCCTGGTGGTGCCGGTCCGGGTGCAGGGAGAAGGCGCCGCCGGAGAGATCGCCGCCGCGATCGGACTGGTCAATCGCCTCGCCACCCCGATCGACTGCCTCGTGGTCACGCGGGGCGGCGGCAGCCTGGAGGACCTCTGGGCGTTCAACGAGGAAGCAGTGGTGCGGGCGATTGCCGCCTCGCGGATCCCGGTGGTCTCCGGCGTGGGCCACGAGATCGACGTGACCTTGGCCGATCTCGTGGCCGACGTGCGGGCCCTGACCCCCAGCGAGGCCGCCGAGCGGGTCGTGCCCGCCGTCGAGGAGATTGCCGGGCAGTTGCGCGAGCACCGCGAGCGGCTCGTTTCGGCGCTGCGGTCGCGGCTGACCGCGGCACGGGGCCGATGGGAGACCCTGGCGGCCAATCGCGTTTTCTCCCGGCCCTTAGCGCGGGTCCACGACCTGGCCCGGCGACTGGACGAGCTGGAGTCCCGCCTGGCGTCGACCATTCGCCGGCACCTGCGGCAGGGGCGGCAGCAGGCCGGCGCCCTGGCCGCCCAACTGGAGTCGCTCAGCCCGCTGGCGGTCCTGGGGCGCGGCTACAGCCTGACGCAGCGGATGCGCGACGGCCACATCGTCCGCGACGCCGGGGAACTGTCCGCGGGTGAGACGATCCGCACTCGCTTTGCCCGGGGGCAAAGCATCAGCCGCGTGGAGCGGATCGAGGGCGAAGGCCCAAGGACGAAGGGCCAATGACCAAGGCCCCAGCAGCGTGAGCCGCACCATCTGTCCGATCGAGCATGGGCCCGAAGCGCTACGGACGATCGCCCCCGATGTGGAGGCAAAGCTGGGGCAACTCCTATTTGCTATTCCAGGTTTGACCTCGGTGTACTCTACCGCTCAAGGGCAGCTCATGCATATATCTGTAGAGGGGTACCGGTTGACGCGAGCACCATATTCGTGTAAGCATACGCGCGATACGGCCATGGTGGTTGGCGGCGGCGGAGCACAATTCACAGAGTGAAACCCGTTCTCCAGAAACGACTTGCGGGCGTCCGACAATAGGAATGTTTGTACGTGTCACGCCGACGGAATAGGCGTTTCGCCGCAGGCGTTCTGCGATTTCGCCAGGAATCTGACGGCAGCGAACTTCCGGCGTGGGGTCTCCGTAGATGGCGGCCGGACTGCAATCTGACGACTTCTATACGCAAGTCATGGAGTGCGCCGGGTTCTACCGGGACGGTCGCCCTTTGGGTGGCTCCGTATGGTCTGCCGCCGAATTGAACCTGGCTCTTGACTCCACCAGCGCCCGGACGTTCGAGTCGATTGACCGGCTCTTCAAGTACAAAGCGGTCCTCCAAGCGGAAGATCGAAGGGGCAAGATCGGCGTCTCCGACATCTTTGAGCTGTCCGGGTCGCCTTGCATCTACTTCAAGCGTTGGGACGCGGAACCGACCGCCGCCGAACTGACCCACCAGTTGATCGACTGGCAGCGGGCCGCGTGGAACGACGGGCGGGCCCCGATGCTCTGGGTCGTCACGCCCACCCAGGTGCGGATTCTCAACGCGTATGTTCTTCCCCCCAAAGGCCGGGGCGAGCCGAGCCTGCGGCGGGTGGAAATACGTCGTTTCGAGAACCTGGCCAAGGGGTTGGAGCAGTTGCGGCAGATCGCCTCGCGGGAACAGATCCAATCCGGCCGGTTTTGGAATCGTGAGGAAGGACAATCCATCGACCGCCGACAGCGAGTCGATCGCCAACTGATCAGGGACCTGAACTCCGCGGCCGCAGCATTACGAGAAAACGGATTGAGTCTGGCGGACGCACACCGATTGCTGCTGCGAGCGATCTTCGCCAGCTACCTCCAGGCCCGAGGGTGGTTGCCGCGTGATTTCTTACGGAGGACTTTTGGCGTCAGTCAATTCAGCGACACATTGGCCGACGGCGACACGGCCCGGAATATGTTCCATTGGCTCGCCGAAACGTTCAACGGTGATGTCTTTCCTCATGGTCGGCAAGTCGATTATTCGCTAGATCAACTTCGGACACTCAAGTTTCTCCTTGACGGCGGCGACCCGAAAACGGGGCAGCGATATCTGTGGCCGTACCAATTCGATGTCATTCCGGTGGAACTGCTCAGTTCGATTTACGAGTCCTTTTGCCATGCCGTCGACCCGCGTGCCGCCGAAGCGCACAGCACGCATTACACACCCATCAACCTGGTCGAGCTGACGCTTAACGAGGTATTCGACGACGAGTTGTTCGGCGACGTCTTGCCGAAGGACGCCAAGGTGGCGGACTTGGCGTGCGGTTCCGGGGTTTTCTTGGTCCAAGCCCTGCGGCGGCTGATCGCACGACGCGTCGCGGCGGGCGAGAAGCTGACCCGCCCCATGATCCGCGATGCGTTGTACAACCAGATCTTCGGGGTCGATGCCCTTGGCGGGGCGGTACACATTGCCGCCGTCAGTCTCTATCTGGCGGCATTGGAGCTTGACCCCAGCGCCGGCGTGGGAAACGGGGTCAAGTTCAAGCCTTTAATCTACCCGGTCAACGATGAGCAGGCGCGACGAGAGCGCCGATTCTTCAATCTCTATGAAGCGGACACCTTCGACACGGAAGCCGATTTCAACCGGAAGGCCCCGTTTACCCAGAAACAATTCTCCATTGTGGTCGGCAATCCACCTTGGACGCGCCCGGCGGGCGCCCGCTCCGAAAGGCTGGAAGGCGAAACGGCCGATACGCCCCTCCATGTGGAGTACTGTCGAGCTCGCGAGATTCAATTGCCCAACCAGGACCCTCCAGACCAAGCCTTCCTTTGGCGCTCGGCCGATTTTGCCTTGCCCGAAGCCAGGCTGGGACTGATTCTCAGTGCGCGGAGGTTCTTTAGCCACGACGACGACTCGGTGGCCGCGAAGCGTGAACTGCTGTCGCGGTTCACTCCCGCGGTCATGATCAACCTCGGAGAGCTGCACCGGGAGAAGGTCTTCCCGACGGCACAGCATCCTGCAATGATTGTCGTCGCCCGCAATCGACCCTCGGAGCGCGGAGTTGATTGCACCTATGCCACCGTGGAGCGTTCCTATACGTTTGAACGTCATGGGGTTCTGGAAATCGGGCCGGAGTCGATAAAACGAGTGAGCGTGTCACGCGCTGCCCAAGACGAGGATTTCCTCAAGATCGCTTCGTGGGGCAGCGCTCGCGACGCTGCTTTGATCCGCCACTTGAAGCAGTTTCCGACACTGGAGAAGTTCCTGCAGGGGCACGGGGTTCGGCCCCGGCAGGGTTTCATCCGCGGCGAAGAGAAAAACCGGACACGGCCGCTTCCGGAGGAGATTCTCGGGTGGCCTTGCCTGGAAACAGAGGGTCTGACCCCGTTCGGAATGAGTGCGGCGGGCCTTCCAACCCCGAGGGATAGGAGGGATAAGAAGATGCAGTGGCCGCGCGAAGCCGCCATCTATCGCGGTCCACTATTCCTATTCACGCTCACTTTGTCGGAGACGGGACTAACCTCTGCGATCTGTCCCGACAACTTAGTGTACTCACAGCGATACTACGGGATTCCTTTGCCGAAGCCCCAGCCTCCCGCATGGTCAGGGTACCTGAATGGAATCCTCAACTCCTCTCTGGCCACTTATTTCGTTTTCCTTACAGGGTCCGTCTGGGGTGTTGAACGCGATGACGTAATCTGGGCGGACTTCCGTCGTCTGCCGGTACCCGAGATGTCGTCCAACCACTCGCCTTCAATCCAGCGAGTTTTGGACATGGAACGGAATCTACGCACTCTGGCGATTCAACGGAAGACCGTCTCCCAGCAGCGGAGACGCGAACTCGACACAGCCGTTTACGACCTGTATGGTCTGGACGCGCGTCAACGTATCCTCGTAGAAGATATGTTGCGCGTCACCATTGACTTTCAAAGAGAGGTTGACCAGTCCACGAGTCTGCTGAAGCCCAGCGCGGACCAACTGGCCGCGTACGCTGAGCAGTTCATATCCGTTATCAACGATTTCCTGAGTTTGCGCAACGAACGAAAGACAACAGCGGAGATCTTCGAGCTTCCGGCGAATTGCCCACTCCAGGTGGTACGGTTCGCTATGGTTCCTCGTTCGCACCGCGGCCGCAACGTGCGTATTGTTGACCGGCAGGAATTGGGACCGCTGCTTCAACGCATTGCGGGCAGCCTGCCAATGGAAATCGCGTCCGACGTGTACACCCGGCGGCACCTGCGATTCTACGCCCCGGGAGAAGTCTATCTGGTCAAGCCGGCGCAGGTTCGCTTTTGGACGCGCTCCGCCGGCATGAATGACGCCGACGCGGTACTATCAGAGCATCTGGGGAGCGTCTCGTGAACGTGGGTAAGGGCCGACGTCCGCCGACAGCGCCGCAGTTCCTCGCCGCGCGGGACATCCTCGCCGTGATCGAGGCGGTTCTGAGAATCGTCGCCGGGGCGTGGGACCGAGTTCTGCGAGAATGTGCCCTCAGCGAGACTCACCGTCATGATGAACCGACGACCGCCGGGCTGTTGCGGGCGCGCATGATCGCCGTGGAAGCGGAGAGAAGCCCGCGTCGGCCACCGATGAAAATAAAGCCCGAGGTCGGGGTGCCATCCGAAGACCAGGAGACTGTCGTTGGCTTTATCGACATCGAGATCATCTACAGCTTGGGCGACGAGCCTGACCTGCGTTTGGAGTGCAAGCGAGTCAGCAGCACCAAGGAGGACGATCCCAGGAGGCTCGCAAACCGGTACGTCAGGACAGGTGTGCTACATTTTGTTGGAAAGTACGGTCGGGGCCACGCCTGGGGCATCATGATCGGCTTCGTGGTCGACGGCAACGCCGAAAGTGCCGCGCTCTTGATTGCCCGGTACGTCGCGAAATACCCGAATGAGCCCCCGCATTTGCTGCGTGACTGGTGCGAGGAGACGCGGTTCGGCGCCTGCCGTCACTTGTTCAATACGCGCCATCGAAAGTCAGACGGGTCACCAATCGAACTCCTGCATTTCTTTCTGCCGTTTCCAGCCCGACCGACCACGGGCGATTTTCGCTAGTCCCCCTCCGTAGCCCGGAGGTTGATCGGGTCCTGGTCCTCGAACCGGTGCTGCTTGTAGCCGGGAATGAAGGCGAAGTCGTGGATGTGGCGGTGCAGGTCGGCAAGCGGGAATTCGATCGTTTCGACGCGGAAGCCCGCGAACAGCGGCAGGACGCGCTGCTCTTCCGGCTCCAGATCATGGAGCGCGATCCGTGCGAAGTCGGAGACGATCACGTAGCGCGGGACATCATCTTGCCGGCCTTCGCGGATGAGGTCTTGAATGTAGCGGAATGCCTGCGACTCGGCTTTGCCCAGGTCTTTGCCCTGGCTCTTGTGCTCGACCAGCAAGATGCCGGGCCAGAAAAGGTCGATGTAGCCGTACTGGCCGGAGGTTTTCTTCACCGGCTCCTCGAACGCAGCCACGACACGCCGGCGGACGCCGAACACCGCGAAGAACTCGTTCCAGAACGTCTGCTTCTCGGCGCTCTCGCTTCGCGCGCCGGCCCAGTCCCGGGCAAAGCGGATGGCGTTCTGGCGGATTTCGTTCCAGGAGATCGGCATGGACTCAATCCTGGCTGGGCCCAGTCACTCTTCACCCCAGTCGCTCTCACGCCCGGGACAAGAACTCTCCCGTGCGGGTGTCGACCTTGATCCGCTCGCCCTCGCTGAGGTATTCCGGCACCTGAACGACCAGTCCGGTTTCCAGGGTGGCGGGCTTTGTGCGTCCGGTGGCCGAGTCGCCCCGCACGCTTGGCGAGCACTCGACGATCGTCAGCTCCACGGCAACCGGGAGCTGGATGCCCACCGGCTGATCGTTGTAGACCAGCATCTGGACGCCTTTCAGATCGTCCGTCAGGTACTGGCTCTCCTGGGCGACCTCCTCTTTGCGGAGGGCGTGCGTTTCGTAGCTCCCTTGATCGAGGAAGTAGACGTGGGCGGCGTCGGCGTACATGTACTTGACCTGGCGGCGGGAGAAATCGGCCAGCTCCAGCGAGTCGGTCCCCTTCAGGGCGATGTCCACCTTCTGCTTGGTAATCAGGTTCCGCGCCCGGTACTTGTAGAGCGTGGCGGCGCCGCGGGCCGACGGCGATTGCACGTTCACCGATTCGACGGTGCACGGCGCGCCGGCGTAGTTGACGACCGTTCCGGGCTTAATCTCTTTGGCAAGCATGAAACACCTGGGCAATGCTGAACTCGGAATGATGAATAATGGGCCAAGTGTCAGTAATACGAGGTCACCCCCGTTTGGTGTTTGAAGCCGTATTTCGTGGGTTGCCGGACCGCGTTTTTCGCCTCGAAACCTCCTCAGAACCGGGTGAAGGAGCTTTCGACGCGAAAAACGCTGACTACCTCTGATGACAGCACGCATACGCATTCTGGCAGTATAGGGCCGACCTCGAATTACTGACACTTGGCCAATAATGAATGAAAGACGGCCGAGCGCGAGACGAACGCCAGGTTTCTCTCCCTCATCCATCATTCCGCACTCATCATTCATCATTTCTAGAGTATCGTTCCCGACTGGGGATCGACGGCGATTCCGTCCGTCAGCTCGACCAGGGCCTCCAACACGATCAACAGGGTGCTGGGGTCGAACATTTCGTCCTCGATCTCTTCACCGCTATCGGCGCCGGCCAGCATTTCGAAGTGGAGGACGTCGAAGCGGCCGTCCGCCTGGGCGAACCGCTTGACCTTGGCGGACTCCTCGTCGGGGGAGTCGTCGGTCTGAAGCTCCTTGGCCAAGGCGAGGGATTGCTCCCGGACTTCCTTCCCGGCCAGAAAGCTGATGTCCAACGCGGCAAAGTCGTCCGGGGCGAGGACCGAGAGCGACTCGAAGTGGCCGTGCTTGTCCGCACGGCAGTTGGTCAAGACGTAACGGCTGTTCAGAGCGGCGAGCCGCTTCTCCATCGCCTTGAGCGTCGGCCGCCGGGCGGCGTCGAACAGCACGAAATACGTCTCCCGCCACCGGTATTCATCGTTGTCGAACATCGACATCGGCGGTCTCCTCCCGGCGTGCCCGGCGGTCACTCCTCGCAATCGCCCTCGGCGTGCTCCGAGCTGGCCCATGCCTCCAGGGCAGCCAGGGTCCGGTCGCGCTCCTCGCGGTCGGCCCAGACCGACTCTTCGTCTTCCAGGCGGACCTCGTACTCCCCTTCCCGCGCGCACTCCGGCGACCCGCAGTAGTGCGGCAGGGCCGACACCCAGAGGATGCGGTACAGGGGGACGTACTTGTCGTCGATCACGCACAATCCCGACATCGCTGCGATTCTCCCCGACGGCTCACGATCCGCCGGCCAGCTCCGCGGACCGCCGAGCGGCCGCTTCCACCGCCGCCATCAAGGCCGCCCGAACGCCCCCTAATTCCAGGGCCTGGAGGCCGGCGATCGTCGTGCCGCCCGGGCTGGCCACCCGATCCTTCAAGACCCCCGGATGCTCCCCGGTGACGAGCACCATCTCGGCCGCGCCTCGCAGGGTCTGTGCGGCCAGCGCCAGGGCAACGTTCCGCGGCAGCCCCATCCGCACGCCTCCGTCGGCCAGGGCCTCGATCATCACGTAAGCAAACGCCGGCCCGGACCCGGAAAGGCCGGTCACGGCGTCCATCAGCTTCTCTTCCACGGGAAACGCAACCCCGACGGCCTCGAGGATCTGCCGGACAAGCTCGCCGTCCTTCGGCGTGGCCCGATCGCCCAGGCAATACCCGCAGGCCCCCTTGCCGACCAGGCAGGGGGTATTCGGCATGACACGGACGAGCCGGATGTCCTGCCCCAGCCCTTCGGTCAAGACCGCCAGACGGACCCCCGCGGCGATCGAGACCACGAGCTTCTCTTTCCCGACTTTCCCCCGCAGTTGGGAAAGGACCTTCGCCATCTGCTGGGGTTTGACGGCCAGGAACAAGACATCCGCCGTTGCCGCCACCTCAAGGTTGTCTTGAGTGACCTTGGCGCCGGTCGCGCGGGTGAATCGCTCCCTGGCCTCGGCGGCCGGGTCGCTGGCCAGGAGCTTCTCGGCGGAGGCCAGACCCGCCTTGACCAACCCTTGCGCAAGGGCAGTCGCCATCTGGCCCGCCCCGATGAAGCTGATTTGCTCACTCAACATAGATCCAAACCACCCGGAAGACGGACGAAGACCGCACTGCCGCCATGCTACGGCAAACGGGGCAATCCTACAAGTATGCCTCGAACCGGACGAAAGACGGAATCGAAGTCCGTCCCACAGAAACCGTGACCCAGGTTCCTACCGGCGGCTCTGGGACCGCAGCAATTGGTCGGCCCAGGCCGTCTCGTCAGGATCGAGAGGCGGGACGGGCTCAGAGCGATAGTCGGTGTCGTCGTAGCGGCCGTTTTGGTAGGAAAGGTCGATGAGGACTTGCAGGTCCAGGGGAACATCGGCATCCGTCTGCCGAACGGGTATGCCGACGACGGGGAGGCGCTCGCGGAGCGGGGCAGCGTAGAGTTCACCGATCCGCGGCTTCCATCCCCGGCGGACGCAAATCTGATAGGTCGTGCGCAGCGACGCGGGAATCCGCCCTGGCGGCACGGAAAAAACGCGACGGCCCGACCGCGTCAGATCGATTTCGACCAGGCTCGAAGCGGCCGCGATGACCTCACGCTGCTTCGCCAAATACAGATCTTGCCCCTCGCCCGGCACCTTGTTGGTCGGGCTTAGGAACTCGATCACGGTGATGACACGGTTGCCCGAGCGGACGTCGACAATCTCAATGTACCCCTCCGTAATCGGCTCGTCGTCTAAGTGGATCAGCGCGGGCTCAGCCAAAGCCACACCGCCGACCGTCCCAGTCGGGGCTCCTCGCCCACGAGGATGTTCGACGGCCGACACATCCGGGACAATCTGGCGTTTCGCGCCTTCCTCCGACTCTACAAAAACCCGTTGCTCGATCCTTGCCCGCAGGCCCGCGGGCAATTGGTCCTGCAAGGTGTCTCCCGCATAGGTCACCAGTCGTTGATGCACCTCGGACCAGTACTGTTCCAGATACGGGTCCATCCCCGGAAACGGGCTTTTCATGGTTCGGTTCCTTCGGATGCCGATGCGCCGGCGGCCGGCCCCCCGCAGCTCGATAGAGGCCAATTCCTATTCCTATTGTACTCTGATCCGCGTTGTCGCCAAATGACGGGTTACGGGACTACGAACCGGTACGCCCCCGCGCGGACTTCGTAGACGACCCGGCCGCGCTCGGTGCGGAGGAACTTCACCCCCTCGGACTCCGTGGCGGGACGGCCGCCTTCCGTCACGCCGTCCGGCCCGGCGGCCGGGAGCGACACCGTCGCCGCGGTATTGGCCGGGATCGTGACGTGGAAGACGAGCTTGCCGCCGTCGGTCTGCCATTCGGTGGCGATCCGGCCGTGCAGCGAGCGGTAGCTCGCCTTGACCCAGGAGAGCCCCGGACACGGCTGCGGGCGGATCAGGAGCCGCTTGAAGCCGGGGCCGTCGGTGTCGATCCCGGCCACGCTTTGGAACATCCAGCGGGCCACCGCCCCGAACGAATAGTGGGCGAACGAGTTCATCCCGGGGTCCTGGAATCCCTTGTCGGCAGTCCAGCCATCCCATCGCTCCCAGATGCTGGTCGCTCCGTGCTTGATGGAATAACCCCAGGACGGGAAGGTGTCGTTCAATAGCAGCCGGCAGGCCACGTCCTGCCGGCCGTTTTGGGCCAAGACGGGCATCAACATGCTGGTGCCCACGAAGCCGGTCGAGAGGTGGCCGCCCCGAGCAGCAATGTCCTCGACAAGATACTTCGCAGCCAGAGGCCGCTTCTCCTCGGGCAGGAGATTGAAGTAGAGGGCCATGACGTAGCAGGTCTGCGTGTTCCCCTTGATCCGGCCGTCCGGGGCGACGTACGCCTTGTTGAAGGCCGTCTTGATCTCCTCGAAGAGCGCCGCGTACTTCCGGGCATCCTCTTCCTTGCCGAGCACGCGGGCGGCCTCCGCGGTCAGGTGCGTGCTTTCAGCGAAGAAGGCCGTGGCGATTACGTCCTTGGGCGTGTCGGCCTTGATCGAGAGCCAGTCGCCGTAGCCTTCGGCCGGGCGCAAGAGGTCCTTGCTGTGCTTGCGGTCGAACTCGACCAGGCGGACCATCATGCCGTAGTGCTTTTCCAGGAGCCGCTTGTCGTTGTACACGTAGTAGATCGTCCACGGGCAGATCGTCCCGGCGTCGGCCCAGGCGGCGGTGCCGTGGCCGAGATTCAGGACGAACGGGGCCACGTCGGTCACGCCGCCGTCGGGCTGTTGCGCGTCT
>CAYGZA010000220.1:0-11627 GCA_964354135.1 uncultured Planctomycetaceae bacterium
GCCGAAAACTACGAAAACTTTACCCGTCAATCGAAGATTGACGGGACACTAGCCGTCCCACACCCGCCGAAAAGAAACAACGCCAGAAGAGCAATAGTGTAAAAGCCCAATTTCATATCATTCTCCTTTGGTTTTGAGTTGCGATTCACGGGTCCGTTTCCTTTGTCATGGCCACTGGGACCGCACGGCAGTAGCCTGACAAACTGAGTTGTGTTACGGGACGGAGCCATGTCAATCGCCCCCCCAAGGAATTCTCCAGGATTCTTGCGGTCGCAAGACAACCCGATTGATCTTGTCCGTAGGCACTGGGATGCGTATCTTCTCGGCCTATGAAGCTGCCGGAAGCCTCCCACTGTCCCCATTGCGAACGCCTCGCCCGCCGCCTTGCCCAGCAAGGTCGCGAGGTCTTTCAGTTCCTGC
This sequence comes from uncultured Planctomycetaceae bacterium, assembly GCA_964354135.1. Taxonomy (GTDB): domain Bacteria; phylum Planctomycetota; class Planctomycetia; order Pirellulales; family Thermoguttaceae; genus CAYGZA01. The sequence continues at coordinate 421 of CAYGZA010000220.1, forward strand.
TCGACTCGGTGCAAGCTCATCTTTGCGGTGCTCCCCCGCCCTCGCTATTGCCGTCAGGCACCTGACGCCGTTCGGTCTCCCGTTCTTTCTCCATATCCTCGGTCGCTCCGCGGTCGAGCAGGCGCTTGTCCCTACGAATAATCCCATCCTCGCTTGCCGTCAAGGGGCTGCGGGACTCGATGGCCACGTCCGTCGTCACCGCAGGGGCGGCGGCAACGCTCACGAGACCATTCTTGGGTACCGTTGCCGCAGGGCTTCCAGGAGGGCGTTCATCCGCCGACGCCGGGCGACCGCGGCCAACGCAGCCACGTGCTGTTCCGGGGGCGTGTCGGCCAGCTCCCCGGAGCGGTGCATTTCGAGCGCCTGGAGCATCGCCTCGGTCCCAAGCTGCGGATCGGGCTTGCCGCTGGGGCCTTTGATCGAGTTGATCGCCGAGCCCGCCAGGAAGAGGATCATGGGAGAAAGCCCTCGCTGCTCCGCGTCGGCCAGGTTGAGGATGATGTTGCCCTGGTCCAGCCCGCCGGCCCGGGCGATCATCGTCGGTCGGATGCCGGCCAGCGGACACGTCAGGACGTGCTCCGAGGCCCGCCATTCCTGGCCGTAGGGGCGGATGAAGGGCGAACCCGGGCGCACGGGGGCCGTCTGGCGGAAGTCGATCCCATCCAGTCGGGCCAACAGGTCGATCACTTCGCGCCATATCGCCCGGGTCTTGACCCCGATCCCTGCGTTGTGGCCGTAGATCGCCGGCGGGCTGGGCAGTCGCTTCGTCGCCTCGCGGACCATGCGGACCGCGCCGCCGGAAAAGGTCTCGCTCAGCATCACGCCGGTCGCCCCTGCTTCCACCACTGCATGCACGGTATCGACGATCTCGTGCGGGGCGCCGGTCACGTGCGGGGCGAAGATGAGGCCCTTGCCGCTCCGCCGCTCCCGCACGCGCTCGATGGCCGCCACAGCCCGGCGGGTCCGTTCCTTGACCGGCGAGTAGTCCAAGTTCGGATAAAGGTCTTCGTCCTCCTTAATGAAGAGGAAGAGCGGGCAGGCGGCCGCTTCCTCCACCAACGCCCCGACCTCCTCGGGCGTGATCCCCGCGGTGGGCTTGAGGATGGTGCCGAAGGCCGGCTCGTCCGCGGCAAAGCCGGTCTGCTCGCGCACGCCTTGCGGCCCGTAAGCGGGTCCTGGAAAGGTCCGCACAACGCGCTCGGGAATCTGCAGGGCCACGAGCCGGGCGTCCTGGTTCTCATACACGTCGAAGATGATCGCCCCGGCGGTCGTGTGTAGAAGATCGACCGAGGTGAGATGCCCGTCCGGCTGCAAGAGCATCTTGAGCGGAAAGGCCACGTGCAACAGGCCGATCCGGCCGCCGGAGTCGAACGGATCCACGCCCGCGGCCTTCGCCGTGCATTGCTCCAGGAGCGAGCCGGGCGGGGGATCCTTGATTCCGCTCGTGGCATGGTAGGCGATCTCCTTGGCCGCCTTGGCCAGCGTCAAGGTCCGCAGGGCAAAGAAATACGTGGCCACGACCTGGTCGTCGATCCCCGGCGGCGGATTCTCCGCCAGCCGCTCGGTGACGATTTCGCGCAGGCGTACCTCCCGGGCGTCGGCATCGTGCCAAAGGAGATCGAGCGTTTGGGAATCCATGGGTTTCATGGCGAACGGAAGTCGAATTCTAAGAAGGCCGTCAGCTATCAGCAATCAGCTATCAGACGTCAGCTTTTGACGAGGACAGCCCTTTCTGAACCCTGATAGCTGAAAGCCGATAGCCTTACTCCCGTCGTGTAAACACCCTTTCCAGGAATTCATACGCCGCCTTGCGGGCCTCCGGCGGGAAACGGTGCTCGCAGTCGGGATGGACCTCGACGAGGTTCTCTTTGGCCCCGAGAAGCTCGTACACCGGCCGGGCCGCACGGAGGCAATCTTGCACGCCTGAGTATTCGAAGTTGGCGTCTCCAAGCGGGGAGTTCGTGAAGAACGGCCGCGGGGCCAGGGCAGCAACCAGTTCCGTGAAATCGAACGGCATCCGCTTGGGGTCCTTGCCGTAGACCTCGGCAATCCGCGGCATGTAGCCCTTGTGGCTCCAGCCGGCCAGGTTGCCGCCGTAGTACTTGAAGAACGAATTGAAGCCGCAACTCGAAACGACCGCCTTGATCCGCGGGTCGAAGACCGCCACGAACATCGAATTGTGGCCGCCCAACGAATGTCCGATTACCCCGATTCGCTCGGGGTCCACGTTGGAGAGCGACTGGAGCAGGTCCACGGCCCGCATGTGATTCCAGATGCCCTTCATGGTGGCGCTTGTGTAGCCGTGGGCGTAGGCGTCGAACTTGTATTCCCCGTAACCGGGGTAGTCCGGGGCCAGGGTCACGTAGCCCCGTTCGGCCAGTTCGAGGGCGTAACGCAAATCGGGGTTCGCACCCAGTCCCGCGGGCTCCGCCTTGCCGATGGGGATGGTCTGGTGGAGACAGAGCATTCCCGGCACGCGCCCGGGAAACGCCTTGGGCACGAGGAGATATGCGGGGACGCGGTCTCCCTTTTCCACGGCAAACGTGATCTTCTTGCGGACCACCTTGCCGAGATCGGCGGTTTCGACCACCTGCACGTCCAGCGGCACCTTCTTCGCCGCATGTGGCAGCGGGCCCATCACGAGCTGCATGTTGGCCAGGATGTGCCCGCGGCGTTTCCGCCAATCCGCCGCGCCCGTGACGGGATGCTCGCGGCCGTCGGCATCAAGGTAGACCAAGAGCCTCGACTTGTCCGGATAGAACGGGGCCTTCGCCTCCTGTGCCGCCAGGGACGACGCCACCAGGATCGCCAGCCCAAAGGTTACCGTCGCCAAACGCATTGTTCGCTCCTTTCCGACGAGTCGCACTGCCGGCTCGTCCAGCAGTGCCAAGTAGTGCGGCTCGGCCGGAGCCTCGCCCTCCCGGAATCGTGTAAGGCCATCCGGCTATTGTGCCTGCATCGTCTCGGCGAACGCGACGATGTTCTCGACCGGGATGTCGCCGGGCATGTCGTGCGAGGGCGCCAGGATCAAGCCGCCGCCGCGGCCCACGTGCTCGACCAAGCGCCGGGCCTCGTCGCGGACCTCTTGCGAAGTGCCGAACGGCAGCACCTTCTGGATGCTCATCCCGCCGAAGAACGAGAGCCGGTCGCCGAACTGCCGCTTCATCTCGATCGGGTCCATCACCTCCGGCTGAAACGGATTGAACACGTCCAGGCCCACTTCGATCAGGTCAGGGAACAGCTCCTGCACCTTGCCGCAGGAGTGGATCATTACGAACTTGCCGGCCCGCTTGACCGCCCCGTACAACTCGGCGATCCGCGGCTTGATGAACCGCCGCCACAGCCGGCCGCCGAAGAGGAGCCCCCGCTGCTGCCCCCAGTCGTCGCCGAAGAGGATCGCATCGACGTCGTACTTCAAGAACTGGTCGAGCATGGCGAGGTTGTACTGCATCAGGGCGTCGAGGATCTCGTCCACGAACTCGGGGGCCTCGAGCATGTCGATCAGAATGTCGTTCATGCCCCGCAGGATCCAGGCCCGCTCGAAAAGCGAAAAGCCCACACTCACGTAGCGGAAGCGGTTGCGATGGGCCTCGACGAAGGCCGGCAGGCCGGCGTAGCGGCGCGGGTCGCGCGGGTCGGGGAACACGACGCCGCTGAGCGACCGCTCTCGGAGCGGATGCTCCTCGACAATGCCGATGTCGCTATCGACCGTGCGGTTCCAGACCACGCCGAATTCGTCGCGCCAGAAGCCTGGCCGGCCCTCGACCGGCTCGTCCGGCAGCCTCGTCCGGTGCTTGGCCAGGTGATTGCCCAGGACGTCGTCCAGTTGGGTCGTGCCGTAGTAGGCCTCGAGCTTCTGCCGGGCGGGCATGGTACAGCCCAGGTGCCACGGGACGCGGTCCGGCTGCTGGTGGCGGATCGCCTGATAAACTCTCTCGCGGGGAGTGATGGGAGTCATGGTGCGTTGCCTCGACGAAAGCGCCCCAGCGGCAAGTCAGGCTGCATCATAGCAGCATTCCCGGGAAATGACCAGGTAGCGGCCGTGCCGCGATGGCTCCAAGGGATCGTTAACCGGCGATCGCTTGAAATGCCGTCACGGCCCGGGGCGTGGACATGGCGCCCGGCAACTCGGTAGACTGTTCTGGGCAGGGTCCACGCCGGCTCCTCGATTTCAAGCCGAGGGTCTATGGAATCCGCACCTCAAGCGCGGCCGAGTCGCACGAAGATCGTCGCCACGGTGGGCCCCGCTTCGGCGGAGCCCGGCAAGTTGGCCGAACTCATCGAGGCCGGGGTCGACGTCTTCCGCGTCAACACCGCCCACGGCTCTCGCGAGGAGCACCAAGAGCGGCTGGGGCACATTCGCGAAGCGAGCCGGAAGCTCGGCGCCCCGGTTGCGATTCTGGTCGACCTGGCCGGACCGAAGATGCGGCTGGGCGAGCTGCCCGGCGGCGAGGTGAAGTGCGTTTCCGGCAACACCGTGAGGTTTGTCCGCGGCGAAGTCGCCGTCTTACCCGGCGATCTTGTCACCACGTACGGGCCGCTGATCGACGAGCTTCGGTCCGGCGACCGCGTGATGCTGGCCGACGGCACGGTGGCCCTGCTCGTCGAGCAAGTGGAGAAGGACGCGGCCGCCTGCCGGGTCGTGCAAGGCGGGGTCGTGCGGAGCCGGCAGGGGGTGAACCTGCCGGGCGTGAAACTCGGCGCACCCGCGATGAGCGACCGCGATCGGGACAACGCCCGTTGGGCCGCCCGGGCCGGCGTGGATTTTGTCGGCCTCAGCTTCGTCCGCACCGCTGAGGACGTGCGCGAGCTGAAGGCGATCCTTCGAGCGGAGCGCTCGGAGACGCAGGTCATCGCCAAGATCGAGAAGCCGGAGGCCGTGGCGAACCTGGAGGCCATCGTCGCGGCGGCCGACGGGATCATGGTCGCCCGGGGGGATTTGGGCGTGGAGATCGACATTGCCGAGATGCCGATGGTCCAGAAGCGGATCCTCGCCGCGTGCCACCGGGCGCGGAGGCCGGCGATCGTCGCCACGCAGATGCTGGAGAGCATGCACCACGCGCGGCTGCCGACCCGGGCCGAAGCGACCGACGTGGCCAATGCGATTCTCGACGGGGCCGACGCCTGCATGCTCTCCGGCGAGACCGCCGTGGGGGAATACCCGCGGGAAGCCGTGGAGATGATGCACCGGATTGCGCTGGCCACGGAGTCGGTTCTCCGCGAGCGGCCGTCCCTGCCCCGGCCGGACCGCGCGCTGGAGGGTATTGGCCCCATTACGGAAGCCACGACCTGGGCTGCCGGGCGGCTGGCCGAAGAGGTCGGCGCGAAGATGATCCTCGTGGCCACGGCCTCGGGCAAGTCGGCGCTGTGCGTTTCCAAGCACCGCAACTCTGTCTTCACGGTCGGCGTGAGCGACTCGGAGGCGACGCTGCGGCGGATGTGCCTGTACTGGGGCGTCGTTCCGCTGCCGGGAGCCCCGACGGACGACGGCGCCAAGCTGCTCCGGTTCGCCGTCGAGCGGTGCCGCGCTGCCGGGTCCCTCGCCTCCGGGGACCGCGTCGTGCTGATCGCCGGGACGGGTCTGCGCGCGAGCCGGCACAATACGATCGCCGTACACGAGCTGGAATAGCGGCTCACTCGAACCGCCGCGGCTGGCCGGTCGCGGCGAGGACGGACGTCCAGAGCTCGCCCTCGACCGCCATGCGGCGCTTCCGGTCGATGACCATCGGCAGCGGCACGTGGACGTACTTTGAGCTGACGTGGCCGATGAGCACGTCGGTCCTGCCGGCCATCGCCGCGTGGACGGCGCGCCGCGCGAACTGATCGCACAGCACGCCGTCCTCGCAGTTGGCCGGGACGCTGCGGATGATGTAGCTCGGGTCGATGTACTTGAGGTTGACCTCGGGACCGCATTGGGCGAAGTGCGCCGCGATCTGCTCTTTCAGAAAGAGGCCGACGTCCTCGAGCTTGACGTTGCCCGAGGCGTCGCACCCGGGCCGGCGGTCCGCGAAGAGGTGCTGCCCGGCGCCCTCGGCGACGAGAATCAGGGCGTGGCGGCGCTCGAGGATGCGCCGGCGGAGTGCCGCGAGGAAACCGCGCTCGCCGTGAAGCGCGAAAGGGACCTCGGGCACCAGCGCGAAATTGACGTCCTGGCTGGCCAGGGTGGCCAGGGCGGCGATGAAGCCGGCCTCGCGGCCCATCACTTTCACCAGGCCGACGCCGTTGGACACCCCCTTCGCCTCGACGTGGGCGCCGTCGAGCACCTTCTGGGCCTGCTCGACGGCAGTGACCAGCCCGAACGAGCGGTCGCAATAGGGGATGTCGTTGTCGATCGTCTTGGGGATGCCGACGACCGCGATCTTCAGGCCGCGGCGGGCGATTTCCTCGCAGATGCGGTGGGCGCCGCGCTGGGTGCCGTCGCCGCCGACGCAGAAAAGGACGTCGATCTCTTGGGCCTGGAGGAAGTCCACCATCACGCGCGGCTCCTGGGCACCGCGGGAAGAGCCGAGAATCGTGCCGCCTTCCCGGTGGATGCCCTCCACCATTTCGAGCGTCAACGGGACGGGCGGGAGCCCCGCTTGAGGGTTGAGGCCCTGGTAACCGTACCGGATGCCGAGGACCTCGCCGACGCCGTAGTTCTTGTTGAGCTCGAGGTAGAGGGAGCGGATGACGTCGTTCAGGCCGGGGGAGATGCCGCCGCAGGTGACGACGGCGGCCCGCGTTTTCGCCGGGTCAAAGAAGATCCTCTCGCGGGCCCCCGCCTTCTCGAAGAGCAGTTCCTCTTCGGCCGGATCTGCACCGCCCACTTCGACGGCGTTCCGCACGCACAGTCCCTCGGGCACGAACTTCGCAGCCCCGTCCCCGGGGACGCTCGTTCGCTGAAGCGGCGACGGCAGCACCGCCTCGCCGAGCGACGCGGCGCGAACGATCTTGGTCCCTTGACTCACGGCGATCTCCCTGGAACCGCATTCCGGCGACGATCCGCACGCGCGTGCGGCGGGCGATGAGGGACTCGGCCCCCGACATCCTCGGTCCAGGAACACGCGCTCCCTGCACCGAAAGGCCCGAGAACCGCGGGAAACAACGGCATTTTACCGTTCTCGCCGGCTTCTGCAAGTCCGCGCCCTGCACGGCGTTCTTTCCCGGGAGACCCTGTTCAGATTGCGCCGCTTCTGGCGCGCGAGCAACGACTGCAAAGCAGTTGAACGCTCTCCAAGGCGCGATTCCCGCCCTTGCCGGCCGGCGCGACGTGCTCGAAGTCGAGCCCCTCGTGACCTCCGCACTTCTCGCACTTCCCACCGGCACGGCGCCAGACCAGTGACCGCATTTTCTCGGGGACGAAGTCCGCGTCCGTCGTTGCGGCGGTTTCCGCGCCGCCGTGCGTCAGCCGGTCCCGTTTCTGCCGGTGCCTCTCCGACACGTCGAGAAACGCGAGCACGATTCCGGCGTCGCTCAGGACGGTCTCCGAAGGCCGGAGCTCCCAGACCCACTGTCCGAACAAGTAGCACGGCCGGTCGTGCGGTCCGGCCTGCCACCACGGAAAGGGCGTGTCCTCATTCAGGGCGCCGTTCACACGCGCCAGATCGTCGTGGGTCTCGAACCGGTGAACCGTGTGCAACGGCATTTCCTGATCGCAGTGGAGAATGGAAAACGGCTCCCGGAGGGGATGGTATTCGGCGAAGAACCGGGAAACCGGCAGGTACGTCGGGGCCTGCTCGACGCTCTCGACGGCGTACCGGGCCTTGAACGTTTCGACGAAGCCGGCCACGGCCTGGCCCAGTTCCGCCTTTTGTCTCCCCAGCTCAAACGAGAAGGGCGACCGGCTCCACTCGTCTTGGACCTTGCGCCATTGCGCGAGCAGCCGGTCGGCATAGTCCAAGTATTCGACGAATGCCCGCTTTGCCGGCAACTCGGGCGAGCAGACGAAGTTCCCGTTATCGAGCAAACAGGTTCGGATCGGCATTTCCCGGCCCCGTTCCGGCTCTGCCCCCGGGCTTTGGGTCAAGTCAGGTTCCGTCTCCCCGGCGCATGGTTCTTGAGGCTCCTTTATAATCAAATCATACCACATAATCAGGCCCCCTCGATCTTCGCAATCGGCGGTTCCAGGTCCGTCGGTTCCATAAACTCCGCGTTCATCGGAAATGACTTGTGTAGCGTATGCGCCAATCTCCTGAGCGGCTACAATTCCTTGGACTTCGGTTCCATTCGATCCATCTGTCCATCTGCCAAGGGAGCTGGATATGACCGTGCCCCTGAGGTTCCTGGTCTTGTCGATACTCGTGGTGGGCATTGCCGCCGTCGGGCAGGACGAGCCGCCTTCGTCGATCCGGGCCGGGTGGGAGATGCCGCCGCGCTGCACCCCCTTCGATCCCCCGCGGATCAAGGACCTCAAAGAGGAGCTGCACCGGACGGGCTACCGGCTGGTGATCGCCCTCCATCCGGCGCCGCCGCCCGGCTTCAAGGGCGACCCGCCTCCCCGAGACCTGTACCTCGTCAACGCCGACGGGACGGGCCTGCGGCAACTGACCAACACGCCGGACCGCGAAGAGCACGTCCCGCGCACCTCGCCCGACGGCACGAAGTTCACCTACAACTTCGGCGACTCCCTGGTCGACGTCAAGACGCTCCAGACCCGCCAGATCGACGGCGGCTACGTCTGGGCCCCCGACGGCAAGCGCACGGTCCAGTGCGTCAAGGGAGGCATTGTCTTCACCGACGTCGAGACCGGCCGGAAAAGCAAGCCGATCCGCGCGCCGCGCACGATCAGCCTGGCCGACATGTCCTGCGACGGCCGATGGTTCATCTTCGAGATCCGCGACTACCTGGGGAGCAAGTACTCGATCGATTTCCTTTCGGCCCAGGGCGGCGAGATCCGGAAGATGCCCAACCATCCCGTGGCGGCCGGCGAGTGCCACCCGGCCTTCTCCCCGGACGGAAAATGGACGTGCTGGAACGCCGGCGAGAGTCTCGCGGTCCGCAGGTTCGACCCCTCGCTGCCCGGCGGAACCGACGGCAAGATCGTCACCCTGCCCAAGGAGCTGATCGGGCAGGATCCTTGCGGGCGGTGGTCGCACTGCGGGCGATACATCGCCTACACGAAGATTCCTCATGCCGGGAGCTGGCGGGTCCACAGCCCGATCTGCATCGTCCGCCTGGCCGACGGCGCCACGATCACGATCAGCCCACCGGGATGGCTCGGCCACCACTGGGACTACGATTGGCTTCCGCCGGCCGAGGAGGAAGCCAAGTGAACGGACGCACGACGCGCTCAGTAGGACCGGCGTCTCGCCGGTCAACATCTACCGTCTTCTCCGCGGACGGGCGAGACGCCCGTCCTACTGCGCGTAAAGCCCACAGGCTGCAACCCGTGGGCTTTGGGAGTGCCCGCACGATTCCCGCGGTCGCCGTCCTTGCCTTGGTTCTTGCCGTATTGGTCTCTTCGTGCAAGCGGAGCGACGAATCGTCCGGAGAGAACAACCCCGCGGGAGCGATCAAGACCGCCGGCGGCGTCGAGATGGTTCGACTTCCCGGCGGCTGGTTCGAGATGGGAAGCGCCCAGAACCGCGAAACCGATGAAAGCCCGCACAAGGTCTACGTCGGCCCCTTTTACATGGACCGCTACGAGGTGACCCAGGAAGACTACCAGCGGGTGCTGGGCGAGAACCCGTCCCGCTGGAAAGGGCCGCAGAACCCCGTGGAGCAGATCCGCTGGCCCAACGCCGCCAAGTACTGCAATGCCCGCTCTCGCCTGGAAGGGCTTGAGCCGGCGTACGATCCGAAGACGTGGCGGTGCGATTTCGACGCGAGCGGATACCGCCTGCCCACCGAGGCCGAGTGGGAATACGCCGCTCGCGCGGGCACAACCACGGAGTACGGCTTCGGCGACGACCCGGCCGAGCTGAAGCGCTATGCCTGGTTCAAGGGGAGCTGCCCGCTGCGGCGGCCCTCGCCCGCCGGCCGGAAGGAGCCGAATCCCTGGGGCCTGTACGACATGTACGGCAACGTCTGCGAGTGGTGCAACGACTTCTATCAGGAGGACTACTACGGGCAGAGTCCGCAGCAGGACCCGCGGGGCCCGAAGACCGGCGAGGCCAGGGTCTTGCGGGGCGGCAGTTGGAACTCCAAGGCGGACGAGTGCCGCTCCGCCTACCGGCTCTACGAGGACCCGGTGTATCGGGACATCTGCTTCGCCAGGGACGTCCACGGCCTGATCGGCTTCCGCTGCGTCCGGAAGGCGGAAGGCGCCGTGGACGCACAACCGTAGCGCGCCCGACAAGCCCGGCGACGAACGTGTCTCGTTTTCCTGCTTCATCGGATTCGGCACGCTATTGACAACTTGGGGACGCACTCGGTAAATTGATGGTGTTGTCGAGCGAGGCTTCCGAGCCGCGTGCGGCAACGACCTCGAGGCGGGCGGCTGTTAGGTTTCCTTGGGGGAGGCCGACACGGCGCTGGGAGTCGTCAGCCTTGAGGTTTTTTCGTCCGGAGGGTCGTTCCATGAAAGTCGTCCATTACGAGCGGATCGAGCTGGCGCCGGTGGAAATGGAGGGCGCGGCGGGCGCCCGCACGCGGTGTTTGATCGGCGAGCGGGACGGGGCGCCGGGCTTCACCATGCGGCAATTCGAGATCGCCCCGGGCGGGCATACGCCCAAGCACGCCCACGAGTACGAGCACGAGGTGTTCATCCTCGAGGGCACCGGCGTGGTCCTGGAGGACAACGTGGAGAACGCACTGCGGCCCGGCACGGTGGTTTTCGTCCCGCCGAGCCAGGTCCACCAGTTCCGCAACACGGGCTCGCAGCCGCTGAAGTTCCTTTGCCTGATCCCGCACCCGCTGGGGGGAATGGCGCGATCCTGCGTGGCGGCGTGCGGGTGTGAATGAAGCCGTCAGCTATCTGCTTTCAGCTATCAGCCGTCAGCTTTCAGGGGCATCGTTTTTCCCCAAGCTGATAGCTGACACCTGATAGCTGACAGCCTCAAGGAGCCATCCATGTCTCGCTCCGCAGCCGAGGAGATCCAACGCCTCCGGGAAGAACTCCGCTACCACGACCGGAAGTACTACGTCGAGGCGGCGCCGGAGATCAGCGACCTGGAGTACGACCGGAAGGTGCAGCGGCTCAAGGACTTGGAGACTGCCCACCCGGAGCTGGTCACGCCGGACAGCCCCACGCAGCGGGTCGGCGGTCAGCCGGTCGAGGGATTGGCCCA
>CAYGZA010000221.1:0-11595 GCA_964354135.1 uncultured Planctomycetaceae bacterium
AACGGCCACTTCTTCCAAAACGCGAAACTCTTGAACTGAAAACGGCACTAGCGATAATGATACAGCGGACACAACTTCTACCATTCGCGCTGCAACGCTCGTCGTTCAACTCGCGTTGCGCTTACTTGGACGTTGGGAGTCTGGCGTTGAGACTTGAGCGTTTCGTTCGTCTAGCCTTGGCCTTCATCGTCCTGAGCCCTTCGGCGACGGCCGGGGAGCCGACGGCCAAGGCCGCGCATCGCGCAGGGCAGACGTTCATCACTTGGCAGGAGGTCGAGGGGGCGAAGGAGTATCGCGTCTATCGGGCGGCGGAGCCGATAAGAGATCCGGCGCGGGCGGCGTGCGTGGGCAGCGTGGACGAGGATTCCACGCTGAACTTCCGAGCCGCGGCCGGCGACATCCTTGAGAAGCAGCAGAAGAACAAGGACATCAAGAGACCTCCGAGGCCGGAGAGGCTGGTAAAGCGCGATTTGGAGGTGGATGACCGGTTGGCGGCCGCACGCGCAGACCCCGCTTACCACGTTGTGATTGAGCCAGCCGGCAAGCCGCTTGGCGACGACGTGGGGCTTTTCGTCTACACGGCCAAGAACGACGAGACCGCCCACTACGCCATCGCGGCCGGCGAAAAGATCGTCGCGGTCAGCGGGCCTGTGAGCGAACGCGTAGCCATGCCCGAGCCCGTTCCCCAGGGCGATGAGCGCAGCTACGTGCACTGGGTGGACGACGTGGGCACGGCGCAGTATCCCGCCATGGGCAACCGCGCCAGCTATGCCTTCAACTTCGTGTTCGTGCCCAGCCGCCAGCCGGGCCCGCGACCGCTCCTGATTCTGCCGCACGCGCGCGGCGGTAACTACCGGATGGGCCACCGGAACTGGCGGCCAGGGCCACCGCACGTGCTCGTGCCCGACGACGACCCCTGGGCGCCGGGCGACGTGAAGGGCCGCGCCGCGCCCTACTTCACCATGTGGTATGGCTACAATTCCAACTGCGGCACGGGCCGGCCCCTCGCCGAAGGCGTCAACGTGAACTACACCGATCGGCGGCTGACTTGGACGATTGAGTGGGTCCGCCGCCGCTTCGAGGTGGACTCGACGCGCATCACCATGACCGGCGGCTCGATGGGCGGCATCGCCTCGGTCTTCCATGCCCTGCGCCATCCGGACCTGCTCGCCGCCGTTTTCGCTAACGTGCCGGTCCTTGACTTCGGCGCGATCTGGGCGAACAACGAACTCTACGTTGCGCCCATGTGGGGTAAGCCGGGCGAGAAGATCAAGTCATGGGACGGCGTGGACGTCTATGACGCCATGCGCGCCGCGTGGTATGCCGAGAGCCATCCCGAGACCGACTTCCCGCTCATGGTGATCCTCGTGGGCAAGAACGACACCACCGTGGGCTGGGCGGACAAGCCGATCTTCTTCCGCGCGATGGAGGCCACGCGCCACGGCGGCTGTTTCTATTGGGATGGACGGGGCCACGGCGCTCAGCCGAAGGACCATCGCTACTGGTATCAGGGCCGCGTGCCGCCGCCCGACATGGCCAACCTCGCCGAGAAAGGGCCGATCGAGGTGGACTTCCTCGCGTTGCGCCGCGACCGGAGCTATCCCGCCTTCTCGCGCTGCTCACTCAACGACGACCCCGGCGATGGCCGGTCTGAAAGCGGCTCGCCCCATGGTCAGATCAACGGCTATCTCCTCTGGGACACGAGCGACATCGTGGATACACCCACGCGCTGGGAGATGACGCTCAAGCTGACTCCCGGCGCGCCAAGAGACGACTGCACGGTGGACGTGACCCCGCGTCGGCTTCAGGCGTTCAAAGTGGCCAAGGGCGAGAAGGTTCGCTGGGCCGTCCAGAGCGGCGCCAGCGGCGAGGTCGTGGCCGACCAGTGGACCCTCATCACAATCCCCTCCGTCCGCGTCACCAAGCCGGGCACGCGGCTGCGAATCGAAAAGTAGAACCGCGGAGACCCGATTCGCTGAGACAAATTGCAGCCTGAAAACAACCAGCCGAGGAAGCGCATGAACAAATCGCCAAGCTGAATGGGCAATACGGTGAGAAGGGGACCGTCAAGGCGTATGGATCAACCGCGGAGGTTGCGGTGCCAGCGGACCTCGACTTCGACGCCTGGATGGGGCCTTCCCTCATGGTCCCGTACACCGCGGATCGCGCTACCTGCTGGGGCGGATACCATTGTCCCGAAACCTCCCTGGGCTTCATCGCCGGCTGCGGCATCCACGAGCTGGGGCTCGCACAATGGGGCAACAAGGCCGATCATACCAGCCCGATCCGGTATGCGGGGACCGGCCATGTGCCCGCGGAGGGCGTCTTCCGAACGCTGGAACGCTGGGACGTGACGTGCGATTACCAGAACGGAGTGAAACTGCGTTTCATGGACTTCCGGACGGCCAGGCCGGTGGCCACGCAGTATCTTCCCAGTTGGCATGACGGCGACGGCGTGGTTTTCCACGGAACCGAGGGATGGATTAGCGATGCAGAAGGTTTCTGCACCAGCAACAACTCGTTGTGGAAAGTCAAGTTCAACTCCAGCGATGAACAACTCGGGGTCTCCCCGGAACACAACCGGAACTTCATCGACTGCGTCAAGTCGCGTCAGGAGACCATCTGCTCGGTGGAAATGGCGATCCGCTGCGACACGATCTGTCAGATGACGAACATCGCCGCGCAGACGGGGCGGGTGATCGATGGGACCCCGAGAATGAGGTGATCGTCGGCGACGCAAAAGCGTCGCAGATGCTCACCCGACCTTACCGCAACCAATGGAAAGTCTGGTAGACCAGACTATCGAAGGCCGAAGCCTCTCAATCCACGCTCCACCACCAAAGAACTAAAGGTTGGGCAAAGCCATCTTCGGCTGATGATGACAAACGGCGAGTCGGGAGGTGGTCCAGTTGTGGAAGGGGAGAAACCGACCCACGAGGATCGAAGGGCGAACAACGCCTCGCAACGTATTGCCCACTCCGGCGGGTCGCCAAACGTTGAAGGCAGGTGTTCACGTGTCGCGCCCCTGTCGCATCGACTCATCCCTTTTCTCGGAATCGCAACAAACCACCGGATTTCTGCCCAGCGTCCGTCCGTTTGGGCATCTGGGTCGTCCCGGCCACGAGCCTTCTCAGAAAACGCCCCCACCGTGGCCTCTGCCGAAAAACCCACCTAACCGGGTGCCTTTGCCTTACATGCCCTGCAACCGTCTCCTCAGCGCCGTGTACCGGCGGCTCGTATCCTCCCTCCTCACCGCCATCCCCAGGGCCTTCTTCGTGCCCACCAGAACCACCAGCCGCTTGCCCCTCGTGACGGCCGTGTAGAGCAGGTTCCGCTGGAGCATTATGTAGTGCTGGGTGTGAACCGGGATCACAACACAAGGGAACTCCGATCCCTGGCTCTTGTGGATGGACAGCACGTAGGCCAGGGCCAACTCGTCCAGGTCACCGAAGTCGTACTCGACCTGCCGCCCCTCGAAGTTCACGACCATCTCTTGCTCGATGCGGTTGATCTTCTCGATCACCCCCAGATCCCCGTTGAACACGTCCCGGTTGTAGTCGTTCTCGGTCTGGATCACCCGGTCCCCGGGCCGACCGATGGAAGCTGATCTACGTCCCCCACCAAGACCACGCAGGCACTGGAGGGAACCGCCCGGAGGAACTGGTGCCCCAGCACCACGTCCACCATGGAGACCTCGTCCAGGACGAACAGGTCACCCTTCAGTGGGTTCTGCTGGTTCCGTTTGAACTCCCCGGTCGCCGGGTCGAATTCAAGCAAGCGGTGGACGGTCTTTGCAGTTCGCCCAGTCGTTTCGGCCAGCCGTTTGGCTGCCCGCCCGGTCGGTGCAGCCAGGACACACTTGAGCTTCTTGGCGGCGAAGATTTCCAGGATGCTCCGCACCAAGGTGGTCTTGCCCACGCTTGGCCCACCGGTGATGACCAGTATCTTGTGGCGGGACATAGGATAGCCGCTGGCACGCGCCAGCCCGAGAACGCCTCGATGCCGACCCCACGAGAGAGTCAAGGCGCCTCATTCGGGTTCCAAGGCACCCGGGGGATTTGTTTCGGTCAAGTGACTGTATTTGCCCAACGCTCCGAAGACAACCGGATCGAAGCGGCTCGTGCGGTAGATCTTCTCGCGCCGGGTGCATTCGGCGTTGGCCCAGTTCTGGATGGCGGTCTGGGAACCGGTTACGGAATTCCGCGTGGTCTGGTCCGGGTGTTGGCGGTAGAGCACGGACGGCCGCCGGGAGAAGGCCATCCGCACTCCGGCATAGTATGCCCGAAGGTAGAACTCGATGTCCAAGGTGCAGCGGTTCCGCATGGGGTCACCGAAGTCGGCGAACCCGCCGAGGGCCACGAAGGCATCCTTGCGCATCACGGCCGTGGGGTTGTGGAGGAACCACAGAATCCCGGGCTTGGGCAACGACGGCACCGTGACGCGTCCGCAGCGGCGAACCGCCGCGGGAGTTGTGCCACGTGGCGCGGTCCCGCCGGGTTGATGCACGTGGAACGCGCGGAAAGCGCTGCCTAGTATGCCGGCGCCCGTCAATCGGAGGAGGTTCCCAGCCCAGTGAAGCCGCTGCGGCAGGCTGACGTCGTCGGCGTCACCTACGGCAACCAGCCCCGTCTCCAGGCAAGGAACGACGTTGTTAAACGAGGTGAACGGGCCAAGGTTCTGGAGGTTGCGATAGATTCGGACCTGGGGATGGTCGCGTAGGGCCCCGAGCAACGGTCGTTCGTCCTCGGGGCTGGCGTCGTCAACGAGGTGAATCACCACGTCCGCGCCCTCCTGGCAAAGCAGGGCCTCGACCGACTCGCGCACGTAATCGAGACGCGTGAAGAATGGGACGACCACGTCGCAGGCGACCCGCGCCGTCGGAAAGCCGCGGGCATGGTGGTGAAGGCAACCGTCGCGGGGCTGATATCGGGGAGGCGGCCCGAGCGGGCCCTCCGCCCACACTGCCTCCGCGTCTACGGTAATCTCGCGGGCCAAGAGGATCGCGCGTCCCTCGTGGTAAGCCCGCCAGACCAGCTCCGCGTCGTCGTCTCCCTGGCGGCCGGCGACACCGCCCATGTCAACCAGGGAGTCGCGGCGGAGCACGAGCGTCGGCCAAGGAAGAAAGCGGCCGTAAGCGGAGCCCACCTCGGCGGGGACCACGTCCCCTGGGGGCGTTCGCATCACCGCGGCGAGAATCTCGGCACCGTGGTCCTCCATCAATCCCACGCTGTAAGAAACTCGATAGGGGCGGCTGGTCGTCCTCGGGTCTTGGAGGGCCACGTACGGGGTGCGAAGCTCGGCGACCAGGTCGTGCAGCGCCGCCAGGGGGCTTTGCCGCCGGGGACTACGGCGGACGAAGACCTCGCCGTGGTTTGCGAAGTGCTCGACCACGTCCCGGCCGCCGCCGCCGTTGTCCACCAGGTGGACCACCGTGGCCGCGGCCTGCTGGCTGAGCACGCTTTGGATCGCCCGCTTGGTCTGGTTGGACGAGTCGTCGCAACAAAGGACCACGTCGCAGGCATAGGTCCGCCCGCGGGATAGGTACTCTTGCGCCGGCGTGTTTGCCCAGACCCCTCCTGGGAGCGAGGTTGGGCCGGGCCATGCCAGCAGGTTATCCGTGGCCCAGCGCTTCAATGCGGAGGCCTCCCGCAAGTCGCAGCCTGCTATGCCGCCACGCTCGATGATCGAAGAGGCAGCCCGGTAGAGGGCCGAGGCGATCACCGGGTTGATCTGCTCGGGAGTCGGACGGTCATTGCGCGAACATGCCTCGCAGGCGTCGCGCCGCACCATGCACAGCGCGTCGTCGGGCACTCCGGCGAGCGCCTTCACCAGCCCGCAGACGGCCGCCTCCTGGGGGCCATTGCCGGTGAACCGCTGGCGAAAGGCACACGACGCAAGGTCCGCCTCGTCTGCGGAGACATTCATGCCGGCGGCGGCTCCGGACGCGGGGGCGCGATCGGCGGGAGCGGAACGCACCCGTAGGTGATGGTCTGGCCCACATAGTCGCCGGGCAACCCTGGCGGCACCTCAAAGACGTAGTTCGGGGCACAGTGGTCTTCGGATTGATTCCAGCTCTCGCCGTCCCATTCGTAGACGCAGTACCCCCCAGGGGGGCCGCTCTGGATGCTGCCCACATCGTTGGGAGAGGTCTGTTCGATCATGGTAACCCTTTCTGTTGAAGGTGTTTGGGAAGTTTCCCTGTCCTGGCAACGCGAAAACCAATCCACGGGAGAGCGCTTCCTTTGGAGGATACGATCTTGCGGCTGCCGGATTCCACTTCCGGTGGCCTGGAACCCGCGTTTCCTCCACGGATCGGGGCAAAGGCATTCAGCTCCGCGTCGCACCACTCCTCGGCGTTGCCCAGCATGTCGAATAGCCCCAGGTCGTTCGGCAGGAGCAACCCCACGGGGTGAATGCTCTGGCCGCTGTTGGCGGTGTACCAAGCGTACGCGCCCAGATACTCGTCGCTATGGCCGTAGTACCGCCGGGTGCCCGTCCGCGCGCGACAACTGTATTCCCATTCGGCTTCGGTGGGAAGCCGGTACCCGGTCCGGGAGAGCCAGTCGGGTTTGGGTCGGATCTGGCCTCGTTGATCGACGAAGTAGCATGTTTCCTCCTCCCCGATCTTCTCCTCTGAGCAAAGCCACTGACAATACTCCATCGCGTTGGCCAGCGAGATGTACCCGACCGGCGCCTGGAGGTCGCCGAGAGGAAGCCGGTGTTTAGGGTTGAACCGGCGATACTGCTCCAGCGTGACCTCCTTGGTGGAGACTGCAAACGACCAGGCGATCGCTTCCTCATGCAACGGTTCGTTGCTCCTCGAGTCGGGGTCCCGTAGCGGCGGCGAGCCCATCTGGAACTTGACGGGACCTCGGACGACCACCATGGTGTGCCCGTGAGGACTCAGATACCACGCCCGATCTGGCACAGGGTCCGGCGAGACAAGCCCGGCGTCGGCCTTGGCGAGTTGGCCGGCGTAGTGCCACTTGCGGACGAGCCACTCGGCCGAGGAGTGGAACCCGGGGTCAGGGTCGGTGCGGTAGATTCCGAACAATTCGCGGGCCAGCTCGTCGCACTGACGCTTTCCCAGCACGGCGGGGTCGTATCCGCCCAGACTCCACAGCAGGGCCATCCGGATCGACGCGTTCCTCTCCACGTCCAGTTGTCCGGCCAGCGCGGTGGGATCGACGCCGGCCGGGGCCAGCCCGTGCACGAGGCACGTTCGCAGCCGCGGGTCGTCCTGCCTGGCCAGGTGCCGCCAGACCTTGTCGGGAGCGCCCAACAGGCACAGCGACAGCCCGGCGTTGCACCGCTGCTTGGCCAAGGCATCCTTGTCCGCCTCCCGTGCATTGGAGGGAATCGCCTGGCTCAACTCGTCTTCGAGGAGCTCGACGGCCCGGGGTCCATGACGCCGCAGTGGGGCGGTCAGGACCAACAGGTCCGTCGGCTGCGCGGTCCGGTTGAGTGCCAAGAGGTGGTTCAGGTCGGTGCCCACGTACTCCGCCAGCACGATGATCGCGCTGTGCCTGATCTCGGGATTCTCCGTGTGGTAGAGGTCCGTCAACGGCTCGACCAGCGCCGGGCCGACGGGCCGTAGGATTTCCGCCCAATCTCTCAACAGTAAGGGATTCTCCAGGACCAGCCACGAGGCCACCTGATCGGCGTGTTCGCTCCACCACGGGCTGCGGACGTCCCACGCGGCCAGCGCGCAGGCGGCCCGAAAACGCCCCCGCGCGGGGCGCGCCGAGTCCGCCGCAACGCTCCATAGCCCTTCGGTCAAACCCTCGCGGTAAGGCTCCAGGGCCTCGCAAAGGACGCGGAACTCCTGCGGCCCCTCGTCGAGCAGCCTCTCGCACAGGAACTCGGTCTGCCCGCTGGGGTCCACCGGCAAGAGCGCGAGGCTGGCGCGGAGACGTTTGCGCAGATCAGGGTCGTCGCGGGCCTCCACCAGCAACGGCCTGGCCCAACGATAGAAAGGCCCCAACTTGAGGATCGTGGCGGGCGCGTCGGGCGTTCCGCCTCCGAGCAATCCATCTACCAAGGCCGTGGCCCGCAGTCGCCCGTGCAGCTCCACGCCGGCCGCGACCATCGCCAATACGAGCGTGCCCAGGATCAGACCCTGCCGATGATGGCGCCGGCGGGCTGCCCGCATCATCCGCCGTTGCGGCTCAGTCCACGTGCTCCAACGGGTGAAGCAGAGAATCCGCAGCCACTCCCACCAGGACGGGAGCTGCCTGGCCTCGGGCGTTGCGTTCCAGAGCCGGGCTCGTTCCGCCAGACGGAGTTCGGTGCGGCCGCGGCGCGTCTGGCGGCGCTTCTGGTGGAGCCATTGCCTCAAAGGGGGCACGAGGTAGTCGTGGGTAAGCTGGTACCATTGTTGCTCCGTGGTTGAGGGGCTCGAGGAGGCGGTTTCCCACGGGCGTCCCTCCGGATCGGCGGGCGTGACTAGACGCAATTGACCATCGAGGATCCGCATAAGTTCGCGAAAATCATCGGGGCGATGGGCGTAACCGGATGCGGCCAGCAGCTCCCCGTAAGACCGCATGCGCCCCTTGATCTCGGTTCCTCCTTCCGGCAGGAGGGCCTCCAAGACCGCGCAGGCGGCGTTCTGATGGAGTCGATGCTGGGGGGGAGCGGTTTGCGCGGCGAGAGTCTCCTCCATGAAGCGAACGCCGATCCCCATGGCACCGCCGAGGGATCGCAACACGGCGAGGGTCCATGGCCGCCCCTTCATCATCTCGGCAAACAAAGCCAGGCGAACGCAGACCACCTTGCCGTCTTCGGCAAGCCCGGAGACGGCTTCCTCCACAAAGGCCGTGTCCTGCCGGGCGAGCTCGCGCGGCGGCAAGGCCCCGAACGCCCGGCCCAACGCGGTCAGCACTTTCCTGGCGTGCCGCAGGTCGAACAAGTCGACCAGAGCGCTGTTGTGGCCTTCGACCAGCGGGACTTCCAGCTCGCGCAGAAAACGGCTGAGGGCCAGCCAGAAATCGTCGCGCACCAGAACCAGGCACTGCACGCGATTCCCGTCGCACTGGCGCAGTGCCTGGATGAGTTCCGGCTGCTGCTCGGCACGGTTGGCGTGCAGCCACTGCTCGAACTGATCGAGCACCAGCAGGACCTTCTTGCCGCCCGAAAGGCTTTCGTCCCGCCGGATCGCTGCCAGACTCTCCCTGAGACC
The DNA here is from genome assembly GCA_964354135.1 of uncultured Planctomycetaceae bacterium. Lineage (GTDB taxonomy): Bacteria > Planctomycetota > Planctomycetia > Pirellulales > Thermoguttaceae > CAYGZA01. Next base: position 9,179 of record CAYGZA010000221.1, read on the forward strand.
CAGGCCTGCCGGCAACTCCGGACAAACGTACCTGAGACGGCTCAAGAGCCGGGCTTCGGTCGCCCCGGCTTCGACCTCAACGTACAACGGAAGCACGTGCCCCGCCAGCCGCGGCAGGATCCCTGCCCGGACCAGCGACGTCTTGCCGCACCCGCTCGGCCCGTACATCAGCCCGACCGTGAACGCTTCCCCCGGGTCGGTCGTTTCGATGCGGTGCTTCCAGAAAACGATGCTTTCGGGGAGTCCTTGTTGACCGCGAGGTCCGGGTAGGAGTTGGACGAAGAACCCGGCGTCCGTGGCGTCGTAGGCACGGAGTCCTTTGGGAACAATCCTTACCTCGGACTCCCACTCTGGAACCGGCGCGGCCGGAGACGGCGCGGCGTCGGAAGCGGGGGAGACGGGCGCACCGGCGACTGCGGGCGGCGCCGGCACCCGGGGAGATTCCGCAAGGAAATTGCGGAGGTCGTCGGCCAAATCCCTTGCCGTGTTGTAGCGGTCGGCGACCCGTTTCGAGAGCCCCTTGAGGCAGATCCGCTCCAACTCCTTGGGAATGCTGTCGTCGAGCTGGCGCGGCGGTCGCGGCTCCATTGTTGTGACCTGCTCGAAGAATTCCCGCGGATCGTTGCCGGGAAACGGGCGCCGGCGCGTCAAGAGTTCGTAAAGCACCACACAAAGGGAGAAGATGTCCGAGCGTCCATCCACGCGATGCCCCTCCCCGCAGGCTTGCTCCGGGCTCATGTAACAGATTGTCCCCTGCGCCCGCAGGCCCGTGCCGAAATCCTCGTCCCGCAGCGCCAGACCGAAATCGGCGACCATCGGTCGGCCGGCCGAGTCGATGAGAATGTTCGTCGGCTTGACGTCTCGATGCACCACGCCGTGGAGATGGGCGTGGTGCAGGGCCTCGGCGACGAGCGTCACGACCTGAACCGCCTCTTCTCGGGCGATGCGCCCGCGTGCAATCCGCGCCGCCAAGTTGCCCCCATCCACGTACTTCGAGACGATGTAGCAGCGACCGTCCTGCGTGCGGCCGAAGTCGTAGACGGGAACGATCGCGGAATGATCCAGTCTGGCGACGGCGCGGGCCTCCCCCAGATACCCCTCGACGTCGCCGGGCCGAGCGACGCGGTGCCGATGGGGGATCTTCACAGCCACCGGCCGATCGAGTTCCTCGTCGTGCGCGAGATAGACCTGTCCAAATCCACCTTCCCCCAGCGGGCGGCACAGCCGGTAACGCCCAACAGAATCCTGGTGAGGGAAATCTCCGTGCCCGTCGCCTGGCGTCTGACCATCCGGGAATGGATGGGTTTCCGGGAGATCTTTAGGGTCGTTCATCGCCGCGCTCCTCGGGCGGCGGGTACGGCACGGTGATTGCCCGACCGCCAGGTCAATTGGGCGAGAATTGACTAAACCGGCATCCGAGGTCGGAACTGGAACTCGTTCATGGTTGCTTACCTGCAGAAGCCTGCGGGAGTCCGGCAATCCACCGACAAAGGCCGGCCCTCGTTGCATTGGTCCGGCACTGGCCAACGGCCTTGACAATGCCCATTATGGGCGTGCGGCGCTCGCTCCGCAAGGCCCGGGACGAGAACCTACGCAAGGAATCGAGCTTGCGGCTGGTCGAGACCGAACGATTCCAAAGTAGCGATCCCAGCGCTCACAGAGTTGCTCTGCTGGGAGAAATAGAAAGCCAGCCAAAGCCAGGGGTAATTGGCCAAGTGTCAGTAATACGAGGTCACCCCCGTTTGGTGTTTGAAGCCGTATTTCGTGGGTTGCCGGACCGCGTTTTTCGCCTCGAAACCTCCTCAGAACCGGGTGAAGGAGCTTTCGACGCGAAAAACGCTGACTACCTCTGATGACAGCACGCATACGCATTCTGGCAGTATAGGGCCGACCTTGAATTACTGACACTTGGCCGGTAATTGATTACCGAGGGTGCGATTTGCTCTCTGAGAAAACCAGGAAGCGTGATATGCTGCTGCCACCATGGACGGTCAACGGGCAGTTCCGGAAGCCGTCCCGGGAATCGTGTTCCTCTCGGGCGGCCAAACGCCGGAGGTGGCCACCGAGAACCTTCAAGCGATCAACGCGCTAGGGAGCCAGCCCTGGGAGCTGTCGTATTCGTACGCCCGCGCTCTTCAAGCCCCCGCGCTCGAAATCTGGAAGGGGGAAGACTGCAACATTCGCGACGCCCAGGAAGCTTTTCTGCGTCGGGCAAAGCTCGTGAGCGCCGCGCGGGGGGGGAAGGTACTCCAGAGCACTCGAAGTCAGCACCGTCTAGTTCTACAGCATCGTTTTCGTGGAAAGGCGTCCGGATGTTTCGCCAGCCACGACTGGTGGTGCAACTGTCGGGAAATCGTGACGGTAAGGGCGCGCTCATAAATAACTTGAACAAATTGGTATTGCCTCATCAGGGAGAT
>CAYGZA010000222.1:0-11485 GCA_964354135.1 uncultured Planctomycetaceae bacterium
AGCGGCACCCAGATTCACCCGTTCACGCGGATCGAGGGCCCGTGTTACATCGGGCCGCAGTGCACGATCCTGGGGGCCAAGGTCCGCGAGGGGTGCTCTTTCGGCCCGGTCTGCCGGGTCGGCGGCGAGGTCGAGGAGTCGATCATCCACGGCTACTCGAACAAGTACCACGACGGGTTCCTCGGCCACGCGTTCGTCGGCGAGTGGGTCAACCTCGGGGCGCTCACGACCAACAGCGACCTGAAGAACGACTACACCACCGTGGTCGTCATGCTCGACCAGCACAAGTCGGTCGACACCGGCTCGACCAAGGTCGGCTCGCTGATCGGGGACCACGCGAAGACGGCCATCGGCACGCTCATGAACACCGGGACCCACGTGGGGGCGATGGCCCTGATCGCGGCCCCCGGCGTGTTCCTGCCGAAGTTCGTGCCGTCCTTCACCTGGTTCCTGGAGGGAGTGGCGACCAAGGGTTTCGGCAAGCAGCGGCTCTTCGACACCGCCAAGAAGGCCACCAGCCGCCGCGGCTGTCAATGGACGGAAGCGGAAGAGGCAATGTGGAACAAGATATTCGACCTGACGGCGCCGGCGCGGAACGAGGCCATCAAGAAGGGCCGCCGACTGCTGGCCGGGCCAAAATCCGCCTAGGAGCACCCGACATGGCCACTGTAGACGAACGCGTGATCGCGGTCACCGCCCGCGTGCTGCGGCTCGATCCGAGCCGGATCAAGCTGGAGCACCACTTCGCCAAGGACCTGGGCGCCGAGAGCATCCAGTCGGTGGAGCTGGTCGCGAACTTCGAGGAGGAGTTCGGCATCGAGATGGATGAGGACGCGGCCCTGGCGGTCTCCACCGTGGGCGAGGCGGCCGAGTTCATCGGGAAGGTGTGCAAGGAACAAGGGGTCGGCACGTAAAGGAGCTTGCATGTCCACGATTGCGAAAGTCAACAGCGTCAGGGCTTTTCCGCTGGTCGATCGCACCGATCCCGACCTGCTGGAAGCGACGTTTGATTACGACTTGCCCCCCGTCATTTCCTTCGACGGCCCGATCCTCGAGTACATCGACGGCAAGCCCGTCCAGTTCGATCCGCAGGCCCTGAAGACCCGCGAGCTGGTCATCACCGACACCACCTTCCGCGACGGCCAGCAGGCCCGGCCGCCTTACACGGTGGACCAGATCGTCCGCATCTACGATTTCCTGGGCCAACTGGGCGGCCCGAACGGCGTGATCCGGCAGACGGAGTTCTTCCTCTACAACAAGCACGACCGCGAGGCCCTGGACCGCTGCCGCGCGCTGGGGCACCGCTATCCCGAGTGTACCGGCTGGATCCGCGCCAACAACATGGACGACTTCCGCCTGGTCCAAGAGGCCAAGGTCGCCGAGACCGGACTTCTGACGAGTTGCTCGGACTACCACATCTTCAACAAGCTCAAGTTCGCAAGCCGCCGGGAGTGCATGGACCGCTATTGCCAGGTGGTCGATGCGGCCTTCGCGGCAGGCATCCGCCCCCGCTGCCACTTGGAGGACGTCACGCGGGCCGACGTCGAGGGCTTCGTGCTCCCGTTCATCGAGCGGCTGATGCGGATGAGCGAGCAGGTGCCGGAGCACATGTCGGTCAAGATCCGGCTCTGCGACACGATGGGCTTCGGCCTCAGCTACCCCGGGGCCGCCCTGCCGCGGAGCGTTCCCAAGCTGATCTACAAAGTCAACCGCCAGGTGGGCGTGCCCGGCGAGCGCCTCGAATGGCACGGCCACAACGACTTCCACAAGGTCCACACGAACGGCGTGACCGCCTGGCTCTACGGCTGCGACGCCTTGAACGCCACGGTCTTCGGCTTCGGCGAGCGGACCGGCAACCCGCCGCTGGAAGGCGCGATCTTCGAGTACATCGGGCTCAAGGGCGACCTCTGCGGCATCCGCACCGAGGTGATCACCGAGCTGGCCGATTACATGCGCTCCATCGGCCTGCCGATCGCCGACAACTATCCCTTCGTCGGCAAGCATTTCAACACCACGCAGGCCGGCATCCACGCCGGGGGCTTGAGGCACGACGAGCGGATCTACAACATCTTCGACACCGCCAAGCTCCTGGGGCGTCCGCCCCGGGTCGCCATCACCGACAAGAGCGGCGCCGACGGCGTGGCCCACTGGGTCAACGAGTTCTTCGGCCTCAAGGGCGACCGGCGGATCAGCAAGATCAAAATGCACAAGGTCGCCCGCTGGGTCATGGAGCAGTACGAAGTCCACGGCCGGCTCACTTCCATAAGCGACCAGGAGATGGAGACCAAGCTGAAGGAGCTGATGCCGCAGCACTGGGCCAAGTACAAGGGCTAGCCCCGGTGAGAGGACCGACCCGTCACGCGCATCAGTAGGGCAGGCATCTCGCCTGTTCGGAACAGAGAAGTGTGTTGCCATCTCCCAAGACGCAGGCGAGACGTCTGCACCACAACCGCGTAGCCGGCGAGTCCCCTGCCACCTTGACAGGTGATACTCGCAATTCGCCCACCGCAGGTGTCACATTTGGCCGCCTGGCGGCCGATTCTGGCTTGCACGCATTCTCGTAACACCTTGCGACGACAGATGTTGCGCCGTTCACGCGGCGGTTGGCACACGATTTGCGCAAACACCAGTTCACTCGCCTTCGACTGCCGACCGTCTCCGCGGAGCGGGCGTTCGCACGACCGGTAGGCTGCCGAGCAAGCGACACGTGATAACAGGACTGTCGGCGCGTGGCTCCACGCCCCGTGCGCCCTGCGTTCATCCGCGAGCCTGGACGCATGCCTTCACTGCACGCGGAAGAAGGAGTCTCAGCATGCCTCGGACTGGTGAAAAACCGGGCAAGGGGACGTACAGATGCCGCAGGTGCGGTACAACGGTGACGCTGGATGATCCGGACGACACCTTGCCCCCTTGTCCCAAGTGCGACGGTACCGACTTCGACAAGGTGCGCTAGACGCCATCCTCGTCGGGCACGTGCGGAGGGCGGGGAAGGTGCCCGGCCCTCCGCACGCTTGGTGCAGGTGCTCACTCTGTTGCGCCTTCCACGATCTTGATTTCCTCGTCCGTCAGCCCGTACAACTCGTAGACCAATTGGTCGATCTGGCGGTCGGTGGCGTCGATCTGCCGATTTAGGGCCGTCTTGTCGTGCGCGGTGTGCGCCGCCGCGAGCTTCTGGTGCAACGCGAGCATCGTTTCCACCAAGTCCGTCATGCGCTGACTGTGCCGCTTGTCCGACGCCTCAGGGAGCCGAACGGGAAAGCTCTCCAAGTACTGGCCGAAAAAGCGCAAGTATGCTTCGCCCGGCCCCTCCAACGCCGCGCACGTTTGCCTGAAGTAGAAGCAGGCGACCTTGGAGTTCAAGAGCGCAAGCAACCTTAGGTCGTCGGTGGGCAAGAAGTAGACCGTGTTGGCGCCGAAGTGGCCGCCCGTGTCGATCGCAAACCGGCAACTCGTGGCGATGTCGGGAAAAACGATCTTCGGCGCCTCAAGCAAATCGCGGTAGGCGTATTGCGGCTGCTGAAGTTCGTACCAGCGTTGTTTCGTCGCGCGCTTCTCGAGCCGCTCCTTGAATGGCCGCAGGTGCTCCAGGACCGCCGGATGCCGGGCCATGTCGATTCCGTGGTACGCGTAGATCAAGTACTCATCGTTCGGTTCCATTCGATACCGCCGAATGTTGCGCCCCTGTATGAAGGGGCGGATAATCTCCCGTGCCCGCGCATTTCGTCTCAGGATCGCCCTTCGCCTCGCGCCGGAAATCACGAAAGCTCCCGTGAGTCCAGACTTGATTCCCATGCAAATCCTGCCGCCGACGACTCTCAAAAGCGGAATGCCGTCGCACGTCAGCCGCTCCATGAGAGCCGTATGCTGCCGGCCGCCGAGGTTCCATCTGTCGGCCGCGAGGTTCGCCGGCTCCACGTCGTACGTCAGTGGATCCACCACATCATCAAGTGTCCTGTTGCCGCTCTGAACGTCCATGAACGGCTCTTTCCCGGGCGGCGGGGAGTATCTGGTCAGCCCCTTGTCGCCGCCCTTGGTCGAAAGCACCACCACCGTCCGCACCGTGGGCTTGCCGAAGACTCGCAAGCCCGCCAAGTCAACCACGCGATCGAGACTGGCCGCGTCAAGCATCCGCCTGCGGATTCTGGCTCCATAGTTGGCACGGAGAAACTTATTCGACACGATCATCCCGAACTTGCCGCCGGGGCGAAGCAGATCGTGTTCCTTTTCAATAAAGTAAACGTACAGGTCGCTTCGCTCGTCGTGCGATTGATAGTGGCAACGCAGGTATTCCTTCAGTTTCTTGAAGGCCTCCATGCGGACGTACGGCGGGTTCCCGATCACCGCGTCGAAACCCCCGGCGGACATGATCCCGCCGAACCCGTGCTTCTTGTCGTGCCAGTCGAAGACGTTGATCCGATACCGCTCCTCATCGTCGAGCAGACTCATTTGCTGGCCGTTGTAGAAGTCGGGCCCGATGAGCGAGTTGCCGCACTTGATGTTGCCGGCCAGGTCCGGCAGGGCCCGCTCGTGGAAGATCCGGCGTTGGTTGTTCACCGTCTCCTTGGATTCGCCTTCGAGGACCTTCAACAAGAGCGAGAGCTTGGTCACCTCGACCGCCTGCCGGTCAATGTCCACGCCGTAGATGCTGTTCAAGAGGATCCGCTTCTTCTCCGCGGTAGTGAGGCGCCAATCGCCGGCGGGCCCGCGGTAGAGCTTGGGATGGCGCCCCTTGGCGTGCTTCTCCGGCCCGTCGGACGTGTACCAGTCGCGGTGCCAGTCCAAGAGGTATTGATACGCCCGGATGAGGAACGAGCCGGACCCGCAGGCCGGGTCGAGGATGCGGAGCCTGGCGGCTTGGGCGGGGGTCATTGCCCTTTCCCTCTTCCCACCTCCGCTCCCTTCCACTTCTGACTTCCGAATTCCCACTTCCGACTTCCGACTTCCGCCCTCCAGCAGCTTCCCCACCGTGTGCCGCACGATGTAATCGACGATGTAGGCGGGCGTGTAGTAGACGCCGCCCGCCTTGCGGACCTCCGGCTTCTCCTCGACCTTCGCCTGGTGTCCCTTCGTCAGGCGGATCACCTTGCCCAGGAACTGCTCGTAGACCTGCCCAAGGATCTCGGCCGGGAACACGGAGAACTCGTAAGGGCTCTCGGGGAAATAGAGCTTCTGGAGGATCTCTTTGAGCAGCTTGTCGTCCACGTCCAGGCCGAGGGTCAGCTCGTCGGGCGGCTCGGGGCGGTCCTTCTCGGCCGTGAAGTGGAACAGGCCCGAGTTGTAGCGGTCGTCGGCCCGTTGAAACACCTCGCCCAGACGGCGGTAGATGTCCGGGGCGTTTTGAAGCGACTCCAAGGTGCCATAAGGCTCGATCCCCCGGTCTTCGCAGATCCGCAGGAAGATGATGCGGTCGATAGTCCGCTGGACGGCGAAGTTCAGGTCGCGTTGCGAGAGGTCCGGATTGCGCAGGGCGACGTTGCGAGCAAGGTCGGCCCGCCAGGATTCGATCTCGTCGAGGAATGCTACATCGACCTCGGCGGTCCCCTTCTTCGTCTTCTTGCTGGCGACCAGCCTTTCGAGCGACCCGCGGCGGACGGCCTCGGGCGAGAAGAGACCCACCAGCTCGTCCCAGCAATCGATGTATTCGGTGTAGCGACGGAATACGATGCGGGCGGTGGCGGCCTTGTCGGTCCTTTCGGGGCGGATGCGGCAGTCGTAGACGGCCAGCTCCTCGAAGTCGGTGAGGATGCTCACGGGAAGCTTGGCCGACCAGGCGTAGCGCCGCAACTGATAGGCGGGACTGACTGCCTCGCGGATATCGACCGCGGGCTTCTTGGCCTCGACAAAGAGACTCCGCATCCCGCCGCCGGCCCGAAGGCAGTAGTCGGGCGCCTTGGTCCGGCCGCCGACCTTGATGGCGTCCTCGTGGATGACTTCCTTGTAGACCTCGGCGTAGCCCTTGCGATTGTAGACGTCCCAGCCGAGGGCCTCGAAGAACGGGTTAAGAAACTCCTCGCGGAGTTGGGCCTCGTGGTACTGGGCCGAACGGTAGGTATCCTTGTGGGCGTCGTAACGCTCGACCAGCTCGCGCATGACCGCAGGCGCCGCCATGATGCCACCTTTCTGCCGTAGGACGACTTTCGAAGTCGTCCTGCACTCCACTTGCCAAGTCGTCCGCGCGCTCTAGCCTTTCCGGTCAGCGATGCCAAAGCCGGTCGTACTCGACTCGACGATGAACGACGTGAGGCGAAACCTCGAAGACTCTCGCGATGAAGCCCGGAAGGTCACTTCTCAACTCCGGCGGATTCTCTCGACCAGTTCGTCCAACTGTTCCGGCGACAACTGTTTCCCGCGCATGGTACGAAACAGGACCGGCAGCTTGTCAACAACCTCCTTGTCCGACATTAGGTCCGCGGGAATCTCGCCGCGCTCGGCGGCAGCCAAGTCGAACAGCTCGAGCCATTCGTCCGACCCTCTCTTGATGCCCAGTGCGGCCGCGTATCTCTCGAGCAACTCTCTGTTTTGAGGCGGGGGATACAAGCCGCGTTCCAGACGGCTGTAGTTGCCCGGGTCAAAACCGCTCCGAAGGCAGAACTCACGCATGGTGAGCCCCCTCTCCGTTCGAATCCTCTTCAGCATGGCGGAAAACTTGCCCATAGCTCCCTCCAGGCGTCTGGCAAACGCGAGTTGGGTAACGGTACACCGCGCTCCGTGACCGCCGACTCCATTGTTGGAATTGTACAACAACTACAACAACCGGACAAGCTCAGAACACGGAGAGTTGAAAGAAGAACGGCCATACCACCAGTCCGAAGGGCTTCGCTCGCCCTCCCGCGGGGTGGTAAACAAACGGGGAGGCCACCTGCACCCGTAAGTCACGGCTCTGGAGGCGTTCACGAAGGAAGGCGGTCAAAGCGGGCGCAACGCGGCGCCGATCGCTGACGGCCGAAAGCGACTGGCTGATTGCCGGGTTTCCTGTGCGGCGCCGGCATCCTCAGAAGCTGAAGCCCGTCTTGAGCCCGACGGTGAACATCCGCGAGTCGGGCTGGAGCGCGTCGCGGACGGTGGCCGATTGCGTCCAGGTCATCATCTCGAAGAATCCGGCGACAAAGAGGCGCCGGCCTCGGAGGCCCAGCTCCGCCTGGGCGGTGACGCCGGTCTTGGGATAGAGCGTCACGTCGAAGTACGAGACCCGCTGGTAAGTCAGTGGGGTGAATCCGATCCGGGTGGAGCCGTAGAACTCCATGCCGTCGCGGAGGATGCGCCGTTTCTCCACGCCCAGGTAGGGATAGATCGTCCACCACGTCTCCTGGTAGCCCGCTACCGGGCTGCCGAAGACGGAGAACCCGTCCTTGAGATCCCTGATCCAGAATCGCGTGCCGAGGCCGACGAAGAAGCTCACCTGCGGCCAGAAGTCGGGCTCGATCAGGAGATCGTATTCGCCGCGGACCCCGAGGTAATTGGTGCTCGAGAAGAGGGGCTCGGAGGTGCCGTCGTCGAACATGGCGGCGCCGTCATAGTCCACGGTTGCCCCGAAGAGCTCGAAGCGGTATCGCTCCGACCCGAAGCGCCGCACGTAGCCGAGCGTGGGCAGGACTCCGTGCTCGTTGACGAAGTCCGCCCCGTCCAGCCGCTCATTCCAATGGAAGTAGTCCACGCGCGTGTACCAGGTCGATTCGATCAAGCGCTCGGCAACGAGGGGCGCGGTCTCGGGGCGGATCGGCGCGGGATCGGCCGGGCCTCCCCAGCCTGGACGATGAGGCTGGGGCCCCAAGAAGCCGGCCCCGGCCGGGTTGGCGGGCTGCCAAGGCGAGATGTCAGTCGGTGCGGATCGGGCCGGCATCGGCAGGTCCGCGCCGTCGAGTCCCGCAGACATCGGCCGCCCCGGCGGTAGCGTCATCGGGGGGAAATCATCCGCCCAAGCAGGGCAAGCGGCCGCCATGACCGCGATCGTCAACGCGAGGTGCGAGATTCTCATTGAGTTTGGCCCCAACGGCGAGGAGTTCACGTGCGAAAAGCCAGGTCGGCGTGCCGGAGCGCTTCCGACGCGGCCGGGAAGGGTAGCGTTCTCCGGCGAGGCCATCAACGCCATTCCGGGGGGATTCGGCAGGGGCCAAGGGGAGATCCGCGAACGTCGAGCGGCTTCGCTCTTGACCGGCGCGTGCCTCTCTGTCGAGCTGCGGCACGTGCGGAAGCGCTATGCGGCCGCGTCACAGGACGGGTTTCAGCCCCGCTTTGCAGGGCGGGTTTCAAACCCGTCCCCACGGAGCGAGTGGACCTTTGTCCGAGATTACAGCGTCCAGCCGGCGCGATAAGGCGGGTTGACGAGCTGGTTGGCCTCGTCGGAGTTCGCGAACCGCATGTTCTCGGCGTCCCACTGGAGCTTTGTGCCGGGCAGCTTGATCGCGATGACTCCCAGCATGGCGAGCTCCGTGAGCGGCCCGCCGTAGGAGAAGTCGCTTCCGGCCTTCTTGCCGTTGCGGATCGCCTCGAGCCAGTCGTGATGGTGCTCCTTGACCCTCGGGATCTTCTTCTCGGGGAGCTTGTATGCCTTCATCTTGGCCTCGGGAATGATCCGCACTCCACCCGCCCCGTGCGAGCCGTACATGATCGTTCCCTTGTCGCCGAGCACGACTGCGCCGGTGTCGTAGTGTTTCCGGCCTTCCTCCAGGTCCTTGGGGCGGGGAATCCTCTCCGTGCCGCTGTACCAGTGCATGGTGATCGGCCCGCGATTGCCCTTGGCCGGGAACTCGTAGGTGATGATCTCGCCCTTGGGGTAGGCGTCGCCCTGGGTCTTCGGATCGTAATCCTTGACCTGGGCCTGGATCGTCTTGGGCGCGCCGAGGTCGAGGGCCCAGAAGACGGGATCGACGACGTGGCAGGTCCAGTCGCCCACGGTGCCGTTGCCGAACGGCACCCAGCCGCGCCAAGCGCCGGGCAGGTAGGCGGGATGGTACGGCCGCTCTTGCGCCGGGCCGAGCCACAGGTCCCAGTCGAGCGTGGAGGGGACCTCGTGCTTCTCCTTCAGCCGCGGGAGGGCGTCGATGCCCGAGTTCACCGCCGTACACCCGGCGTGGATCGTGTGGACGTTCCCGATCGCGCCGTCCCAGATCCACTCGCAGAAGATGCGGATCTCCTGGAATGAATGGCCCTGGTTGCCGAGCTGCGTGACGACGTTGCGATCCTTGGCGGCCTTCATCAACTGGCGGACCTCGTGGACGGAATGGGCCAGCGGCTTCTCGCAATAGACGTGCTTGCCGCGCTTGATGGCCGCCATCGACGCCACCGCGTGGCAATGGTCGGGCGTGGCGACGACGACCGCGTCGATCTCTTTCTCGATCTCGTCGAACATCTTGCGGAAGTCGCGGAACTGTTTGGCCTTCGGCCACCGCTGGAAGGAGCCGGCGGCGTGCCGCCGGTCCACGTCGCACAGGGCGACGATGTTCTCGCCTTTGACCTCCTCCAGGTCGCCGCGTCCCATCCCGGCCACGCCGATGCCGGCGATGTTCAGCTTCTCGCTGGGCGGGGTCGCGCCACTGGCTGCCACCACGTGACGGGGCACAATCATCAGGCCCGCCGCCGCGGCCGCCGCACCCACAAACTCACGACGCGTAAAGGTCGCCTTCTTCATCGATGCCTCCTGACTGGCTGATAGACCCGGCCGAGGGACGCGGTTTCTTGCCGCCGATCGTGCCGCTGCCGACTCACCGCTGCCGGCGTGCCCCACAAGCGGCCGACGCCGGCACCCCAAGCCCGCAAGCTAGCCAGCCCGATCCGAGAAGTCAAGGGCCGAGATGATCGTCAAAACCCGCGGTGCTGCCCCTGGCCCCCTTGGAAAGCTGCCGGGGGGCCGCCATAATGTAGGGTTTCCGCCGTCAGTGCCGACGCAGAATCGGGCTCGGCTTGTCTGCTCGCCCCAAGAAGGCGTGGAGTCGCAACCATGTTCAAGAACCTCAATTCCTCGGCTCTGGGTGTGTCGGGCCATCAGAGCGAGATCATCGAATTGGCCCTCACCTATGGTTTTCGGGGGATCGACGTGAGCGTCGAGGAGCTTGCCGCCCGCGTAAAGCTCCACGGGATGAAGTATGCCCGGCGGTTGATCGAGAGTGCCCGGATGCGCCTCGGCACCTTTCAGCTCCCGCTAGAGTGGGATGTAGATGACGAGCCGTTCCGCAAGGACCTGGAGAAGCTCCCGCAGTACGCCCAGGTGGCCGCGGAGATCGGCTGCAAGCGCTGCGTTTGCACGATTCAGCCGGCCGGGGACAAGCGGCCTTATCACGAGAATTTCGAGTTCCACCGGCGGCGGTTTGCCGAGGTCTGCCAGGCATTGGAGGGGGCCGGGGTCCGTTTGGGGGTCGGCTTCCGGGCAGCGGAGAGTCTGCGGAAGGGGAAAGCCTTCCAGTTCATCCACGATCTGGATGCCCTCCTGCTCCTGCTGAACATGGTTGGCTCCCCAAACGTGGGGGTGCTGGTCGACGTGTGGGATCTCCACGTCTCGGGGGCTTCGCTCGAGGCCGTGCGGAGTCTCTCCGCGCAGCAGATTGTTGCGGTGCAATTGGCCGACATCCCGGCCGACAAGGCCCCGGCGGAACTGACCGAGCAGCACCGCCTGTTGCCCGGGGCTTCCGGCCAGATCGATGGTGCTGCCGTCCTGACCATGTTGGCCGAACTCGGGTACGATGGCCCAGTGACGCCCAAGGCCGACCGCAAGTCGTTCGAGAGCGCCCGCCGCGACCGGATCGTCCGGCAGGCCGGCGAGGCGATCGACAAGGTCTGGCGGGCAGCCGGACTCAGCTCCGACGGGAAGCTCGCCGTCACGGCTGCCAAGTAGCAAGCGAAGGGACCGGGGACCGGAGGTGAGGGACCAGGGAATCCTACGTTCCGGCTCACGCATGGCTGATCCCCGAAACATCGTGGACCCCCTTTGACAAGTCACCGGCGCCCTGCTATGCTGATCCGCGGTTTGATCGGGCGTTGGTGGTCGGCCACTTCTTCTGAAGGGCCGACAAACAGGGAATTCCGGTGCGATTCCGGAACGGCCCCGCCGCTGTGACCGAGCGCAAAGCGGGTCGTCCAGTCTTTGGCCATTGTCGCTAGGGAAGTCCCAGCGAAGCGACGAGAAGGCCGGGCGACCTGGGCTCGGAAGTCAGAAGACCTACCAACGCGGGACTAGCGGCATGCTGCGAGGGACAGCCGCCGCCTAACAGCAAGGCTTTGATCCACCCGCGGATCCCGGCGCTAACGTGCTTCCGGCGGCTTGCGCTATTGCGCAGACTCCGCGCTCGCCGTGCGCCGGTCATGGGAGTCGAACCATGTCTCGGTTTTCTCCGCGCTCGTTGACGTCTCCGGACCGACGGGGCTTCACGTTGGTCGAGCTTCTGGTCGTGATCGCGATCATCGGCATCCTCATTGCGTTGCTCTTGCCGGCGGTGCAGGCCGCCCGCGAGGCCGCCCGCAGCACCCAGTGCAAGAACAATCTCAGGCAGCT
>CAYGZA010000223.1:0-11458 GCA_964354135.1 uncultured Planctomycetaceae bacterium
CTTACGTCAGCGAGGACTCGTTTTTTGTCAAGACTAACTTAGTGCCATTGCCTACTGATTACTCGCCTCTCTCCCCGCTTTCCATCGCCGCCAGCTCCGCCTGCAAGCAGCCGTGCTCTTTCTCCAGGTAGCCGCGGCCTTGGCGGATGCCGACGTGGTCCCAGGGCAGCCGAGCGGTCACCGGATAGGGCGCGTGCAGGGTCGCCTCCACGTCGATCCCGGCCTCCGCGATCGCCGACCACCACAGCTCCGGCTGGAGCCGATCGTACCAGGAGTCGAAGCGTGCCCCGCGCCGCCAGGCCAGCTCGATGGCCGTCCCAAGCCGGCGGTCGCCCCGGGCCAGAAGCCCCTCCAGCAGGCTTGCCTCGACGCCGTGGCACTTGATCTGGACGCCCCGCAGCGTTCGCCGCCGGCGGAGGTGCTGGTGTGCCTCGCGGAAGTAATCCCGCCGCTGCATGGCGTTCCACTGGTACGGCGTGTGGGGCTTGGGGACGAAGTTCGACACGTTCACCACCACCGCCACCGGCCGCCCGCGGATCTCCTTGCCCAGCCGGGCGACCGTCTCGGCCATGTCGATCATGCCGTCGAGATCCACCGGCCGCTCCCCGGGCAGGCCGCACATGAAATAGAGCTTGACCCGGTGAAAGCCGTTCCGGAACGCCTGCTTGCAGCCTTCGTAGAGGTCGTCGTTGCGGATCGACTTGCCGACCTGGCGGCGCATGTCGTCCCGGGCCACCTCCGGGGCAAGCGTGAGCCCCGAATGGCGGTCGGTGTTCAAGAGGTCGCTGACCCTCCGCAACTGCTCGTTGACCCGCAGGCTGGGCACGGATATCCCCACGCCCAGCGGCCGGAAGGTTTCCTGCAAACGCCGCATCAGCTCGTCGAGGTGCGGATAGTCGCCGGTGGAAAGCGACAAGAGCGAGAGTTCTTCGTAGCCGGTGTTGCGGTAGGTCTCCCACGCCGCTTGGACGATCGTCTCCACGCGGCGGAAGCGGAGCGGCCGCTTGATCGCGGTGCTTTGGCAGAAACGGCACCGCCACGGGCAGCCCCGCATGATCTCAATCGTCATCCGGTCCTGCACGCAGGCCACGTAGGGCACGACGGGCGCCGTAGGGAGCGGCACCGCATCCAAATCGGCGACGACTGCCGGCGGGACTATCGCCGGCACGCCGGGAACCCTCGGCCGCAGGCCGGCAATCCGCCCGGCGGCGTCGAACTCCGGCTCGTAGCACTGCGGAACGTAGACGGAGGGAAGCTCGCGGGCCATGGCAGCCAAGACCGACGCCCGATCACCGCCCGAATGCCGCAGTCGGAGCCACGCCTCGCAGACCGCCGGCAAGGTCTCTTCGCCGTCGCCGATCGCGAACAGGTCCACAAACCGCGACATCGGCTCCGGATTGTGGGCGGACGGCCCGCCGGCAATCACCAGGGGATGCTCCAGGGTCCGCTCGGCCGATAGCAGGGGGATGCCGCCGAGGTCCAGGATTGTCAACACGTTCGCGTACGAGAGCTCGTGCTGGAGCGAAAAGCCGAGCACGTCGAAGCAGGGCAGGGGGGTGAACGTTTCCAGGCCGTAAAGCGGGAGCCGGTGCCGGCGGAGCAGGTCCTCCATGTCGCTCCCGGGGGCGAAGACCCGCTCGCAGGCCCAGTCCTCGCGGCGGTTCATCAGGTGGTAGAGGACCTGGAGGCCGTGGTGGCTCATGCCGATCGTATAGGCGTCGGGAAAGGCCAGGCAGAGCTTCCCCCGCACGCGGCCGTGGTCCTTGACCACCGCGTTCAGCTCCCCGCCGATGTATTGCCCCGGGGTCTGTACCCGAGGGAGAAGGCGAGTCCGCACGATCTCCTTGAGCGACGCATCGACCACAGGCTGCACGCTCCACCGACGACCGCAAACGATTCATTATGCCGGGAGAGGCTGCGACAAGACAGGGCCCCACCAGCTGAGGGGCCGAGTTGTTCAGTCCAGCCGAGGCACGCTCAATGTATAATAGGATTGCGTGGAACTTCGACGGATGGCCGGGGCAAAGCGCAGCGTGCCCCGGAATGAGGTGGAACGGCAATGCACACGCGCAGTCGGCAGATCGGATTCGTTTGCTGCCTCGCAGTGCTTTGGGCTGCGCGACCGGCCGGCTCGGCCGCGCAAGGGCGGCTCGACTTCGCCGCCGCGCGGAACCGCATGGTGGACCAGGACATCGCCGCCGCGGGGGTCGGTAACCCGCGCGTGATCGAGTCCATGCGCAAGACCCCGCGGCACGAGTTCGTGCCGACCAAGCCCTCCAACCTCCGCGACGCCGCCTACTGGGACATGGCCTTGCCGATCGGCCACGGGCAGACCATCTCGCCGCCGTTCATTGTGGCGTACATGACCGAGCAGCTCGACCCCCAACCCACCGACAAGGTGTTGGAGATTGGCACCGGCAGCGGCTACCAGGCGGCGGTGCTCAGCCCACTGGTGGCCGAGGTCTACACCATCGAGATTGTCGAAGCCCTCGGGCACCGGGCGGCCAAGGACCTCAAGCGCCTCAAGTACGCCAACGTTTATGCCAAGGTCGGCGACGGCTACCAGGGCTGGCCCGAGCACGCCCCGTTCGACAAGATCATCGTCACCTGCTCGCCGGAGCGGGTCCCGCCGGCGCTGGTTGCGCAGCTCAAGGAGGGCGGGCGGATGATCGTTCCCGTAGGCGAGCGCTACCAGCAGGTCTTCTACCTGCTTCGGAAGACCGGCGGCCGGCTGGAGACCGAGGCCCTTCGGCCGACGCTCTTCGTCCCGATGACCGGCGAGGCGGAAAACAAGCGCAAGGTCCGGCCCGACCCGGCCAATCCGCGGATCGTCAACGGCGACTTCGAGGAAACGGCAGGCGATCCGCCCGAGCCCGCCGGCTGGCACTACCAGCGCCAGCTCCAACTGGCGGCGGACTCGAAGGCCCCATCGGGCAACAGCTACGTCACGTTCGCCAACGCCGAGCCGGGCCGCGGGGCCCAGGCACTCCAGGGCTTCGGCTGCGACGGCCGCGCCGTGAAGGCCCTCGACCTTTCGATCCGCGTCCGCTGCAAGGAGATCCACCCCGGCCAGAACGCCGGCCAGTTGCCCTCCGTGACCATTTCCTTTTACGACGAGAACCGCGCCGTGGTGGGCGAAGGCTCCATCGGCCCTTGGAAGGGCACGTTTCCGTGGCAACGCCAGACGGGCGTGATCCCGGTTCCGGTGAAGGCCCGCGAGGCGATCATCCGCATCGGGCTCTTGGGGGCCACCGGCGAGGTCTCCTTCGACAACCTCCGGCTCCAGGCAACCAAAGGCAAAGGGAGATAGCCCCTACGGCCCGAGGCAGGGGCGGAGCCTCTCGGCCGCGATAGTCTTGGCGCGGCAAGGCCGCAGCCAATCAGACTTCCGAAGTCTCTAAGACTTCGGAAGTCCAGACGCTTTCGCTTCGGCCGGGTCCGGTTGGCGGACCAGGAGCTCCCATTGGCGAGACTTCCCGTCGCCGGGCTTGCCGGAGTCGAGTGCCACCGTGATTGCCTTGCCGAGAGTGATCGCCTCGACCAGCCGCAAGCCGCGAGTGGTGATCCGCACTCCGTCGTCCGTCGCGGAACTGAGGTCTGCTACGTTCGCCGTTGCATCCACCAATAGCCGGCCGCCGGTGCGAAAGACCTTCACCGAGAACGACGTGCCGTATCGCAGGGGCTCTGCCACTTCCGAACCCCGAGGAGCGGGCACCTCCCCTCCGACTTGAACCACCGCGGGCTGCCCCTCAAGCGTCATCAGGCGAGGTGCGCACAGAACCTGCACCCGGCCGTCCGCTCCGCGCTCCACCAGCTTGAGCTGGATTTCGTACTGGGGCGGCGTCCCTTCCGGAGACGCGCCCGAGCCGGCGCTCGAAAGGACCAGAACCGCAATCCACGCCACCATCACACTCGTTCGGGCCAACATTTCAGGCCTCCTTTCCCAAGAGAGCGAGGAATCCGTCGCGCACGGTCCCAGACCGGGCAGGACCCCCCGACGCCTCGTAACGAAACGGCTCGCCGGCCACGTCGTAGCCGGGCCGAAGACCGACATTCAGAATCAGCCCCAGGAGTATTCCTTGCGCCACCAGGCCGCTCCCACCGTAGCTCACCAGCGGCAGCGACAACCCGACCACCGGCAACAGCCCGACGGCCATGCCGAGGTTCACCAGCACTTGCACGGCGAGCATGCCGGTCAAGCCCGCAGCGACCAGCCGGCCGAACGGGTCCTGGGTGGCCGCGGCGACCGCCAGCCCCCGCCACACCAGCAGGGCATAGAGTGCCAGGATGAGAACCGCCCCGGGAAGCCCGAGACGCTCCACCAGAACGCAGAAAACGAAATCGCTATGGGCCTCGGGAAGATGGTAAACCGCCAGGTCCTCCGCCGCTTGACCCGTCCAAACGCTCCCCCAGACCGATCCGAGGGCCATCGTCTGCTTTGCCTGATAGAGCTGATAGGTCTCGCTGGCCGTGGACTCTCCGGGCCCTACCTGCTCGAAGAGCGCGGTTACGCGGGACCGTTGCTCCCGGCTCATCTGGGCCCAAAGGACCGGCATGGCGAGAAGCCCTATCAGGGCAAGCCGGAGCAAGTTCCCGCGACGGGTCCCCGCCACGTAGAGCATCCAGAAGAGCACTGGAACAAGAAGTGTCGCCGTGCCCAAATCCGGCTCGCGAAGAATCAACACCACGGGCAAGAGCGTGAGACCCAGGGGCAAGAGGAGGCGAAGTGGACGCCGGGAGTTCTCGCCATCGGCCAAGTACCGCGCGAGGGCCAGCACGAAGACCACCTTTGCCAGCTCCGACGGCTGAAAGCCGACCGGTCCCAAGCGGATCCACCGCTTCGCCCCGTTGACCGCAGGGAACCAGTACACTGCCGCCAGCAAGAGTAATACCACCAGAAAGAGGGGATAGGCCCAGCGGCTGAGGGTGCGGCAACTGGGAAGTGTGCCCGCGAGCATCGCCGCTCCGGCGAAGGCGGACCAGACCAGTTGTTGCCTGAGGTACCGGCCCGACCCGCCCGCGAGCTCTTCGCACCGGTCGATCCCGAGCCATCCCAAGCCGACGAGTGTCGACGCGGCGACCAGGAGAGACCAGGGAAGTCGTCTAACCCAAGCGTGGGGGGGCATTGGCTTGCAAGATAGGACGCTGGAGACCCGCTACTCAGGGAGGTCTTCTCACCGCCTCTTAAGAGGGGAAGGCCGGCGGCCGGTGATTATAGCGGTCGGCCTTTGGGGCACCTAGAGCAGTGCTTTCTTGGGGCGGCAACGGGGCAGCGGATTTCTGTCACGGCCAAGAAGACGATGAGGTGGGCCGTCATGGGACCGGGGCCATGGTCCGGCGGAGGAAAATGCCCGTATTTCCCCTGTTTTCCGCACTCTTCGATACCGGAGAAGTCTTCGCAGCCTACTTGATTTGCGTGCTACGGTTGGTATGCTGAGTGGGGTTTCACGATCACGCGACGTCGGTTAGCACTGAAGACGCACTTCGTTTGCCTGTTGGAAGGGAGCCAAATGCCATGATTCGACCGAGCTGGAAGAACCTGATACTGGCCGCGGTTTTCGCCGGGGCGCTGGCCGTGAATGCCTCTCCCGCGGAGGCCCACGGGCTGTGGTGGCGGCACCACGCTTGGGTCTCGGTTTGCGATCCGTGTTGGGTAAGCGTGTGCGATCCCTGCTGCGTGTCGTACCGGCCTTTGCGGCCACTGTACAACTTCGTACACCGGCCCTTCCGGTGGTGCTGCGGGTGGCGGCCTTGGTGTCACTGCTATGTCTCCTTCGTCTCCGAGGTTTGCTGTGAAGAGGGCAGGGTGGTCTCGCAGCCGGCCACCGCTCCCCGCAAGCCGGAACTCAAGCCCACCCTGGCGCCGCCGAAGCCCGAGCCCGAGCGCAGGGACGATCTGCTGAATCCCCCGGGCCCCGAGGGTCCTTCGGGCGTGAAGGGTTCGGGGAGCCCGGCAAAGCCTCTCTCCGTCCCGGATTCCGCGAAGCCGGGCAGCACGAAGCTGGACGTGCGGCCCGATAGCGGCCTTCTGACGGTCCACGTGCCGGCGGGCGCCAAGGTCTTCATCAACGGCCTGGAAACCCGTAGCACGGGCACGCGCCGGCAGTATGTCTCCCACGGTCTGGCGGAAGGCAAGCACTACCCGTACCAGGTGCAGGTACTGCTCCCGCGCAACCCGCAAGGGGCCGGAGACGGCCGGCAGTGGGCCATAGCGACCAGGACCGTATATCTCACGAGCGGCGACCGCGTCGGCCTGAGCTTCGCCGACCGGACCGCGGACGGCGTCCTGGTGGCCCAGGGGGGATAGAGGCCGTCGCGGCGCTCGCCGGTGCAGCGCATCGTGATAGTGCCGCAGCCAAAGAGACTTCCGAAGTCTTTAAGACTTCGGAAGTCTTCGCGGTGTCTTCTCGGTGTGAGGGTCTCTTTCTTGGCAGGCCGTGACGCCGCCGTTGTACGAGAGCCTCGGAGCGCGGCGCTCTTTGCGACGACATTCGGTTGCCGTTGGCGGAGCGGAGCGGAGCAGGGCAGGGAAGGGCAGGGGAGTGCCGACCCCGACGGTCGAGTACCCGGTTGAGGTTCTCCACGATCTCCCTATAATTGTTGGCTTGCCGGCCTTGCGGGCACGGCGGGTGGTCTTGGTCTTTCTGGGAGAGGGCTCGTGTTCGACTCGGTTGCGGTTGTGGGCGCCACCGGTGCCGTGGGAACGATCATCTGCCGCCTGCTGGAGACCCGCGGCTTCCCTTGCCGGCGGATCAAGTTCCTGGCCTCCAGCCGCTCGGCAGGGAAGACGATCGACTTCGCCGGCCGCAGCTACACGATCGAAGAGCTCAAACCGCCGGCCTTCGACGGGGTCGAGCTGGCCATCGCCAGCACCCCGGACGAGGTCGCCCGGGACTTCGTGCCCGAGGCGGTCCAGCGCGGCTGTGTCGTGGTCGACGAGAGCGCCTATTGGCGTATGGATCCCGAGGTCCCCTTGGTGATCCCGGAGGTCAACGGCCACGCCATCCGGCGGCATCACGGGATCATTGCCAGCCCCAACTGCTCGACAACGCAGATGGTCCAAGCCCTCAAGCCGCTGCACGACGCCGGGCGGGTCCGCCGCGTCGTGGTGAGCACCTACCAGGCCGCCAGCGGCGCCGGCATGGCCGCCAGCCGCGACCTGGAGCAGGGGACCCGGGCCCTCCTGGCCGAAAGGGCTTACCGCTACGAGGTTTTCGCCTACCCGATCGCCTTCAACTGCATCCCGCAAATCGGCTCGCCCAAGGAGCGCGGGTATACCTCGGAAGAAATGAAGATGGTTTACGAGACGCGGAAGATTCTGGAGGACGAGTCGATCCAGATCTGCGCCACGTGCATCCGCGTGCCGGTGAGCAACTGCCACAGCGAGATGATCCTCGTGGAGACGGAAAAGAAGATCTCCGTGGAAGAGGCGCGGCGGCTGTTCGCCGCTACGCCGGGGCTCGTGGTGATGGACGATCTGGCCAACAAGGTCTACCCGATGCCGATCAACTGCGACGGGCGCGACGAGACCTTCATCGGCCGCATCCGCGAGGACCTCTCGCTGCCCAACGGCCTGGTCTTCTGGTGCGTGAGCGACAACCTGCGCAAGGGCGCCGCCACCAACGCGGTCCAGATCGCCGAGGCCCTGGTGAAGGGGAAGTAGGCGGTAGGCAGTAGGCGGCAGGCGGTAGGCAGCCGGCAGTGAGCAGTAGCCAGTGCGAAACATCAAGCTCACCGTGGCCTACGACGGAACGGCCTACGCGGGCTGGCAGTTCCAAGAGGGGCGCAAGACCGTGCAGGGGGTCTTGGAGAACACGATTCAGGAGGTTACGGGCCAGCCAACCCGCGTGTTGGGCAGCGGGCGGACCGACGCCGGGGTACACGCCCTTGGGCAAGTGGCCGGTTTCCGCACGGAAAGCCGACTGCCGGTCGAAGTGCTCCGCCGGGCCCTGAATGCCCACTTGCCGCACGACGTGGCCGTTCTGGAGGCGGTCGAGGCCCCGGGAGACTTCCACGCGATCTTCCACGCCCGGCGGAAACGATATCGCTACGTGATATGCGACGGGCCGGTCCGCGACGTGTTCCGCCGGCGGACGGCGTGGTACTGCCGTTTCGACCTCGACGCGCCGGCAATGCACCGGGCTGCCCAGGCCCTCGTGGGCACGCACGACTTCCGCAGCTTCCAAACGCAGGGATCGAGCCGGAAAACCACAGTCCGCACGATCTACGATATCCAAGTCCGTCGCGGGGAAGGGCCCGACCGTCACGTGATTGCCGTCGAAGTCGAGGCGGACGGGTTCCTGTACAACATGGTCCGCACGATTGTCGGCTCGCTGGTCCAAGTGGGGCGCGGCAACCGCAGCGAGGCGTGGGTGGGGGAAATCCTGGCCGCCGCCGACCGCCGCGCTGCCGGTCCCACGGCGCCAGCACGGGGCCTGTGCTTGCTCCGCGTGGAGTACGAGAGCCGTGAATGCGAGAACGACCGGGCCGACACGGCCCGGCTCTGAATGCTGAACTGTACCGGGCCGACACGGCCCGGCTCTGAACCCTGAACCCTGAACCGTTCTCCATGCGAATTGTCCACGTCATCACGCGGCTGATCCTCGGCGGGGCGCAGGAGAACACGCTCCTGTCGTGCGAAGACCTGATGCGGATCTACGGCGACGAGGTGCTGCTGGTGACTGGCCCCCCCATCGGGCCAGAAGGGAGTCTATTGGAGCGGGCTAGGGCAGGGGGGGTGCCCACCGAAGTCATCCCCCAATTGCGACGCTCAATCCATCCGTGGCGCGACCTGGTCAGCTACCGGCGGATCAAGCACGTGCTCCGCGACTTCCGGCCCGACGTGGTCCACACGCACAGCGCCAAGGCGGGCATCTTGGGCCGCGCGGCCGCCACGGCCTTGGGAGTCCCGGCGGTCGTACACGGCGTTCACGGGGCCCCGTTCCATCCGTACCAGGGGCGGATGGCCCGGGCTTTCTTCCGCGCCTGCGAGCGCTGGGCCGCCGGCCGCTGCCATGCCTTTGTCAGCGTGGCCGACGCCATGACGGACCTGATGGTCCAAGCGGGTGTCGCACCCCGCGAGAAATTCACCACAATCTACAGCGGCATGGAGGTCGAGCCGTTCCTCCAATCGGACAGGCGCCGGCAAGAGGCCCGCGACGAGCTGGGCTACGCCCGCCAGCACGTCGTGGTCGGCAAGGTCGCACGGCTGTTTCACCTCAAGGGGCACGAAGACGTGATCCGGGCGGCCCGCGACGTGATTGCTTCGCAGCCGAATCTGCGGTTTCTCCTGGTTGGCGATGGGCTCCTGGCCGACCGGCTCCGCAGGCAAATCGCCGCCGCCGGCTTGACCGACTACTTCCGCTTCACCGGCCTGGTGCCCCCGGATCGGATCCCGGCGCTGGTGGCCGCGATGGACATCGTGGTCCATGCCAGCTTACGCGAGGGGCTCGCCCGAGTGCTTCCCCAAGCCCTGATCGCCGGGAAGCCCGTCGTCAGCTACGATGTGGACGGTGCCCGGGAAGTCGTCATCCCGGGTGCGACGGGCTATCTGATTCCGCCCAAAGACACCGCGGGGCTGGCCGAGGCGATCCGCCGCCTGGCAGCCGATTCGGACCTCCGCGAGCGGCTCGGGGCGGAGGGCCGCCGCCGCTTCACGGAGGTCTTCCGCCACGAGAGAATGACCGCCCAACTCCGTGAGCTGTACCTCAGGCTGCTTGAGGCACAGCGGGGATAGGGCACTATGCCACCGGCTGGCGGGCAGGTAAAATGGGATAATTAGGAGTGTTGCGTGTTTTTGGTCGTGGAAACTGAGTAGCGACCTCGGGAGACTTGTCGCGATCCCTTTGATGCGATTGTCCCTAGGGCTTGCGGCCGCTACACTTCTAGCGGCTCGCAACGCGGCCCCCCCGGCCGTGGTCTACCGAACTCGTCTGTTGCTGGAACGGTGTTCTCCGTGAGTAAGGCGAACCTGGCTTTTCTCGGCCCTTATCGGCTCTTGAACGTCGTCCACGTCGGCCACGGCACGCAAATCTGGCAGGCGTACGACGATCACCGGGGCTGCTTCGTGGCCGTCAAGACCCTCCTGGAGCAGTTCTGGCGGGGTCGGGAACACCTGCGGTACCTGAAGCGGGAGCGGCTGGTCGGCTTGAGGGTGGCCCACGAGCGGATCATCCGGATCCTCGGTTTCGGGACGGATCGGGGGGCCCCTTATCTCGCCATGGAGTGGTTCATGGGGGCCAACATGAAGACCCGGCTCCGCCAGGGGCTGGACCTCTTGGCCCCGTGGATCCCGAAGATCGTGCTCCAGGCCACGGAGGGGTTGGCATACTTCAACAGCCGGGGCTGGGTCCACCGCGACATCAAGCCGGACAACTTCCTGGTGGCCGACGACGGCGACGTAAAGCTCATCGATTTCGCCCTGGCCCAACGGAAAAAAGGGGTACTCAGCCGCTGGTTCCTGCCGAAATCAAAGGTGCAGGGGACCCGCAGTTACATCTCTCCCGAGCAGATCCGCGGACTGCCGTTGGACGAGCGGGCCGATCTGTACAGTCTGGGGTGTACCTTGTTTGAGCTGGTGGCAGGGAGGCCGCCCTACACCGGCACCAACGCCAACGAGCTACTGAACAAGCACCTCAAGGCGCCCGTTCCGGCGTTGGAGAGCCTCAGCGTGAGCGTAACCCCCGAGTTTGCCCAGTTGATTCGCTGGGCGATGCAGAAGGAGGCGGCGGCCCGGCCCAGGACGACGGAGGAGTTTTGCCGGAAGGTTCGCCAAACGCCGGTCTTCCGCCGCGCGGTGCCAATGCCCGGGCCGGCGCGCGGCGTGGGCGGCTGACGCGATTCCGGCGATTTGGATCGGCGGCCGACTTGTTTGCAGGTCAATAAAAATCATCGCAGCACTTCGGACAGTTGCAGCAGTTCCTCAGCAAGGCGAAGCAGGACCACCATGCCCAAGACGGAATACAGGCTCCCCTTCGAACGGCCGATTTACGAGCTGGAAGCGCGGCGCGAGAAGCTCGAGCGCAGCGCCCAGGACAACCCCGAGGTCCGCAACGAGCTCCGCCGCTTGCTCCGCGAGATCACCGAGCTGAAAAGGAGGATCTACAGCAGCCTATCGCCGTGGGAGACGGTCTCGGTGGCCCGGCATCCCGAGCGCCCCCAGACCTCCGACTACCTGGAGCTGGTGTTCGACGAGTTCGTCGAGCTGCACGGCGACAAGTTCTTCGGCGACGACCGCGCGATCCGCACCGGCTGGGCCAAGCTGGACGCCTACAAGGTGATGGTCGTCGGCCACCAGAAGGGCAAGAACACCAAGGAGCGGATCGCCTGCAACTTCGGTCAGGCCAATCCGGAGGGCTATCGGAAGGCGATGGCCAAGATGCAAATGGCGGCCAAGTTCGGCCTTCCGGTGATCTGCTTCATCGACACGCCCGGGGCCTACCCGGGCATCGGCCCCGAG
>CAYGZA010000224.1:0-11432 GCA_964354135.1 uncultured Planctomycetaceae bacterium
CCTGGCGCCGGGCCTTCAAGAGCCGGGCCTTGCGCGACAACTCGTCGAGCCGGGCCGACAAACCGTCCAGCCCGCTGCGAATCTCGGCGAGTTCCCGCGTCATCTCGGATTGGGCTCGTGGGTGCTCACTGTAAGCCTGGCGTTCCTGGTACAGCGATATGGACCGCGGCTCTTGGGCCTTCTGCGCCGGCGCGACTTGAAAGCCGGGGTCGTGTTGTACGACTTGCACGTCGAGGTTCCCCAAGGCTTGTATGGCGGGGCGCCTCTCATCCATTTGCGGCAAGACCAGCAAGCCCGGCGCGTCTGGCGGCGACCGGTCGCCCATCTCGGCGACCGGTTGGATGTCGGGAGGATTCCCCATCCACTGCCAGACGACCACGGAGACCGCCACCAGCGCCGCGGCCGCCGCGACGGCCGCCAGGCGCCAACGAACCGGCGAGCGCGGCCGCACCCCGGCTTCCGCCTCCATGGCCTGTTGCCAGAGCCGACGCTGGGCGTCCGTCAGCGGCGCGGTCCGGGCCAGCTCCGCCTCCATCTCGCCAAGCCGCTCTTGCAGCGCAGCACAACGGCCACAGCGGGCCACGTGGACCCGGGCCAACAGCCGACTCCAAAGGCCGCCCGTCCGTACCTTGCTCAGGAACTCATCGCACTTCATACCAGTACGCTCCTCAGTCTCTCCAAGGCGCTATTGAGGCGACTCTTCACCGTCCCCACGGACATGCCCATGGCCTCGGCCGTCCGGCTCAAGGTCAGCCCGCCGGTATAGTGCAGAACGATGACCTCGCGCACGGGCTGCGGCAATTCTCCCACTGCTGCGCTGAGCCGGCCGCACTGCTCCGAATGCTCGGCCTGAACCTCAGGACCGTCGAGCCGGCGGTCGGGCGAGTCCACAAGGGCATCGGGGGCCTGTCGCCGCCCGCGATGGTCAAGGAAACACCGATAGGCGACGGTCATCAGCCATCCCCGCGGATTGCGCAACCGCGGCCTACTCTGCAGATTTCGCCACACGCGGACCGCCGTCTCCTGGAACACGTCGTCCGCGTCGTGGCCGTTGCCGCACAGCCGGCGCAACATCGTCATGATGGCCGACCCGTGTGAGTCGACCAAGTCCAGGAATGCTCGACGCTCCGCGCTGGTGGGCACCGGTTCGACCCGCTCTGCCTGAATCAGGGCGACATGTTCCATGGCAACCGTCTTCCCTCCATTATGACTGCCATAAGGGGCCATCTGTTCGAGAGAATCCCTGCCGGCCTTGTCGCTCTGCCGGCAGATCCGAAAAGGTCTTCAGCGAAACTCGCCTTGACGCGGGATGGATCTTCCAGTAGAAGGACCACCCACAATGAATAGCTTCCCCCCGCTCTGCCCAGATCACCCATGTCCTCGCCGGCCCCGTCCGTTTGGCCCAACCTCCGCGGGATTCTCCTGCGTCGAACGGGCATTTTGACCGCCTCATCGAAGGGGCAGGCGGTTGCCGCTTGGGCCACTTGGGCGGTACTGTCTCTGGCTGGGTTATGGTTTGTTGCTGCCTACGGCCTGACGATGCCCTACTTCGACGAATGGGCGTGGGTCCCGGTCGTGACGGGCCAAGAGCCGGCGAGCCTCCAGTGGCTCTGGTCCCAGCACAACGAACACCGCATGGTCCTTCCCCGATTGATCTACTTGGGGCTGGGCAAGCTGAGCGGTTTTAGCTTCCGGGCGGGCTCGTTCTTCAATGTGCTGGCCTTAAGCGGGCTGGCGATGGCACTCATGCTGGCGGCTCGCAGGCTTCGAGGTCGAACCAGCCTCTGCGACGCCTTCTTTCCGCTGGCGCTCCTCCACTGGGGACACATTACCAACCTCGTCTGGGGCTTTCAACTCAACTTCGTGACCGCCACGGTCCTCGCAGGGATCATCCTCATACGAGTGGCCCGCTGCGGCAGGCAACTCTCCCTGGCCTCGGCCGTGCTGGTGACGGGCTGCCTCGTCGGGCTGGGTCTGTGCGGGACCTTCGGCCTGGCGTACCTGCCGGCCATGGCGTGCTGGCTCGGGTTCGCGGCGATTAGCCGGTGGCGCGACGGGGGACCACACGCGGCGCGCCGCGCGCTGGCGATGGGCGCGCTGGCCGCAATGCCGGTCGCCCTGGTGACCGTGTACTTCTTGGGATTCACCAGGCCGGAGAACCATGCCGCGTCGCCCGGGATTCTTGCGTCCCTCCGCACCGGTCTGGAGTTTCTCAGTAGCGGCATCGGGCTGGCCGCCAAGGAAGTCTGGCCCGCCTCGGCACTCCTGGTGGCGGCAGGCGGAGCCCTTGGCGTTTGGCAGTTGTGCCACGCGTTTCGCGACCGCCCCCAGGACCGCGTGCGGGCCGCCGGTTTCTTCTGTTTCTTTGCGGGAGTCGGGGCGCTGGCGATGGGGATCGGCTGGGGACGCGCGTTCCTGGGACCGGGCGCCGGCTTCACCCCGCGCTACGTCACGTTGGCCGCGATCCTGTTCTGCCTGGTCTACCTGCTCTCTGAAGCCTGCGGCACCGCGGCCCTGGGGCGCCACGTCCGGCGCAGCCTCTTCGTGCTCATGTGCCTGCTGCTGGCGGTCAACGCGAGGAAAGGGCTGCGCTACGCGGCCGAGTTGCGGGCCGACCTGGCGGGCTTTCGGGAAGACGCGCTGGCGGGAATGCCGGCCCGCTGCCTTGCGGCGCGTTACGGAGAGCAATTGGGATGCGGGCCGGAAAGGGTCTTGGCCGTGTACCTCCAACGGCTCCGCGAGCGAGGTCTCGGGCTATATCGCGGGCGGACGGAAAGCGACCGCCTGGATGCCCTGCGCGTCGCGCGGATCGGCTTCACACCCGGGCAACCGTCGTGCCGCTTAACCGGCGGATCACGCGGCGCACCTCCAGCACGCTGAGCGTGGAAAGGACCTGAGGCACCGTCAGGCCGGTTCGGGCGATCAGGGCATCGATCGGCGTCGCGTCGCCGCCGATGGCGGAAAGCACCTGCTGCTCGACTTCGTTGAGCAACAGCTCGGCCGGGTGATGGACCACTTGCCCGTCTTCGCGCGGCGTGGCCTTGAAGAGCGGCCCGAGTTCCTCCAGCACGTCGTCGGGCGATTCCACGAGTCTCGCCCCGTCGCGGATCAACCGGTGGCAGCCCCGCGAGGTGCGGTCCTCGATACGGCCGGGAACGGCGAAAACCTCGCGGCCCTGCTCCATGGCGTGACGGGCGGTGATGAGGGCCCCGCTGCGGTCCCCCGCCTCGACGACAATCACGCCGAGGGCCATGCCGCTGATGAGCCGGTTCCGCTGCGGAAAGGCCCCCGCCAAGGGCTCCGCACGGGGCGGGGCCTCGCTCAAGAGCGCCCCGTGGGCAGCCACTTCGACGGCCAGCTTGCCGTGCTCCGGCGGATAGACGTTCAAGACGCCGCTGGCCAGCACGGCGAGCGTTCGCCCGCCGGCCGCCAGCGCCCCGCGGTGTGCCGCCCCGTCGATCCCCCGCGCCAGGCCGCTGATGACCGTCAGACCGGCGCGGGCAAGGCTGGCCGCCAGACGCTCCGCCTGCCGCAGGCCATACTGCGTGGCGTGCCGCGTGCCCACGATGGCAATGGCCAGCCCGTCCTGCGGCCGGAGCTCCCCGCGCACAAACAGCACGCCCGGCGGATCGGGGATCTGGCGGAGCAGCTCCGGGTAACTCGGGTCGGCTTCGGTCAGGATCGTCACGCCGCGCTCGCGGCACAGGGCGATCTCCTCCTCGGCATGGATCTCTTCCCCGGCGGCGACGATCTTCCGCGTCAGCTTCGGGCCGACGCCGTGGACCTCGCGCAGCTCGGCCGGCGCGGCATGAAGCACCGCTGCGGACGTGCCGAAACGCTCCAGCAATATCCGCCGCATCCGCGGCCCCACCCCGGAAATCAGCGAGAGCCGCAAAACGTCGGTCAGCTCCTGCTGCGGTCGATTGGCAGTGTCTTGCCTGGAGTCGCCCATGCCGGTTCTCTCGCACTCGGAGTCGCCAATACTCGTAGGTTATGCTTCAGCATAACACCGCCGCCCGCGGCTGACGGTTCACGGATCTCGCTTCCGGGTTATGCTAATGCATAACCTACGCAGACTGAAGCATAACCTACGAATACTGCGGGCGGTTCTTCGCGATCCACTGCTCGACCGTTTCCTCGAGCGCCCGCGCCTGAGCGAGTATCTCGGTTGCCTCCGTCTCGGTGACGACTCCTGCCGCGTCGTAGCTGAGTTCGTTTCGCTTGCGCCGACAGCGTTCAAGGTACACGGCTGTCTTGTTGATTCCCGCTCCCAGGGCAAGCTTCAGGGCGGCGAACGTCGTCTGATGCGCCCCCTGTCCCTTCACGCGATACCCGGCGCAGGCCACTGCCATCTTTGCGCTCAAGAGGGCCGCTTCATACGCCAGTCCGAATCGGTTGTCCGCGGAGAGCTGCCGAAGCGCCGCGTCGCTGAGGTTCCGGCTCACGGCGCTCCGTAGCGCGTCCAGCTCTTGCTTGCTCGTCGCGTGCGGCTCAATGCGCTTTCCGGCGAGCAGTTCTTTCCAGGTCATCGGGCTTCCCTACAACAAACACCTTCTCCTTGTCCAGCACAGAACATACAAAGTGGTTCCTCGCCGATACCTTCTTGGCAAACTCCCCCGGCGAGTACACGTTGGCATTCACCGCCCGCCCGAGACGCTCCTCGGCCTTCTCCAGGAAAGGCGACAGTTCGGCGAGGCCGACTCGACCGATGGCCACGAGATCGATGTCGCTGCCTGCATGCTCGCGGGACGCCGCGACGGAGCCGTGGATGAACGCCACCGCGAGCCGTGACTTGAGGGGAGCCAGCGCATCGCGGAGCACCTCCATCAGGCCCACCGTCTTCGCCATGAGGCCCTGCAGTTCCGGCAGGAACGGGCAATCCGGGTTGGCCTGGAAGTACACCCGATTCCCCTCCTTGCGGCGCGACAGCACACCTGCGGAAACCAAGGCTGCCAGCGGCTGCTGGAGACTTGAGGGGCGCCGGCGCAGGTGCTTCGCCAGATCGCTCAGATACCACGATCGCTCGGCCTGAAGGACCGTTGCCGCAAGCAGGCCCTGCGTCGTCTTGTTGATCAGCGGGTCGATCGGACTCGGTTTACGCATATACCGTAAGAATATACGAAAAACTCGTAAGAGTCAATAATGGCCTGCGGCGACTACGAACCTCATGGAACCCGCGCCCCTTGAAGCTCGCCGGTCTCCGTACGTTTCGCAGCATACGTGACCGTCGCGTTATCGCCGGCCCTTGTGCCGCGGGGCCACTTGCCGAAGATTCAGCCGCGTGGTCGCACCTCCCTTGCACACGGCTTCGGGGTCGAGGAGAGCATCACCAACCGTTTCTGGCCCCGGTTCGACCAAACGATGGTTCCGGACACCTTTTCCCTACCCCTTTGCTTGGTGCTCTTTTCCGTGAAACGGCTTGCGAGTATCATGGTTAGAGTGTCCCATACCGGAACCCCCGCTCGCGCGGGGAGGAGCGAGTGTCGTGTCCGTGGTCCAGTTCGACAAACACCAAATGGCGCGTCGGTATGCCAAGCGCCACCTCGAGACCGATCCGGGAACTCGGGCCATCTACTACTTGCCTGCGAGCGCCCCAGAACGGGAGATTCGGTTTCTTGAGGTGAACGAGTTGTTGGCCGTTCGCGAGAACGATCCCTTGGAACCGATCGACTTTGGCGTTGATAGGGGCGGCGCGGAGGCCCATAGCCTCCTGGTCCTCGACGTCACCCCGGCTCAATGGAAGAAGATCAGTACCAGCGAACTCCAGTTGCCGGAGGGTTGGTCCTTGGACGGCGCGATCCGGTTCGCTCGACCTCTCGAAGAGGGGTCATGAACCGCTACCAGCAGGTTTGGTGGGAGCAGGTCCGCGCGGACCATTCCGTATTGCTCCTCCTGCGTAGAGACGGCGCCGCTCCTTGCCATCAACTGCATTACCTGCAGATGGTCACGGAGAAACTCGGCAAGGCATACTTCTGGCGAACGGACCGCCCGCCGCGCGCGAGTCATGCCTCGTTTGTCCGCTTCCTTCAGGCCCTCGACGATCGACCGGCCCCCGACTTCTATCTCATTGCCGAGTTCCTCGGGTTCGGCAGGCCGCAGGATTTGCACACCTGGATACGGACGGTCACTCCGTTGGCATACGATTTGGAGCGACTGGCCCCGGACCTCGCCGGACAGAATAGTCCGAATCCCGAGTACCCTTGGCCGCACGCGGCGCCCGTCCACGCGCCCGTTTCCTATCAGTTTCCGGTCTGGACGGAACTGACGGAAGCGGGACGGGGACGGCAACTCCTCAGGGTCATCGACGCTGTGGTTCTCAGATTCCCAGAGTACGGCTAGGGATGCTCCCCAAATTCCGCATAACTCCCAGAATATGCGCCTGTCCCCTTAAGTCTCTCGGCTTCTGAGCTTCTCTTCGTAGATCGCGCTCGCCCGCCGTGCCAGTTCACTCGACTGCTTGGACGCCATATCCACCTCCCCTTTCTTCTCGTTGTCAGCTTTGCGCCCCGACCACATTCTATGGAAAACGGCGGAAAGGAGCCATCCACTCATCTCATCCCCGCCACCTACCGTCGCTCGAACACCACCTTCGCGCCCAGGTGTGTCGCTTGCACCGGATGTCCTTGATCTGGTTCGCCGGCCGGCGGGTCGAGTTTCCAGCGCAGCTCATTCTTCTTGGCCTCGACGGTGAACGTCAGGCCGGAGGTCTCGGCAACGGCGTATTTCGAGTGGATCCGCGCTCCGCCTTCGCCCGGCTCCACGGCAACTCGATACGTCGCCCCGGCCGGTGCTCCGCCGGCAAGCGAGCTCGTTCCGTAGCTGCACTTTCCCTCGTCGTCGGTCGTCGCGCTGAAGTTGAACCGCGGGTCGTCGCATTGCAGGGTCGCCTTGGCCCGGGCGACCGGCGTCCTGCCATCGGCCAAGGTGAGCCGGCACTCGATGGGGTAATAACTCCGGTCGCCGGCGAACGTCCAGTACAAGAAGACCATCACGGCAAAGAGGGCGAAGGCGACGAGCCGGTAGTTGCCGATCCCGCGCCACGCCTTCCCGCGGAGCGGCTCCAGCGGGTTCTTCCACACGAGGGCCGCACTTTCGGCGGTGTGCGCGTGCGGGAGAATGTGCGAGCAGACGATCAGCACGACGGAGCTCGCGAGGAACATGTAGAAGCCGGAAATCATCGAGTGGACGCTCCAGCCGCCGATGTCGAAGAAATCGACGACGAACACGGCAACGCCCATGGCCGCACCGCTCCAGAGCGTCACGAGCGCCGCCTTCCCCGAGGCCCCTCGCCAAAACACGCCGAGCAAGAACACCGCCGTAACCGGCGGCGCCATGTAGCAGATCAAGTCGTTGAGCCCCTGGAAAATCGTCTCGAAATTGCCGATCAGCGGCGACCAGGCGATGGCCAGCAGCATGGCCGCGCCGGTGACGACCCGGCCGACCAGGATCAAGGTGCGATCCGACGCTTGCGGACGGTAGCGCTTGAAGATGTCGTAGCTGAAGACCGTGGCGATCGAGTTGAGCGCCGCGGAGACCGATCCCATCATCGCGGCCAAGAGCGCCGCCGCCATGAGCCCCTTCATGCCCGGCGGGAGGACGTGGTTGATCAGGTACGTGAGCGTGCCCTTGGGGTTCTCCAGCGGATCGGTGTGGACTCCCTTGCCGATCAGGCCCAGGCACACGAGGCCCGGCAGCACGAAGATGAACATCGGCAGGATCTTGATGAAGCCCGTGAACAGGGGCCCGATGCGGGCGTGGTTCTCGTCCTTGGCGGCCAGCACCCGCTGCACGATCACCTGGTCGCAGCACCAGTACCACAGCCCGATCACGGGATAACCGAGGAATACGGCCCACATCGACAGGCCCGTCGGATCGCTGCTGGGGCGGATGATCGAGAAATTGACCGGATGAACCGCCTCCTTCAGGGCGTCCCAACCGCCGATCCCCACCTCGGTACTGAACAGGCCGATGGCCGTGATCGAGATGGCGCCGGTCAGGAGGATGATCGTCTGGATCGATTCGGTCCACATCACCGCCAAGAGGCCGCCCACGATCGTATAGAGGCCCGCCAGGCCGGCCACCACGAAGATGCACAGGTAAAGATTGATGCCGAACATCCCGTGCAACACCCAGGCGCCGGTGAAGAAAGCGAACCCGATGTGGATCACGATCGCCGCGATGATGGAGAGGACCGCCAGCCAATCGCGGCAGGCGCGGTTGTAGCGCCTTTCCAGGAAGTCGGGGAGCGTGGTGACGCCGGAGCGGATGTAAAACGGCGCGAAAAAGAGCGACAGGCAGATGAGCGTGAAGGGGGCCATCCACTCGAAGTTGCCGTACAAGAGGCCGCTCTTGTAGCCGCACTCCGCCAGGCTCACCATGTGGACGGTGGAGATGTTCGAGGCAAATAGGGCCGCCCCGATGATCGGCCAGGTAATCGTCCGGCCGCCCAGAAAGTACGTGTCTCCCGCGTGCTGCCTCCGTCGCATCCCGGCCCACAAGCCCAAGGCCACGATCCCCACGAGGTACGCCAGGATGATCGCCAGGTCGATCCAGTCGATTCGCAGGGCACTGTGGAGAGTTTCCGCCGCCGACTCGCCCATGAGACGTTCTCCTCGACAGCCTTTCGAGCGGCCACGATCCCGGCCGCTTTGGACCTACGGGGTTTTGGGAGCGTATCAAATCGACGCCGCTCCGGCAAGCCGTGCCGTGCGACGGGCCGGTCCCGCTTGGCGCGGCGAAGCCCGAGCCAAACAGACTTCCGAACAGACTTCCCAACTTCCGAAGTCTCGGAGACTTCGGAAGTCTACCGGGGGAGTTCGTGCTCGGAAAACGACGTCCTGCGCATTTGCACTGCCGGGGACTCCCACGCGCCGCGGGCTTTCCCCCCGTTGTGCGGATGGCGGGTGAGGCCCGATTCTTGACCGGCCCCTGACGCCGGGGCACAATAGGGCCTTCGCCGCGAAGACACCCGCAACGCACTTGGGGGAAAACGAGGCATCGCTCGATGAACACGTTGGCGCTTCGACGATGGGCGGCTCGGCGGTCGGCGGCTGCGGTTTCTGCGCTGAGCCTATGGGCTTTCCTCGGGGCGGCCGCTGCGATGGCGGCCGGCGAGCCGGTGGCGTTGCGGGTGGGGAGTTTCGCCGTGGCGCCCGCACACACGCCCCATGCCGTGGTGACGATCAAGAACCTCCGGCAAGTGCCGTATGAGGGCACTCTCCGCGTCAAGGGACCGGAGGGCTGGGCCATCGCTCCGCCCGAGCAGAGGGTCTCGCTGACCGCCGGCGAAACGAAACAAGTGAAGTTCACCGTGCAGCGGGGCACGATCCTAAAGAGCAATTCCTATCCGCTGGAGGTCGCGGTCGTGGGGGCGGGAACGTCGGTCGTTCGCCGGCAGAACGTGGCGACGGCCAGCGCCCCCTTCTTCAAGCCCACGATCGACGGCCGCGTCGATGACTGGAAGGACGCCATTCCCGTTACCTTCACTACCGGCGGCAAGAAAACCACCATCAGCACGTACTGGAACCGCAAGCAGTTCTGCGCGATGGTTGCGGTGGAAGAGGACAAGCTCGTGACCTCGCCTGCCGGGCCGGATCAGGGAATCGACGCCGTACAGATCGCCCTGGCCCCGGCCGAGACCAAGACCGGCAGCTCACCGGACGAAGCGGCCGGGCGCTACGAGTTCCTCCTCCTGGCCGGCGCCAAGCCGGGGGAAAAAGCCGGATGCCTCTTGCTGGCCGATCCGGACGCGAAGCTGGCGGTGACTCAGAAGGCCCGGGCGCTTGCCGATCTCCAGCCGGTCCAAGCGGAGCTGGCCGTCAGCCGCAACGCCGGGACCACCTACTACGAGTGTGCGATCCCGTTCAAGCTGATACCGCTCCTGAAGCCGGGCGAGGGCCGCGAGTTCTGCCTCTCGGTGCTGGTCCACGATCCCGACGGCACAGGCGTTCGCGACTGGGGTGAGGCGGCCGGGCTGTGGCCCTGGGAACGAAGCCCCTGGGCCTGGAGCAAGTGGCAAGGGGCCAAGTGGGGCCCCGAACCGCCCTTCGACAACCGGACCCCCTGGGGCCAGTGCAGCTCGAAATACTGAGAAAGAAGAACAAACACGTGACGCGCCACGGAGGATCCAAAGCCCACGGGTTGTACCCCGTGGGCTTTAGGGGGAATCCAGCGGACGGGGACAATCGAGACTTTTTTTGAGGAGAATGGCAACATGCGAGCTTCGAGAATCGGCTGGTGGGTTTGCGCGGCTTGGCTGCTTGCCGCGGCGGTGCTTCCCGGCATAGCGGCGTTGGCCGCCGACGACACATGGTCTTCGCCTCAGGCGACCGCGACCGGCAAGATCGTCCTCCAGACGGCAGCCGCCGCGAACGAAGACCCGGCCGCCGCCGGCAAAGAGGCCGCCGAAGCCCTCAAGAAAGCCATGGGCGACGCACCGCTCCGCGCGGTCATCGTCTCCGAGTGCTTTGAGGACAAAGAGAACAAGCAGAAGCTGCTCGAAGGCGTCTGTTCCGTTCTGCCCAAGGAGATTGTCGTGGGCGGGGCGACCTACGGGTCGTTCACCCAGGCCGGGTGCAAGGATGCCGACGCGGTGTGCCTCCTCGGCATCGGCGGCGAGGGGCTCGGCGTCTCCGCGGTCCTGGTGACCGGTCTGGGCACTGCCAAGCTCACCTTTCAGGAGCACCGTGACGAGATCGAGAAGAAGCTGCACGCGGCCGGTGCCAAGCTGGCCGAGAAGCTCCGCCGCGGGGAAAAGGACCGGCTCTTGATCCTCATTCCCGACGCCCATGCCCCCAAGAATCAGGCCATCGTGGAAGGGGTCCAGAAGACCCTGGGCAACGGCTTCCCCATCACCGGCGGCTGCGCCAATAAGAACGCCGGGCAGACCTTCGTCTATTTCGGCGGAAAGCTGCATGAGGACAGCGCCGTGGCACTGATGCTCTCCGGCGATTTCCAGGTCGCCTTGGCCGGGCGGCAGGCCAAGGAAACGGATACCGTGATCCGCACGGCGAAAGAGAGCTCCGCCCAAGCCCTCGGCGGTCTCAAGGGCAAGCCGATCGCCGCCCTGGCCTTCGACTGCGCCGGCCGCCGCAGCAAGCTCAAGAAGATGGAAGACGAGCTTGCCGCCATTCAGGAGTCGATCGGCAAGGAAGTGCCGCTCTTCGGTTGTTACTGCGCCGGCGAGATCGGGCCGGTCGATGGCCCGGAGAAGAAATCGGACTCCTTGTCCGGCGGCGCCGGCTGGCACATTATGTTTACGCTGATTGGGAGGTGACGGGGCTAGGGGTTAGGGATCAGGATTCACGGTCTAGGCGTTCGAGCGGAGTCGGCACGCTGCTTCGTACTTGGTTTTCCGCTCCCCTAGCCCCTAACCCCCAGTCCCTAGCCCCAATACCGTTCAAATAGTCATAACCACCGACTCCATAAAGGTT
>CAYGZA010000225.1:0-11360 GCA_964354135.1 uncultured Planctomycetaceae bacterium
CTAACTTAGCAAAAGGCTGTGACTTGCGCCTATTTCAACGGTATTGGGGCTAGGGGCTGGAGCGAGTGTGCAAGCGTTGTAGTGAACGCAACACCGTACTTGATCCACGAAGAACGTGCGTATGGTTCGCCATATACCGCGCCCTAGCCCCTGACCCCTGACCCCTCCAACATGACCAACGCCGAAATCGCCGCCGTCTTCGAGCAGATTGCCGATCTGTTGGAGTTCGAAGGGGCCAATCCCTTCCGCGTTCGGGCCTATCGCAACGGTGCCAGGGCGATCCACGACCTCGCCGAGCCGGTCACCGGGCTCCTGGGCGCCGGCGACCGCGAGTTGACCGACATCCCGGGGATCGGCAAAGACCTGGCCGAAAAGGTCGCGACCCTGGTGGAGACCGGCTCGCTGCCGCTCTTGGAGGAGCTTTTCTCGCGGATTCCGAAAAGCGTCCTGGCGATGCTCCGCGTGCCGGGACTGGGGCCCAAGCGGACCGCGGCCTTGTACCGGGAGCTGGACATCAGCACGTTGGACCAGTTGCGCGAGGCGTGCCAGGAGCACCGCGTCAGCCAGCTCAAGGGTTTCGGCGAAAAGACCGAGGCCGCCATTCTCCAGGGCTTGGCGATCGCCGTCCAGGCCGAAGAGCGCGTGTACTGGGCCGACGCCGACGAGATCGCCCAGTCCCTTCGCGAGCACCTCGGCGCCGGCGGCGGAATCCGGCAGTTGGAGATCGCCGGCAGTTATCGCCGCGGCAAGGACACCGTGGGCGACCTCGACGTCCTCGTGGTCGCCCGTGACGCGGCGAAGGCGATGGACTGCTTCGGGGCCTATCCCGGCGTCGCCGAAGTGCTCGCCCGCGGCGACACCAAGATGTCGGTCCGCCTCCAGAGCAAGCTCCAGGTGGACCTGCGGGTGGTGGAGGCGGAGTCGTTCGGCGCCGCGTTGCAGTACTTCACCGGCTCGAAGTCGCACAATATCGTCTTGCGCGGCATGGCGAAGGACCGCGGGCTGAAGATCAACGAGTACGGCGTCTTCCGCGGCGAAAAGCGGGTCGCGGGGCGGACTGAGGAGGAGGTCTATCGGGCGGTCGATCTGCCCTGGATCCCGCCGGAACTCCGCGAGGCGCGGAGCGAATTCGACTGGGCCGCCGAAGACCGCCTGCCGCGGCTCATCGAATTGGCCGATATCCGCGGCGACCTCCACGTCCACAGCACCTGGTCCGACGGGCTGGCCACGATCAAGGAGATGGTCCAGGCGGCGAAGAAGCGGGGACTGAAGTACCTCGCGATCACCGACCACTCCAAGCGGGCCACGATCGCCAACGGACTGACCGCCGAGCGGCTCCTCCAGGAATGGGAGGAGATCGACCGGCTCAACAAGCGTCTCAAGGGCTTCACGATCCTCAAGGGGGTCGAAGTGGACATCCTCGAGGCCGGCGGCCTGGACTTGCCCGACGAGGTCCTGGCCCGGGCCGATTGGGTGGTGGCCAGCGTCCACTTCGGCCAGAACCAGTCCCGCGAGCGGATCACGGCCCGTGTGATCGGGGCGCTGGAGAATCCGCACGTCTCGGCCATTGCCCATCCCACCGGGCGATTGATCAACCGTCGCGGCGCGTACGAGATCGACCTGGATGCGGTTCTCAAGGCAGCCCGCCGCCAGGGCAAGATGATGGAGCTGAACGCCCACCCCTCGCGGCTCGATTTGGACGACGTGGCCTGCGCCGCCGCCAAGAACCATGAGATTCCGGTTGTCATCGCCACCGATGCGCATAACATAAGCGGCCTGGACGCGATGCGCTACGGCATCCTTCAGGCCCGCCGCGGCGGCCTTACCAAGGCGGACGTGGCCAACACCCGCACCTGGCCGCAGATGCGGAAGCTGCTTGACGGCGCAAGGGGGAGAGAACATGAAGATCCACGAGTACCAAGCGAAGCAGATCCTACGTGACGCCGGCGTGGCGGTGCCCCGCGGCATCGTGGCCGACGCGCCGCAAGCGGCCGCCCACGCCTTCCGCGAGCTGGGGGGCGAAGCGGCCGTGGTCAAGGCCCAGATCCATGCCGGCGGCCGCGGCAAAGGCGTCGTGAAGGATATACCCCATCAGCGAGGCGTGCAGGTGGTCCGCAGCGTCCGGGAGGCCGCCGAGGCCGCCGCCAACCTGCTCGGACACGTCCTGGTCACCGTGCAAACCGGCCCGGAGGGCCGCGTGGTCCGCCGCGTGCTCGTCGAGCAGGCGTGCCATGTCGTCCGCGAGCTGTACCTGGGGATCGCCGTGGACCGCGCGATCGGGCTCCCCGTGCTCATGGCGTCGCCTCAAGGCGGCATGGACATCGAGCAAGTGGCTGCCCGGAACCCCGAGGCGATCTTCCGCGAGCCGTTCCACCCGGACGCCGGACTGCGGAGCTTCCAGGCCCAGAAACTGGCCCGACGGCTGGGGCTTTCTTCCGCGGAGGCCCGGCGGGCAGAGCCATTCGTGCGGGCACTGTGCCGCGTCTTCGTCCATCGCGATTGCAGCCTGGTGGAGATCAACCCGCTGGTGTTGACCTCGCAAGGCGAACTCTTGGCGCTGGACGCCAAGATGAGCTTCGACTCCAGCGCCCTGTTCCGCCAGCCGGACCTCGTCGGCCTGCGCGACCTGGCGGAAGAGCAGCCGGCCGAGACCCGCGCCGCCGAAGAGGGCCTGAGCTACGTGAAACTCGACGGCAACATCGGCTGCCTGGTCAACGGGGCGGGACTGGCGATGAGCACCCTGGACCTGATCCAGTTCCACGGCGGCCGGCCGGCCAACTTCCTGGACGTCGGCGGCGGGGCCAACGTCCACCAGGTCACCGAGGCGTTTCGCATCCTGCTGGACGATAAGGACGTCTGCGCGGTGCTGGTAAACATCTTCGGCGGCATCATGCGGTGTACCACCGTCGCCGAGGCCCTGCTGGCGGCCTACAAGTCGCTCGGCTTCCGCGTTCCGCTGGTGGTTCGCCTGGAAGGGACCGAAGTGGAGGAGGGCCGCCGCACTCTGGCCCAAAGCGGCCTGGACATCACCGCGGCCGGCGACTTGACCGACGCCGCCCGCAAAGTCGTCGCCGCCGCGGGAGAGAGCCGTCAGCTATCAGCGATCAGCAATTGAGTTTTCCAGACTCATAGCTGAAGGCTGATACCTGTAGGCCAAGTGTCAGTAATTCAAGGTCGGCCCTATACTGCCAGAATGCGTATGCGTGCTGTCATCAGAGGTAGTCAGCGTTTTTCGCGTCGAAAGCTCCTTCACCCGGTTCTGAGGAGGTTTCGAGGCGAAAAACGCGGTCCGGCAACCCACGAAATACGGCTTCAAACACCAAACGGGGGTGACCTCGTATTACTGACACTTGGCCCCTGATAGCTGAAAGCTGATAGCTGAAAGCTGATAGTCACTGGCCGTGGGGGAAGACCGAGGCCGGTTAGGAGACCCATGAGCATCCTCGTCAACAAGAACACTCGCGTTATCTGTCAGGGCATCACCGGCAGCGCCGGCCGGTTCCACGCGCGGCAGTGCCTGGAGTACGGCACGCGGGTCGTGGGCGGGGTGACGCCGGGAAAGGGCGGCGAGACGGTCGACGGACTGCCGGTCTTCGACACCGTGGACGAGGCCGTGCGCCACACGGGGGCCGACGCCACGATGATCTTCGTCCCTCCGGCCCATGCCGCCGACGCCATCCTCGAGGCCGCCGACGCCGGCATCCGCACCATCGTGGCGATTACCGAGGGAATCCCGGTCCTCGACATGGTCCGCGTGTTCGACGTGATCCGCCGCTCCAAATCGATCCTCATCGGCCCGAACTGCCCAGGTGTGATCACCCCAGATGAGTGCAAGATCGGGATCATGCCGGGGTACATCCACCGACGCGGCCCGATCGGGGTGGTCAGCCGCTCGGGAACGCTCACCTACGAAGCCGTGTGGCAATTGACCCGGCTGGGGCTGGGGCAGTCCACGTGCGTCGGCCTCGGCGGCGATCCGATCGTGGGCACCTCGTTTGTGGATCTCTTGGCCAGGTTCAACGACGACCCGGAAACCGACGGCATCCTCTTGATCGGTGAAATCGGCGGGACGGCGGAAGAAGAGGCTGCCGCGTACGTCGCGAAGTCCTTCCGCAAGCCGGTGGCAGCATTCATTGCCGGCCGGACCGCACCGCCGGGGAAGCGCATGGGCCACGCCGGGGCGATCATCGCCGCCGGCCGGGGCACTGCCCGCGAGAAGATCGCCGCCCTCCAGTCGGCGGGAGTCGTCGTCGCCGAAAGCCCCGCCGATATGGCCGCCGCCGTGCAGCGGGCCCTGAGGAAGAGCTGACCGGCACGGAACGCCGCCCGACAATCCGGCGGGGCGCGGCCCTTGGCTTTTGTCGGCATCCGGCGTAGGATAGAGTGAAGTGTCGGCGAAAGAGACTTCATCGAGAGACTTCCGAAGTCTCAAAGACTTGGGAAGTCTGCGCGGTGCCATAAGAGCTACAGGAGCATGTCCCGTCGATGGCAGTAGTATTGACCGAAACGGCCGCTAGGGAAGTCCAACGGATCATGG
Organism: uncultured Planctomycetaceae bacterium; assembly: GCA_964354135.1. GTDB lineage: Bacteria > Planctomycetota > Planctomycetia > Pirellulales > Thermoguttaceae > CAYGZA01. The sequence continues at coordinate 4,538 of CAYGZA010000225.1, forward strand.
AGTCGCAGAAGGTGGAGTCGGACACCGTGCTGCGGATGGGGGTCGCCGGGGGCGGCTGTGCCGGCCTCCAGTACTCGTTGGGCTTTGACACCCAGTTCGATCCGAAGACCGATGCCCGGTTCGAGAACCACGGGGTCGCGCTGGTGACGCGGAAGAAGTTTGCCCTGCACCTGGACGGGACGACGATCGACTTCCAGGACGGCCCGATGGGCCGCGGCTTTACGATCGAGAACCCGAACTACTCCCGCGGCGGTGGGTGCCCGGGGTGCGGGGGACATTAGTCCGCCGGGAAGTACATCGCCTCGGCGAAGGCCCAGCGGAAACCGGGATCGCTGGAAAGCTCCACGTGCTCGGTCCGCCGGGCCAGCTCTTCCGCTTGGCGGCGGGCGCTTCGGGACAGGGCGACCAGCCGCGCGCCGGCCAGCGAGGTGTTTCCCCGGAAGCGAATCCGCTCGCGCGGCACGTCGTGCGGCAACAGCCCGATCCGCTGGGCGTTGCTCCGGCGGATGAAGTTGCCGAACCCGCCGGCCACGAGGACCTTCTCCAAGTCCCCCGGCTGCATTCCGGCGCGCTTCAGGAGGACGACGATCCCGGCGCGGATCGCTCCCGCGGCCAGTTGGAGCTCGCGGATGTCCCGCTGGGTGAGGAGAATCGGCCGACCGGTCCCCGACTCCGATTCCGGAACCAGCACGAAGGCCCCTTTGCCGTTCTCCAGAACGACCCGATCGCGGAGATCGGGGAGCAAGTCGCCGGGCAAATCGTCGGGCCGGCGAAGTTTACCATCGGACGTGACCAGGTTGTGCCGGAGGAGCTCGGCCACGAGGTCGATCAGACCGGAGCCGCACATCCCGACGGGCAGGACGTTGCCGATCACGTTGATGCGCAGCCGGCCGTCGACGATGACTTTTTCGATCGCGCCGGCGCCGGCCCGCATCCCGTGGGTGATCCGCGCGCCCTCGAAAGCGGGCCCGGCCGCGGTGGAAGCGGCGGAGAGCTTCCCGTGGGCGGCAAGGACGATCTCTCCGTTGGTTCCGATGTCCACCAGCAGGGAGGGCCCGGCGGTTTCCGCGAGCCGGGTGACGAGGATTCCCGACACCGTGTCGCCGCCGACGAACCCGCCGATGACCGGCAGGACGAAGGCCCGGCCGCGGGGATGAATCCGCAAACCCAACTGGGCCGCGGCGACGGAGAGCGAACCCGCCGTCGCCGGCACAAACGGCACTTCGCCCAGCCAGCGGGGATCGATCCCGCTCACTAACTGCTGCATCGTGGTGTTGCCGGAGAAGATCGCTTCGTAGATGTGCTCGCGGGCGATCCCGGCCTCCTGCGCGAGCTCGCCGATCATCTCGTCGACGGCCCGGACGATCGCCCGATGGAGTTCGCCGAGTCCGTCCGGACTGGTCTGCACGTGGAGGATCCGCGAGAGAACGTCGTCGCCGAAGGCGGTCTGAGGGTTCAACCGGGCTGCAATCGCCCGCTCCTCGCCGCGACTTAAGTCCAGGAGTGCGGCCACCAGCGTGGTCGTGCCGACGTCCACCGCAACGGCATAGGATTGCGATTCCGTGTGGCCGGGCTCGAAATCGATCAGCTCCCGCTCCCAAAGCACGGCCGTGCCGCGGAAGCCGCTCTGTCGAAGGAGGCGGGGCAGATCGCGGAGGAAGTCCAGTCCCGCGTCCACGTCTCCCAAGACCCGCTCTAGCCTGGCGAGGTCCGCCTCGTCGTCGCCGCGCTCCGGGAGCGGCATCTCCACGTACCGCTTCGAGATCGCCGGCTCGGCCGGCCCTTCAGGCAAGTCCTCGGTGCGGGCGAGGATCTTATACGAGGACGCCAAGAGCGACGTTTCGGGCACATCGACCGTCATCGGCCCGGAAACGGCGGATTGGCAGGCCAGCCGCCATCCTTGGTCGAGCTCGGCGTCGGTGAAGGCCGCGCTCTCTGCGGGGCCCGGCGGGCCGGCCCCCTCGCGCACGACGACCCGGCACTTGCCGCAGGTTCCCTCGCCGCCGCAGGGCATTTCCAGGGCAAGACCGCCCACGGCGGCCGCCTCCATCAACCGGGTCCCCGTCAGCACGTAAACGGTCTTCCCCAGCGGCCCCAGAGCGACGGGGACTTCTCCTTCGCGCATCACGACTCCTCTCGGGCCGTTTCCTGAATCTCGCGGAGCAACTCGACGAACTTCGCGGCCGTCGGCGTAAACATCTTACGCTGCCGGTGGATGATGGCAATCGGCCGCTGCAACTGCGGGGCAATCAGTCGGACCGCAACCAACGTGCCGACCTGCGTTTCCATGCGGACCGTCGGCTCCGGGAGGATGCTGATCCCCGCCCCGATCTCCACCGCCTGCTTGATCGTCTCGATGTTGTCGAACTCCATGACCACCCGAATCGAGACCGACCGCTGCCGCAGATACCGGTCGATCTCCTTGCGGATGAACAGGTCCCGGTCGAAGGCCACGAAGTCTTCATCCTGGAGGTGCTCGGCGGTCACGGCGCCGCGGCCTGCCAGGTCGTGCTTCGGGTGGCAGACCAGCACCATCCGCTCCGACCGCAACGGAACCACGCTCAGCTCCGGCGACGGAACGGGATAGGACACGATTCCCAGATCGACCTCGGAGTTGAGGACCGCGTCGTAGACCTTGTTCGGGCGGAGGTACTCCAGCCGCGCCTTGGCCTTCGGGTAGCGCCGCATGAAGTCCTGCATGCAGCGGCTCATGTCGTGAAGCCCGATCGAGTAGATCGCCGCCACGCGCACCAGCCCCGTGATCTGCTTCCGCAGCGAGCGGACCCGCGTCTCCACCGCGTCGTACAGCTCGAGGACCTCGCGGAACCCTTCGTAACAAGCCTGTCCCTCGGCAGTCAGCACGAAGGGCCGCTTGTTGCGGTCGACCAACTGGACGCCGAAGTGCCGCTCCATGCGGTGGACCGACTGCGTGGCCGCGGATTGGCTCACGTTGTTGGCGGCGGCACCGCGGGAGAAGCTCTGGTGCTGCACCACGTCGCAGAAGATCCGCAGTGTCTCGATGTTCATAAGGGGATCCTATCATAAGTGGAACTTATGTCAAGCCGCCCCACTTTCGCGGAATCGATCGGTTGCCTTCGTGCGGGGGGCAACCCGTCTCGCTGCGACGGGGCGGACTGTTTTGGCGCCTGAATATCGCCGGGAAATCGCTGCCCCAGACATGGCTGGTGGCGTTTTCTCACAGGCGGGGAGTGGCCGATAAGACCACCCGAGGTACGAGGCTGCCGGACCTTGACCCTCGCGTCTCCTAAGCCATTCCCCCACTATGGGTTGCGTCGCGACTCCACGGAATCGATGCTGCATCCCCTCCCGAGGGGGTTTTCGCTCCCGGCCGGACGAATAACATGGGACGAAGCCGTTACAATCGCCGGAGGGAGGCTTGGAACCAAGCGTCTAGGCTAACCGGGTGGATTTTTCCCGCTATGATTGCCGGAGGGCTTGCCATGTCGTTAGCTAGAGGGGTACATTATGGGGAGCCTGCACGGCCCCCGTTGGCCGTCGCTCCTTCGTGCGGAATGGCCCGACACACATTGTGGAAGGCGACGTGTGAAGGGGCGAACCCATGAACGGCGGAGACGAAATGGTCCGGTCCAGTGGCCTACAGAGCACGGAATGCCCCGGAGAGCGGCTGGCCGCGAATGACCCGACCTGGTGCCAGCCGGGAGTGGGGTTAGAGGGTCGGGACGCGAGCAGGGGCTCGCCGATGGGATGTTCGTCCGATAGCGAGGCGGAATGGCTCCACAGCGCCTTGGCCCATGCCCCGGCCTTCGTTTGGTCGGCCAGTCGGGACGGGACCATCCTTCACGCAACCGGGAAGGGGCTCGATTTGCTCGGCCTCTCGGCAGAGGGCGTGGCCGGCCGACCGGCCGAGGAGGTGTTCCAGGGCATTCCGGAACTCTTGGATCAACTCCGCCAGGCGCAAGCCGGCAACCCGGCCGAGGGCATGGCGGAGGTCCCGGGGGGCGTTTTCCTCGACTGCTGGTCCGGCCCTTGGCGGGGCGCGGCGGGCGAAGTACTGGGAGTTCTCGGGGTGGCCGTGGATGTCACCGGGCGTCAATCCGCGGGGCGGCAGCTTCTGACGGATTGGCGGAAGGCGGAGGAGCTGCTGCGGCTGAAGGACCACGATCGGCGATTGATCGCCCACGAGATCCACGACGGCCTGGTGCAGGACGCCACGGCCGCCCAGATGCGGTTGGAAGCAGTCCTGCAATCGGGCGAGATTCCTCCGGGAGCGACGAAGCAGGAGCTGGAGCGGGTGCTCGAGCTGGTGCGGAAGACGATCCACGAGGCGCGGCAGTTCATCGCCGGCTTGCGGCCGGCGGCGCTGGAATCGCGGGGGCTCGTCGCGGCCGTCCAGTCGCTGGCAACGGACCAGCCTCCGGGCGGACCGTCGATCCGGATTGCCGTCGAGGGGCAATTTGCGGGCTTGGACCCGCTCTTGGAGACCGCCATCTATCGTATCGTGCAGGAAGCACTGACAAACGTGAAGCGTCACAGTCAATCGGACCGGGCGGAAGTCCGGCTTACCCAGTTTCCCGAGTGGATCGAGCTGGAGATCTGCGACTGGGGGGTCGGATTCGATCCGGCCGTTATGGAGGAGAAACGTCTTGGCTTGAAAGGGATTCGCGAGCGGGCCCGGCTGCGCGGCGGCTGGGCGCGGGTGGATAGCTCGCCCGGGAACGGGACCCGGGTGCTGGTCCACTTGCCGCTGGTGGGTGCCTCATAAGAAAGTTTCCACTGAATGATCGGAGTGTCGAATGAGCATTAAGATTGTGATTGCCGACGACCACGACGTCGTCCGCACTGGTTTACGAACTCTCTTGGCAGACACCGACGTGGAAGTGGTCGCCGAGGTGACCACCGGGGATCAGGCCGTCAAGTACGCCCTGACGCACAAGCCGGACGTGGTGCTCCTGGACGTCCGCATGCCGGACGGAGACGGGCTGACCGCGCTGGGCCGGATTAAGCTGGACAAACCGGAGATGCCCGTGATGATGCTCTCCACGTTTGACAATCCCACCTACATTGCCCGATCGGTGGCTCTCGGTGCCGGCGGCTACCTCTTGAAGGGCTGCACCAAGGCGGAATTGGTCCAGGCGATCCACACCGTGGCGGCCGGAGAGAACGCTTGGACCCGCGACGAGCTCCGCCGCGTGACCGGGGCCCTGGCGACCCCGCGGCTGGCCGCCGACGTGGAAGTGCCGCTCACGCAGCGGGAGAGCGAAGTGCTTCGGCAACTGGCCTACGGACTGACGAACAAGGAGATCGCGGGGACGCTGCACATCAGCTACGAGACCGTCAAGGAGCACGTGCAGCACATCCTGCGCAAGATCGGCGTGTCGGACCGCACGCAGGCCGCGGTTTGGGCCGTCCGTAAGCAATTGGTCTGATCCCGTGCCCAAGGCCACCGACATCCGCTTGCTCGAGGCGACCTCCGAGACCGAGCGGTTCGCTTATCGCGCACCGATGAAGTTCGGCGGCCGGGTCGTCACCGACGTGGTTCTGCTCCACGTGACCGTCGAGGTGGAGACCCGCGACGGGCGCCGCGGGCGCGGGTTCGGCTCCATGCCGATGGGCAACGTCTGGGGGTGGCCCAGCCAGACCGTCTCGGGCGAAGCGGCCCTGGCGGCGATGATCGCGGCGGGCCAGCGTCTCGTGCGGGAGGCGGGCTCGTACCGCGGCACAGGCCACCCGCTGGAGGTCACCCACGAGCTGGCCCAAGCCTCCCAGGCGGTTGCCGACGAGGTGGTCCGTCAGGCCGGTCTTGCGGAGCCGATGCCCCGGCTGGCCCAGCTTGTCGCCGCCAGTCCCTTGGAGGCGGCGATCCACGATGCCCACGGCAAGGCCCTGGGCGAGAACTCCTACAACCTGTTGGGCCCCGAGTTCGTCAATCGGGACCTGGGGGCGTATCTGGGGGCCGAGTTCGCCGGCGAGTATCTCGACCGGTACACCCTGCGGAGCCCAAAGGCAAGGATGCCGCTCTACCACCTCATCGGCGCGCTGGACCCGCTGACCGATGCCGACGTCGCCGAGCGGATCAACGACGGGCTGCCGGAGACCTTGCCGGAGTGGATCCGGACCGACGGGCTGACGCACCTGAAGATCAAGCTCAACGGCGACGACCTGGCCTGGGACGTGGACCGGGTCGTGTCGATCGAGAAGGTGACGGCCGAGGCCCAAAGAGAGCGGGGCTGCACCGACTGGTGCTACTCGGCCGACTTCAACGAGAAGTGCCGCAACGTCCGGTACGTGCTCGACTTTCTGGCCCAAGTCGGCCGGCGCTCGCCGGAAGCCCTGCGCCGGCTTCAATACATCGAGCAGCCGACCCACCGCGATCTGAAGGCCAATCCGGAGAACCGGATGCACGAGGCGGCCAGGCTGAAACCCGTGGTGATCGACGAATCCTTGGTCGATTTCGAGAGCCTGCTATTGAGCCGCGAGCTGGGGTATTCCGGGGTGGCCTTGAAGGCGTGCAAGGGGCACGGCGAAGCGCTCCTGATGGGCGCCGCCGCACAGAAGTACGGCATGTTCCTGTGCGTCCAGGACCTGACGTGCCCGGGCAGGTCGTTCCTCCACTCCGCCTCGCTCTCCGCCCGGATCCCCACGGTAAGCGCAATCGAGGGCAACGCCCGGCAGTACTGCCCGGCGGCCAATGCGGAGTGGGTCGACTGTTTCCCCGGGATGTTCCGCGTCACCGACGGGACGCTGGGCACCGGCGCGCTGGACGGCCCCGGCCTGGGGTTCTAAATAGTTTCTGTTGCGGAAACGTTCTTGGGCTAAGGAGCGGGGGCCGGGCTTGAATAAA
>CAYGZA010000226.1:0-11358 GCA_964354135.1 uncultured Planctomycetaceae bacterium
CATACGCATTCTGGCAGTATAGGGCCGACCTTGAATTACTGACACTTGGCCCTTTATTGCTTAACAGCGACACGGAGACGGGCGCTACATTACTATCTTCCCAAGCATTGGGCTGTATGTGCCGGACCGCGCGCAAAGAAGACTCAAATGGTCGAGGCGGGATAGCTCGACTGCGCGGAATCTGCGCAGTTTGAAGAGTTGGGGTTACTCGGCGGCCTTGAGAATGTCAGGGACCCGATCTTCCTTGCCGATCGCCATGACGTGGGCGCCGTCGCACAGCTTCTCGTCGCGCAACTGCCGCATCATCCTCCCCGCAATGCGGATGCCGGTCTCAATCGCCTTGCCCTTTTCGGCCTGCGCCATTTCCTGGATGAGCGGCTCAGGAACGAAGATGCCCGGCACGTTCTTGTTCATGTAGCGGGCCATGCCCGCCGAGACCAGAAGGACGATTCCGGCCATGACCTTGACGTCGTGTTTGCGGGCGGTGTCCATGAAGCGCTTGAAATTGTCCAGGTCGTAGATGGCCTGGGTCTGGAAGAACTTGGCTCCCGCGACGATCTTCTTCTCGAATTTCAGGAGTTGCGGCTCGAGGGGGTCGGCCTCCGGCGTCACGACCGCGCCGGGGAAGAACTCGGTGCCTCCCTGCATGTCGTTCCCCGCGAGGTCCTTGCCCAGGTTCATGAGGCCGACGGTCCTGAGCAGTTGCACGCTGTCCAGGTCGAATACCGGCTTGGCCTGGGGATGATCCCCCACGGAGACGTAGTCGCCGGTGAGGCAAAGCACGCTCTTGACGCCCAGGACCCACGCCGAGAGCAATTCCGACTGGAGCGCTAAGCGATTGCGGTCGCGGCACGTCAATTGGAGGATGGGCTCGCCGCCATGATCGAGGATCAGCCGGCAAATGGCCAGCGAGCTGATCCGCATTACCGAACTCTGGTTGTCGGTCACGTTCAGGGCGTCCACCTTGTCCTTCAGCAAATCGATGTGGTGGACCAGCGTGGAGATGTCGGTCCCTTTGGGGGGCCCGACCTCCGCGGTGACGACGAAATCCTTTTGGGCAAACGCCTGCCTGAACGCAGCGACCATCGGGCTACTCCTTCTCGTCTTGCTGCGACTGCTCGAAGGCCTGGTGGGTATACCTGCCCGGCTTGGTCGCGACGCTATAGTCCTTGGGCGGCTGAATCTTCCGCATGTAGTCGAGGCGGCCGAGCTTCTGGAGCCTGCGGTAGATGAGGGTCCAGGCGCAGTCCTTCTCCCCGTCCACTTCGCACTTGCCGTGGTTGGTGCCGCCGCAGGGACCATTGAGCAGGTTCTTGGCGCAGATGGTCATCGGGCAGATGCCGCCGGTCTGATCGAGGACGCAGTCGGAACAGGCCACGCACCGCTGCGACCAGACCCCGGGCCCCTCCGCCACGCCGATGAAGCGGGTGTTGAGCGCCGGCAGCACGATCTTCCCGTCGTACTGCTCCGCCAGGAACTGCACGCCCGCGCCGCAGGCCGTGGAGATCACGGCGTCGTACCGGTCCACGTGCTTGGCGATCTGTTCCAGGTATTCCTTGTCGCACTGGCGCGTGACGGTGATCTCGTCGATGGTCCGTTCCTTGCCCGCCAGCTTGCCCTTCATGCGGAGCTCGGCGGCGAGGATCTCGACCTCCTTTTCACCGCCCGCCATGCAGACCGCCACGCAGGTGCCGCAGCCTACCAGCAGGATTTTCTCGAAGCCCTCGATCATGGCCTCGATCTGATCGAGCGGTTTCCTTTCGGCGACAATCATAGCTCGTGCTCCCGCTTCTCAGTCGTTGGTGCTGGTGGAAACCCGCTCCAGGTGCCGTATCAGGGTGCCCAGCCGGGCCTTGGGCAGCGGCGCATGGGCATCCGCCTCCGCGGCCAGCTTGCCGCCCGCGTGCTGCCGCATTGCCTTGCGCAGCGGATTGGGGCCCAACTGCCTGGCCCGGGCGGTCATCTCGTCGGCCCGCTTCGCAAACAGCGGGCCGGCCGAGGCCGGGACGTGGAAGAACTCCAGCCGCTCCGGCTCCAGGCCGATCTCCGGCAACAGCTTTTTCGTATACGCCACCGTCTGGACCGCGCGGAGATTCCCTTCCAGGAAGTGGCAGTCCCCGATCGCGCAGCCGGCCACGTAGACCGCGTCGGCCCCGCCCTCGAAGGCGCGGAGGAGCAGCACGGCGTCGATCTTGCCCGTACACAGGGTCTTGACCACCCGAACGTTGGGCGAGTAGGTCAGGCGCATCGATCCGGCCAGATCGCCCGCCGTATACGCGCAGTACGTGCAGCAAAAGGCGACGACCTTGGGCTCGTACGGTGCGGCAGGGTTCCGGTCGCTCACGGCTCTCCTCCCGCTCCGGCCGGCGCGGCTTCGCCCACCGCAGCACCGGCGGCCTCGAACGCCGGATCGCCGAAGAGCACGTCGATCTTGGAAATCAATTGCTCGTCGCGGTAGTGCCGCGTGGCGATCGCCTTGCGCGGGCAGGCCGAGGCGCACAGGCCGCACCCTTGGCAACTGGCCGGCTCGATGTACGCCACCCCTTCCTCGTTGATCTGCGGCACGTCATACGGGCACAACCGCACACACGTGAGGCAGCCGGCGCAGCGGGCCTGATCCACCTCGGAAACGATCCCCGAGCGATCCATGAAAGGCCGCGAGAGGACCGTGGCCGCCCGGGCCGCCGCGCCCTTGGCCTGGCCGATCGACTCGGCCATCGACTTCGGGGCGTGGGCCAATCCGGCCAGGAAGATGCCCTCGCTGGAAAAGTCCAGCGGCCGCAGCTTCATGTGCGCTTCCAGGAAGAAACCGTCCGCGTTGAGCGGCACCTTGAGCGCCCGGGAGACCTCGGCCGCCTGCGGGTGGGGCCGGATCGCGGCGGAAAGCACCAGCACGTCGGGCCGTAGCTCAATCGGCCGGCCGAGCACGTCGTCGGTCACCCGGACGCGCAACTCCCCGTCGAGCGTCACCTCGGGCTTGTTCTCCGGCTCGAAGCGAATGAAGATCACGCCTGCCTCACGGGCCTTCTGGTAGTGGATCTCATCGAACCCGTAAGTGCGGATGTCGCGGAAGAGGACGAACACCCGGGCCTTGGGGTTGGTGCGCTTGATTGCCAGCGCGTTCTTGACCGCCTCCTGGCAGCACACGCGGGAGCAATACGGATGCTCGTCATCGCGGGAGCCGACGCACTGGATCATCACCACTTCCTTGAGGCTGGCGGTGAATCCGGGGTCCTCCAGCTTCTGTTCCAATTCCAGTTGGGTGACGATTCTGTCGCTCTCCGGGTAACGGTATTCCGTGGGCTCGTAGGGCGCCCCGCCGGTGGCGACAATCACCGCCCCGCCGCCGATCTGGACGGCCCGGCCGTTCTGCCGCAGGGTGGCGCGGAACTTCCCCACGTGGCCGGAGAATTCGTCGATCGTTGCACCGGTGTACAGCCGGATTCGCGGGTGCTCCTCGACGCGGCGGACCAGCGCGGCAAGGTGGGCCTGCGGGTCGGCCCCGTCCAGCGTGCTGCGGATGCGGCGGGTAATCCCCCCAAGCTCCGGCTCGCGCTCGACCAGGGCCGTCTCGAAGCCCTGATCGGCCAGGCTGAGGGCCGCCGTCATTCCCGACAGCCCCCCACCGAGCACGATTGCCCGCTGGTCCACCTCCAGGCGGATGTCGGCAAGCGGCGTGAGCGTCGCGGCCCGGGCAACCGCCATGCGCACCAGGTCCTTGGCCTTGAAGGTTGCCTCGCGCGGGTGATTGAAGTGGACCCACGAGCACTGGTCGCGGATGTTGGCCATCTCGAAGAGGTGTTTGTTGAGGCCGGCCTCGCGGAGCGTCTCCTGGAAGAGCGGCTCATGGGTCCGCGGCGTGCAGCTTGCCACCACCACGCGGTTGAGGTTGTGTTGGCGGATGGTGTCGGCGATCTTGCGCTGGGTGTCGGTCGAGCAGGTGTAGAGATTCTCCTCGGCATAGGCCACGTGCGGGAGCGACTTGGCGTACTCGACCACGTCGTCCACGCCAACCACCCGCGCGATGTTCGTGCCGCAGCGGCAAATGAACACGCCGATCCGCGGCTCTTGGCCGCTGGTGTCCCGCTCGGGCGGATAGGTCTTTTCGCGGATCATCGTGCCGCGGACTTCCTGGAGCGACTCGGCGGCCATGGCGGCCGCGGCGCTGGCGGTCATCACCGTCTCGGGGATGTCCATCGGCGCGGCGAAGGTGCCGGCCACGTAGACGCCCTCCCGGCTCGTCTGGCCGGGCGCCAGGGCCTCGCTGCGGCAGAAGCCGAAACGGTCCAGCTCGACGCCCAGCGTCCCGGCCAACTGCGCCGTGCTTGCGGAAGGACGCAGGCCCACGCTGAGCACCACCAGCTCGAACTCCTCCCGGGTCACCTCGCCGCTTTCGCTCACGTAGGTGAGCACCAGGTTGTTGGTCTGCTGCCGCTCCTTGACCGACGAGATGAGCCCGCGCTTGAACCGCACGCCGTAGTTCTTCTTGGACCCCTCGTAGTAGGCCTCGAAGCCCTTGCCGAAGGCGCGGATGTCGTTGTAGAAGATCGTGGCCTCGAGGCCCGGCACGTGGTCCACCGCCATGATCGCTTCTTTGATGGCGTACATGCAGCAGACGCCGCTGCAATAGTCGTTGCCGGTCTGCACGTCGCGGGAGCCGACGCACTGGATCCAGGCGATCTGTTTCGGCTCGGTCTGGTCCGAAGGCCGGAGCACGTGCCCCTGATACGGGCCCGAAGCGCTCAGGATCCGCTCGAATTCCAGGCTCGTGACGACGTTCTTCGAGACCCCGTAGCCGTATTCGCCGCGCCGGAGCGGATCGAAGGGCTCGAATCCGGGGGCCAGGACGATGGACCCGACATTGACGGTAAGTTCCTCGGGCAGCATGTCGTGGAGGATCGCCCCGGCAGTGCAAGCGGACACGCACTGCATGCACTCGCTGCACATGCCGCAGGCCAGGCAGCGTTTGGCTTCGGCGACGGCCGCCTGCTCGTCGAGGGTTTGCTCGATTTCCACGTAACCGCGCCGGTCGCCGATCGCCAACCGCGGCGGCACCGCGCGGCCCTTGAGGGGGAACCAACGCGAGGGCATCGCGGCGGCCCGGGACTCCGGCTTCGCGCGGCCCGCGGCCAGGTCCACGCCGCGCAAGTAGCGGTCGATCGACTCGGCGGCCTCGTGCCCGTGCGCGACCGCCTCCACCACGGAGGCCGGCCCGGTGACCATGTCGCCCCCGGCGAAGACCCAGTCGAGCTTGGTTTGCAGCGTCCGCTTGTCGGCTTGGATGAACCGCTTGGACGGGTCCCAGAGCGGGTCGCTCTCTTTGAGAAACGAGAAATCGGATCGCTGCCCGATGGCGATGATGACCCAGTCGGCGTCGGTCTCAGAAAGGCAGTCGGCGTCGAATCTCGGGGCGAAGCGGCCCGCTTCGTCGAACACGGACGCACACCGCTGGAGCTTCACGCCGCGGACGCGGCCGCCGGTCCCGATAATTTCCCGCGGCCCCCAGGCGGGATTCAGCGAGATGCCTTCTTCTACGGCGTCGGCAATCTCCCACTCGTGGGCGGGCATTTCCTCGCGGCGCTCCAGGCAGACGATTTCCACCCGGGCCGCTCCTTGCCGCCGGGCGGTCATGGCCACGTCGATGGCCACGTTGCCGCCCCCGATGACCACCACCTTGCCGGTGAGCTGCGGTCCGCAGCCCAGCTTCACGTCGCGCAGGAAGTCGAGCCCGAGGAGCACCCCGCGGAGGTCCGTGCCTTTCATCGGCGAGCCGTCGGTGCTTCGCGTCAGGAGCGCCGGCCGGGTGCAGCCGATGCTCAAGAACGCGGCTTGATACCCTTGCGCCTTGAGGCCCTCCAACGAGAAGTCGCGCCCCAAGGCCACGCCCGTTTTCACCTCGAAGCCGGACGCCAGAACGTCGGCAACGTCGCGCCGGAGCATTTCATCCGGGAGCCGGTAGCCGGGCACGCCAAGCAGCATGGTCCCGCCGAGCTTCTCGTGGGCCTCGAAGAGCGTGACCGGGTAGCCCTGAAGCGCGAGATCGCGGGCACACGTCAGGCCGGCGGGGCCGCCGCCGATGACCGCCACGCGGGGCTTGCTGGAATCAATCTGGCCCACCGCCGGCGGGGCGGGGTCTTCCTTTTCGGCTCGCTTCTCGGCGACCCAATCGGCGGCGAAACGCTTCAGATAGTTGATCGCTACCGGCTGATCCAGCTCGCGGCGATTGCACTCTTCCTCGCAAGGGTGGTGGCAGATCCGGCCGCATGCGGCGGGAAACGGGTTCCGCTCGCGGATCAACTGGTAGGCCTCGGCAAACCGGCCGGCACCGACGAGGGCCACGTAGCCTTGACAGTTCACCCCCGCCGGGCAAGTCATCACGCACGGCGGGCGCTCGGCTTTGCTGATCGCCACTCCGCCCGGGATCGCCTGCGGATATCGCTTGAAAATCGCCTTGCGCGGCATGGTGCCCTGGTCGAATTCGCTGGGCAGCTCGACGGGACACTTTTCAAGGCAGTCGCCGCAGGCGTTGCACTTGTCGAGCAGGACGAACCGCGGCCGCTTCCGCACCCGCACGCGGAAGTCCCCCGCTTCGCCTTCCAGGCCCACGACGTCGGCGTTGGTGAGGACGTCGACGTTCAGGTGCTTGTCCACCTCGATCAGCTTGGGCGAGATGGTACACATCGAGCAGTCGTTGGTCGGGAACGTCTTGTCCAACTGGGCCATCCGGCCGCCGATGGCCGTGGTCTCCTCGACCAGCGTGACGTGGAAGCCGGCGTTGGCCAGGTCCAACGAGGCCTGCATCCCGCCGATGCCGGCCCCGACGACCATCACCGCGCCGACTTTGCCGCGGCCTTCATCCGTCAGTCTGTCGCCCATCGTCTATCACCGTGGGGTGCGTGCTTGCACGCACGCGATCCGTGCGAATGTTCCGGATTCACTGCGGACGGGCGAGACGCCCGTCCTACTGATAGCTGATGCCTGATTGCTCCCCTCACAACAGCCCCTTGCTCCGCAAGAGCGGCCTCGGATCGACAAAGTGCTTCTTCCACCACCGGGCGGCCTTCCCGTCTCCAAACGCCAAGGCCATCAGCTCCGTCACGTAGAACACGGGAAGGTTGTATCGCTTGCCCCGCCCGGCCTCGATTTCCGCCTGCCGGGTGTCCAAGTTCGACTGGCAGAGCGGGCAATCGGTGACAATGCACTCGGCCCGTGCCTCCTGAGCGGCCTCGAACAGGTCTCCGCTTAACCTGTGGACCAGGTCGGTGCGGGCCACCGCGAGGCTGCCGCCGCAACAGTCGGTCTTGTACGACCAGGGCCGCACCTCCATGCCGATTGCCCGCAAGAGGCAGTCCATCGACGTGGGGTTTTCCGGGGCCTTGGCATCGGTCACCTTGGGCGGCCGCTGCGAGAGGCAGCCGTAGTACGGCACGCCGGCCAACCCGACCAGCGGCCTGGTGGTCTTCTCCTTGACGGCTTTCAGCAGGCTCGGTTGCTCAAGAAAGTCGTTGACGTGGAAGATCGCTGCCCGGCCTTCGTAGGGCTCGGCGGTCCAGCGGGCGGCGTCTTCCTTGAGTTCCTTGTCCGCGTGCTTGAGCCGCTGGAAACAGGCCGCACATGGGGCCAGCAAATCTCGCCCTTCGCGCTCGGCGATCAGCATATTGCGGGCCGCCAGGCGAACCGCCAGCTCGTCGTCGAGCAGGTGGGCCGAGGAGGCGCCGCAGCAGTTCCAGTCGGAGAGCTCCGCCAGGCCGACGTCCAGGGTGGCGCAGACCGCGCGGATACTCTCGTCGTATTCCGCGGCCATGCCGTGCAGCGAGCAACCCGGGTAATACGAGACTTCCACGGGCCTAGTCCTTTTGCGGCTGGTCGAACATGCGGCGGACCTCGTCCTTCCCCTCGATCTCGGCCGGGAGGAATCGCAATTTGCCCTTCTTGAGCATTTCCCAGGCGAGCCCGACGTCCGAGAACAGGTCCAGGGTGGCCAACTTGTAGCGGACCACCATCCCCAGCTCGAACACCCGGCCGTGGCGGCGGATGGAATCGAGCATCGCCTGGTGGAACTTGACGACCTTCTCTTCCGCCTTGGCGGCGGGAACGCCCGACCGGCGGCTTAACTGCCGGAGCGCGTCCATCAAGTGGGCGATGTCGATGTCGTTCGGGCATCGCGTCGTGCAGGTCTGGCACGCGGCGCAGACCCAAATCGTCCTGGACCTCAGAACCTCGTCCTCCAGCCCGAGCTGGACCATCCGCATCACCTGGTTGGGCATCACGTCCATCGCGAAGGCCAGCGGGCAGCCATTGGTACACTTGCGGCACTGGTAGCAGCGGGAGACGCTCGCTCCGCTGCGGGTCTCCACCACCTCCAAAAAGACCGAACTGGGCTGGATAAGAGAGGTCTCGGGCATCGGCAAACCGACCGACTACTGGGTCAATGATTGCGTTGCGCGACGGGGCGCGTACCCCCTGCGCTGAGCGCACCATGCACACTCACGCTAACCTATTCTATGCGGCATTCCTTGGGAGGTACAGGAAGGGATGGCGTGCGCCGGAGTGCTTGCCCCCGTCTCGGGCTGGCCCTACGCTGCCTGGCGGCGTTTACGGCAACGCGGGCTTCCGAAACTCGCGGGCGACGGCCATTATTGTCGGCGTTTGCTTCGTTTATTGCCGGGTAAGCCTCGCGGCTTGGAGGGTGTTCTTCATGAGCATGGTGATCGTCATCGGGCCGACGCCGCCGGTGACGGGGTCAGCGCTGCCAAGGAACCGTTCATCCCACGTAAGGTCGTCATATCCCGGCGAAGATGTCGCCGACGCGGCACTGGAACCCGGGCAGCACGTCCTGACCATCGAGCGAGTCCTTCTCGGTAAGGACCTTGATGTCGGTCGCAGAGCGGTACACGGTGACCGTGCGCCACCTGGGGTTGACCACCCACACCATCACCGCGCCCGCATCGAGCCATGCCTTGACCTTCTCATCGATCTCGCCCGAGGTGTCGCCCGGGGATACGACTTCTACCGCAAGATCCGGCGCCCCGAGCCAGAAGGCCTCCTGCGGCTGGTCGGGCGGAAAACGATCCTTGCGAATGAACGCTATGTCCGGCGCACGTACGGTATCCGGGTCGCGAGTGAGCAGGAAGCCCGTATCGCCCGAGAGCACCCGCCCTAGTTGCTTCTCTTCCGCGTAGTGCCCCAACAACGAATGGAGCTTACCACCCACACTACCATGTTTCCAACCAGCGGGCGTCATCTTTCTCAGCTCTCCCGCGACCAACTCGTAGCGGTAACCGTCATCCGGCATCCGCAAGAGTCGATCGGCCGTCGTGTACGTTGTGGTACTCATGACCGCACCTTATCGTCGCCATGACTCTGCCATCTGTAGCGAATCCCACCCGCTTGTAGAGCAACGATTTCGAGGGCGAATTCGCGGATCTTCTGGACGCTCAGTTTTGCCATCGTGTACCCCGGCAGGAGATCTTACGCCCAGCGTGCCCAGTTTACGGAACGCGCCACAGATGGAGAACCGAAACGACGCGATCCTCCTCCGAAACATCGAAGAACGCCCCCACGGGGTGAATGAACATGACCCTCGTTGCCCCGCTCCGCGACTCTCCCTGTTCCTCAGGCTTGGCGGCGAGCAAACGGTCGATTCCGTTCGCCGCGACAGTGACCGCACTGCGATCCGCGGCGTCCAACCACATCTGCGCCAGTTCTTCCTCGGCTGCCGCTTTCCAGACGACCGTGTACTTCACGACTGTTGCAGGCGCGACCAAATCTCGGCAAGAGTCCGGCCTCCTGGTTGTCGCCGGCGCCGCTCCAATTCCTCATCCGTGATCTGGGCATTTGCCCAATCATAGAGCAGGCGACGGTACAACTCCTCCGAAAGGAAGTGCCCCACCTTCCGGCCGGATTCGTCGCACAGCTCCACCTCGTCCAGATTGCGCAGTTTCGAGCGCACGGCTTCGTCGACGACTACCCTGTTCATCCCATCGATGCCCTCATGAGAAACCGCACCGACAACCTCTTTATCGCATTCATTCTACTGCTACGGGATCTCCTCCGTCAATCACGACGACACAAGAAGCAGGACTCATAGCCTGAGCTTAGCCGCCCGCACGGTATTCTTCAACAGCATCGTGATGGTCATCGGGCCGACGCCGCCGGGGACGGGCGTGATCTTGCCGGCGACCTCTTTGACGCCGTCGAAATCCACGTCGCCCACGAGCTTCGCCTTGCCCGACTCGGAAAACCCGATGCGGTTCACACCCACGTCGATCACCGTGGCCCCGGGCTTGACCATGTCGGCCGTGATGGCTTTGGGTTTGCCGGCCGCAACGACGAGGATGTCGGCCTTGCGGGTATGCGCCGCCATGTCGCGCGTCCGCGTGTGGCAGACGGTGACGGTGGCGTTGGCGCCGGCCTTCTTTTGGAGCATCATGATGGCGATCGGCTTGCCGACGATGTTGCTGCGGCCCACGACGACCAGCTCGGCCCCGTCGGTCGGCGTTCCGGAGCGGATGATCAGCTCCTGAATCCCGGCCGGAGTGCAGGGCGGGAACCGCTCTTCGCCGATCACGAGCCGGCCGACGTTCACCGGGTGGAAGCCGTCGACGTCCTTGTCCGGATCGATCGCGAAGAGCACCTTGCTCTCGTCGATGTGCTTCGGCAGGGGGAGCTGGACCAGAATGCCGTGGACCTCGTCGTTCCGGTTCAGGTCGTCCACCAGCTTCAGCAGGGCTTCCTCGCTGGTATCGGCCGGCAGGCTGAACTGGAACGACTTCATGCCCAGCTCCTCGCAGGCCTTCCCCTTGGCGGTCACATAGGAGACCGAGGCCGGGTTCTCGCCCACCAGCACCGTGGCCAGGCCGGGCACGACGCCATGCACCTGCCTGAGCTCGGTGACTTCTTTGCTCAGCTCGGCGCGGATTCCCGCAGCCACGTCTTTTCCACTGATGATCTGTGCCGGCATAGGAGCTCCTTGGTTGCGATCCTCTTGGGAATCGGTTGTGCGCGTTGCCGCCGTCTATGGCGCCTCGCCCTCCCGGAAGACGCAACGCCGTTCAGAACACTCCCTTGACCTTCCCTGTGTTCACGTCCACGTCGATCCGGCGGTAGGCCGGGTCGGAGCCCGTTCCCGGCATCAGGGAGATGTTCCCCGCTACCGGGCAGATGAACTTGGCCCCGCCGTAGATCAAGAAGTCGCGGATCGGGAGGGTCCATCCCTTCGGGACGCCCTTCCGCGTCGGATCGTGGCTGAGGCTCAAGTGGGTCTTGACCATCATGGTGGCAAAGTCCCGGAACTTGGGATCGGCCTCGAACCGCTTCGCCTTGGCTTCCGCCTCGGGCGTGTAGGAGACGCCGTCG
>CAYGZA010000227.1:0-11310 GCA_964354135.1 uncultured Planctomycetaceae bacterium
AAGCGTGGCTCGGCAGGAGCCTCGCCCTCCCGGAATCACGCAACGTCATTTAGACTTCCGAAGTCTCCAAGACTTCGGAAGTCTGCACAACCCGGCCCGCGGCACAGCCGGGGGCGGCCGTGCCCCAGGGGCGGCCCCTGGGGACTATTTCGCCGGGGCTGGCCGGTTCTTGCCCGGGGGACAACCTGCCCATCCCCCGCTGGCAGGGGAAGGGAGTCCGTGTTTCACTCTCCTTGCAGCCGGTCTACTTTCTCCCCGCGCCGATGGCGAAAAGGTGCGTTGCCGTCGCGACATAGAGCACGTCGCCCGCGGCCACCGCGGTGCCGTAAGCGGCATTGCCCAGGGGGTTCTTGGCCAAAAGCTTCAACTTGGGCCCGAACTCGAAGACCAACACGTCGCCGTCTTGCGTGCCGAGGTAAACCTTGCCGTCGGCCACCAGCGGCGTGCCCCAGATCGCCGACATCGCATCGTGGGTCCAGAGCACGCGGCCGGTCTTCGCCTCCAGGCAGTGGACCAGCCCGGAGAAGTCGCCGATCACCAAGAGCCCGTCCTTGACGGCCGGCATTCCCAGGGAGCGGTGCATGAGGTTCTCGAACTTCTTGTCCGCCCCGCCGGGTTCTCGGCCGCCGTAGTGCCAGATCGCGGCCGAATTGGGATTGGGGACCACCTTCTGGCCGGCGTCCTTGTCGACGGCGGTGAGGCGCTGGTGCGGGACCGGCTTGCCGTCGCGGTCCAGGACGAGCTCCGCGCTGGCGTCGCCGCGTCGATTGGGGTCAATGCACCACAAATCCCCTTGCCCCTCCCCGGCCTCCGGGTCCTGCCCGGTGGCGATGTAGACCAGGCCGCCCGAGATCACCGGCGTGGAGACGATGATATTCCGGCCGCCCGAGCCATGACCTTCCCAGACCGACTCCTTGGGATTGCAGTCGAATTTCCAGAGGAGCTTGGGCTTGCCGTCGCCGGTGGGCGTCGGGGAAAAGCTATAGAGCCAGCCGTCGCCGCCGCCGAAGATCGCCTGCGGCACGCCACCGAGCACGCCAAACACGGGCGACGACCACTGCCCGTCCAGGATGTTCTCCCCCGGCGAGTTGTCGGCCCAGAGGAGCTTCCCGGTGCCCTTGTCCAGGGCAAGGAAGCTGGGGGCCTGCGGGGCGGGCAACCTGCCGCCGGGCTCTCGGCCGTTGGAGGTGCAGACCAAGAGCACGTCGCCCGCGGCCGTCACCGAGCAGTTGGCCATGTACCGCTGCACGGTGCCCAGCCGGCCCATCATGTCGAACGACCAGATCACGTCGGACTCACCCGCCGCGCGAGCACGCTCCTCGCGGAAGGGCCCGTCGTTCTCGCCGTCCCCAAAGCCCTCGGTGTCCAGGCAGACGACCTCGCCGCGGTTGGTCACGACCCAGAGCCGATCCCCTTCGACCAGCGGGCAGGTGCAGAGGCCCACTTTCGGGTAATCGACGTCGCGGCTGCGGAGCTTCTCGATCGAGTGCTGCCAGAGGAAGCGGCCGTCGCTGCGGTCGAAGCACAAGAGGCAGCCGAGATCGACCGAGGCGGGATATCGGGCCAGGTAGCCGGTCTCGTTGTTCGTGGCACAGAAGACCTTGTTGCCGGCGACCACCGGGCTGCCGTACGTTTCGCCGCCGAGCTTGGCGACCCAGCGGACGTTCTTGGCGCCTTGGCCGGACCACTTGCCGGTCTTGCGGTCGATCTCGCCCACGTTCCACTCCACCGGGAGATTCCTGGCGGGAGAGACGTTGTTTCGCTGAGGAGAGCCGCCCCACTGCGGCCAGTCGGCCGACGAGGCGATGCCTGCCGCCCCATTCTGGTCGCCACGGGCGGGCGTCCACGGCAGGAACAAGACGACGAAGAATGCGATCACGCTGCCCTGGAAACGGAGTGCACACGTCATGAGTTCGGATCTCTGCGTCTCAGCGCCTCTGCGGTGAAAAGACGATCCCCAAGAGTCACGCGTCGATGAGGACTTCGTCCGTCGGATCGAACTTGGGGAAGACGACAATCAGCACGGTCATCCGCCCCACGGCCCGGTGGACAACACCCGGCGGGATGAGAATGCAGATCCCCGGCCGGATGGAAATCAAGTCGCCGTCCAGTTGCATCTTGGCGTCGGGCCCGCACTGGAGGACGTAGTAGGCCTCGGTGAGCCGGCGGTGGTAGTGCGGCCTGGCGTCGGCGACGATTTCCGTGCGGTGGATAGTGGCCGGGAAATCGGCCGCGTCGAGAAACGCCCGGCGGGCCGTCCCGCAGGGGCAAGTCGCCCCGGGCAGTTCATCGAAATCGACGAGGGTATAACGCTTCGGCGTCGGATTCATGGCGATTGGCGACCCATGGGGCGGACATTGCGCTTTCGGTCCCGGCTTGAGGAGCGCCTCAGCAGCTCTTCGGCCGTCTGGACATGCCCAAAGGGAGATTCTACCAGTCCCCCGCACCCGAGGCCATCGCGCGCAGGCCGGCTGAGACGACGGACGGGATGGGGCACTCGGGCAGGGTCGGACGATGTGGGGAACCGCGGCGAGTTTGACGGTCGCCCAGAGATTCCGGCCGCGAAACGGCCGTTGGGCCGGCCCTATAACCGCTACATCTTCGCCCCTTTCCGCGGCCGGAAAAACTTGCGCGACGCGAGCAGTAAACCTTTTGCCGAAAACCACTTCCACGTATTCAAGGGCCGTTGCGGGCCAGCCGATACGGAAGACTGGCCCTTCAATCGAACCGCGTGCTGAGGTGGCACGTCGAGGGCGTGCCAGGTCACCGAACGGTTGGTTTCGAGCCAAGGAATGGCTCGACGGCCCTGGCAAACAACACCACGTGAACTGCGGGAGCCGACCCACCTTCCCCGCACGCAACCGCGAGCCGTTCCCAAGTCGGTTCTATCCCATGGGAGAACCCGCCCACGGAAGGAGAAATCCATCGCATTTCGGCCACGTGCGGTCCTCCGGTTTGCGGTTGTGCGATCGGGATGCGAACTACCCCAGTTCATAGCAAAGGAGAGTCTGCTCGATGAAAGGCAAAATGGTTTTTGGAGCGCTCCTGGTGAGCGTAGCCCTCATCAGCCAGGGGTTCGGTATGGACCTCTTAGGCCACATGAGGGGCCTCAATTGCGGCGGCTGCGGCGCCTGCACCGCGTGTGCAGCGCCGGCTTGTGCGCCGTGTGCTAAGGCGTGTGCGCCTGAGCCCGCCTGCAAGGCCGCCTGCGACCCGTGCGCCCGGCGGTGCGATTTGTTTGCGGGCCTGAAGGACCTGTTCGCTTGCCGGAAGTGCGGGAAAGTCCGCTGCGGCTGCGAGTCGGCCTGCAAGGCGTGCGAGCCCGCTAAGGCCTGCGCGCCGGTAAAGGCCTGTGAGCCAGCGTGCAAACCGTGCGCGCCGGTGAAGGCGTGCGAGCCGGCCTGCAAGGCGTGCGAGCCGGTGAAGGCATGCGAGCCCGCCTGCGAGAAGCCGTGCCACAAGGCCCGCAAGGTGGCCCACTGCGACAGGCCCGCCTGCAAGGCGTGTGAGCCAGCCTGCGCCAAGCCGGCCGCGTGCGAGGCCGGCTGCGAGAAGCCGCGCTGCCATCAGCGGGTGATCAACATCCACAAGGACGAGTGCGGCCCCAACTGCCGCCCGAAGCTCGGGCACGGGTTGGTGCTGAGCGTCCTGGATGACATCTTCGCCTGCAAGCGGTGCGAGAAGAAGGACGGTTGCGGCGAGCCGGGCTGCTGCGCCGTCGTGGGCACCGGTGGCGGCGCCCCTGTGGCCCCCGCCCCTGCCGCGGCTCCGGCCAAACCGGGCGAAGAGGCTGCCCCGCTGCCCGTCGCCCCGAAAGCCGACCCCTCGGCTTCGCTGATGCGGCCCCGCAGCATCTATCAGGCCAACCGGAGCCTGGTCCAGAAGTGACTCCGGGCCTGAATCGTCGTTGACCACTGGCAGGTCCACCCGGGAAGCATCTCGGGTGGACTTGCTGTTTCTTGGGCTATCAGCTTGCAGCCGTCAGCCGTCAGCCGTCAGCCATCAGCCGTCAGCCATCAGCTTTCTCACGCCGGTGCGGATGGCGTGCTACAATGGAGGACCATGGAAAAGCGACCCACGTCGGCCGATTCGTCTGCGCCTTTGTCCGCGCCGCTACCCGCCTGGGATCAAGGTCCCTTCATGAAGGCCGCTCGCCGCGAGCCGGCCGAGCGGGTGCCGATCTGGCTGATGCGTCAGGCCGGCCGCTACATGCCCGAGTACCGCGCGATCCGGCAGAAGTCCGGCTTCCTGGAGCTGTGCAAGAATCCGGACCTCTGCGCCGAGGCGATGCTCGTGGCGGTCGAGCGGCTCAAGGTGGACGCGGCCATCCTGTTTGCCGACCTCTTGCCGATCCTCGAGCCGATGGGCCTCGATCTGGAGTTCACCGCCGGCGAAGGCCCGGTGATCCACAACCCGATCCGGCAGGCCGACGACGTGGACCGCCTGCGGGAGCTGGAAAACGTGGAGCCCTTGGACTTCGTGCTCCAGGCGGTTCGCAAGACGCGGGCGGGCCTGGCGGAGCATCTCCCGCTGATCGGCTTTGCCGGGGCCCCGTTCACGCTGGCCAGCTATGCGATCGAAGGCGGGGCGAGCCGCCACTACCTGCGCGTCAAGTTGCTCATGTACCGGGACCCCGGGGCATGGGATGCCCTGATGTCGCGGCTGGCCCGGGCAGTGGCCCGGTATCTCAACGCCCAGATCGATGCCGGGGTCCAGGCCGTGCAACTGTTCGACAGTTGGGTGGGCTGCCTCGGTCCGGACGATTACCGCCGCTGCGTGCTGCCGCACGTGCGGTGGCTCATCGGGCAGATCCGGCCCGGCGTGCCGGTGATCCACTTTGCGGCGGGCAACCCGGCCTTGCTCCCTTGGGTGAGCGAGGCGGGTGGGAACGTGGTCGGCATCGACTGGCGGACCCGCCTGGACGACGCCTGGCGGACCGTGGGCTACGACAGGGCGGTGCAGGGCAACCTCGACCCGGCCGTGCTCTTGAGCACGCCGGCCGAGATCCGCCGCCGGGCCGGCGAGGTCCTCGACCAGGCCGGCGGGCGCCCGGGGCACATCTTCAACCTCGGCCACGGCGTCCTGCCGCACACGCCCGTGGAGAACGTGATTGCCTTAGTCAACGCCGTCCACGAATTGGGCGGCACCCCGCGCTGACTGCGTCGAATGGCCGACGCATCCGCCATCTTCCTTTGCCGCGCGTGCTTGACTGAGTTACTCAGGCGACCTAGGATACCCGCGGGGGAGTCTGCCTTTACCGTGCTGAACCTAGGCTCGCGGAGGTCGGGTAGAACGCGGTGTCTCGGCCGGCAAAGACAGCATAGGGATTGGTGTCTATGGCGGAACGCTCGCAGGACTGGTTGAGGCAGGCCGATGCCGATCTGCGTCATGCCAGGAACGCCCGGAAAGACGGGGACTTCAATTGGTCGGCATTCGCCGCCCATCAGGCCGCGGAAAAGGCCATCAAGGCACTCTTCCAGAAGCTGCATTTGGACGCATGGGGGCACGCCCTGAGCCTGCTCTTGGCGAGCTTGCCCGCTGAAGTCATGCCGGATGAGGCCCTGATGGACCTTGCCAAGCAACTCGACAAGCACTACATTCCGACTCGCTATCCCAACGGTTTCGAGCGCGGCGCCCCGGTGGACTTCTACACCCGTAAAGAAGCGGATGAGGCGATTGCCGGCGCGGAGGCGATCCTTGAGTTCTGTCGTCGTAAAATCGCTGGATGAAGCGGCCGTCCGGCGGGCCATGGACGACTATGCCGCTTCTCTCTTTCGGGACCACCCCGAGGTGGAAGAAGTGATCGTCTTCGGCTCGATGGCCGAAGGGAACTATGCCCCGGGGAGCGACATCGACGTGTTTCTGGTGCTGAGCCGCTCCGACCGAGACGCTCGGGACCGTATTCCGCAGTTGCTCCCGGGCTCGTTCCCGATCCCCGTCGATTTGTTCCCCTACACGCGCGAGGAGATCGCCCGGCTGGCGTCTTCACCCCTTCTCCCCGCCGTCGAGCGGAGCCAGTGGCGCTACCGGCGGCCGGAAGCACGCACCCAATAGCCGGCTCCGGGAGGCAACGCCGGTAGCGGGTTTGTTGCCTGGGGAGGGACTACAAGGGGTGTGGCCTGTGCGGCGGCTATCGGTTGCGCCGTGCGGTGGGAACGGCCTTTGACGGCTGTTCTGCCGGCAGGTCTTATCACCGCCGGCGCCGCACGAGTTTTCTTTAGCGCCGCCGGAAAAACCGGCCGATCCGTCCCAAGGACGGATTCGCATTGCAGGGCGCGGCAACTGCAGCCTCAAACGGATTGGGCAAGGAAAGCATGAAGGATCGCTTGTTGCGACGCATCCCGCCTTGGCTGGCGGCGCCTCTGCTGCTGGCCATCCTCGCCGGCACGCTCTGGCCGGCCCGGGGCTCCTCGTCCGCAGCGGGAGACCCGCCGCCCCTGACGCCCGAACCGCGACGGACGCTTCGGGCGGAGACCCCGTCCAATCGGCCGGAGAAGACGGAGAAGACTCCGACCCCTTCGGCGCCGGACACAGCCCGCGGTACGGCAATCTCGGTGATGCCTCCTTCCGCGGCTGTGGGAAACGGCGCTTACCGCACGCCGATCCACGTCGTCATCGAGGATGGAGCGGAATCCGAAACGACCGCTCCCAACGCGGAAGACGCGCCGCCGGAGGCCCTCCCTCAAGCGCCCGGCGCCCGCGCCGTCCGCTTTCAGGCCCTCGAACTGGCGGCCCGGGAAGCGGACCGGCACACCCGTTGGGGATTCGAGCTGGCCGGGCGCGGGGCCTGGTGCTCCGCCCGGGCGGAATTCGTCGCGGCACTGCGGCTCGTGGCCCAGGCCCTCGATACGGACCGGCAGACCGCCCAGCGCAGCGCCGCGCTGGCCTCGGCGATGACGGCCCTCCGCGAAGCCGAGGGTTTTCTGGCCGGCGGTTCCCGGCTGGAGGCCGATCTCGACCTGGCGGCCATCATCGCGGCGCATCGCACGCCGATCCTGAAGAGGGTGGAGTGCAGCCGCCTGACGCCGCAGGTGGCCTTGCAGTCCTACTTCACGTTTGCGCAGGAGCAACTGGCCGCGGGGGCCGGTGAAGAATTCGCCGGCTCGATGGCCCTCCACGGACTGGGCAAGCTCCATGCCGCCCTGGCCGGGCAGCAAGCCCAAACGGTCCGCGCGGCACAGCCCAAGGCGATGGCCTTCTACCAGGCGGCCCTGTTGACCTGCCCGCGGAATTTCCTGGCCTCCAACGATCTCGGGGTCTTGCTGGCCCGGGCCGGACGCCACGAAGATGCCCGGACGGCGCTGGAGCACAGCGTGTCGATCCAGCCGCAGTCGGTCGGGTGGCACAACCTGTCGGTGGTCTACCGGCAACTGGGCCGTCCCGACCTGGCCCAACAAGCCTACCGGCATTGGACGGCCGCCGTCCAGGCGGAAACGGCCCGCAGGGGCCGGCCGGCTCCCGCCGCCCAGATGGTCCGGTGGGTCGACCCCGCCGCGTTCGCCCCGTCCCCCAGTGAGCGGCCGCCCGCTCCCCAAGGAGTCCGCAATCCGCGCGCCACCGGCTGGTTCGTGTCGCCCGACCGGGAGAAGATCCTGCTCTGCCAGGCGCTCGGCCCCGCCGCCCCATGCCCGGTGTGTGCCGTGGACTGCTCGAAGTGCAACCGATGCTGGCGGGACGGTTGGGAAGGGGCCCGAGCGTCGTTCTGGCAGGCTTATGCCCAAGGAGAATACGTCGGCCATGCGCGGGCCGCGCACGTGCCGGAGTACCGCCTCCGCGTGGACGACCAGTTGGACATGGTCTACCGCGTCACTCGCGAAGAGACGGCCCAGCCGTACAAGCTGAACGTCGGCGACGAGATCCGGGTGGAGTCGTTCACGGATCAAGCCCTGAGCCGCGAGCTGATCATCCAGCCCGACGGCACGATTACGCTGCGCCTGTTGGGGCAAGTCCGCGCCACGGGCAGGACCGTCTCGCAGCTCCGCGATGAATTGGAGCGGCTGTACCTGAAGTACTACAAGGTCCCGGCGATGACCGTCACGCCGCTCAAGGTGAACACCAAGCTGGAGGACCTCCGCGCGACGGTCGACCGCCGGCAGGGGGTCGGCGGGCAGAGCCAACTGGTGAAAGTGACGCCGGAGGGGACCATTTCGCTCCCGGCGATCGGCCCGGCGCAGGCGCAGGGACTCACGCTCAGCGAGCTTCAGAAGGAGCTCAACGAGCGGTATCGCGAGGAGGTCGAGGGGATCGAAGTGATCCCGGTCCTGGTCCAGCGGGCCCCGCGGTACGTCTACGTGCTGGGCGAGGTCCGCAACCCGGGCCGCTTCGAGCTTACCGGTCCGACCACCGTCATCCAGGCCCTCAGCATGGCGGGAAGCTGGAACGTCGGGGCCAACTTGCGTCAGGTCGTCGTTTTCCGCCGCGGCGACGACTGGCGGCTCATGGCCACGATGCTCAATCTGCACCGCGCGCTCTACGCCAAGCAGCCTTGCCCGCCCGGAGAGATTTGGCTTTCCGACTCCGACGTCGTGCTCGTGCCGAAGCAGCCGATCCTCGTGGCCGACGAGCTCATCGACCTCGTCTTCACCCGCGGCATCTATGGGGTGTTTCCCCTGTCCGCCTCGCTGAACTTCTCCAAGCTCAGCTCGCTCTGAGCCGAACGTGTAGCACAGGCTTCCCGCCGAATAGACTTCCGAAGTCTCAAAGACTTCGGAAGTCTGCGCGAGTCTGCGCGACGGGCAAGATGCCCGTGCTACTGGCAGACGGGCAAGATGCCTGTCCTACTGGATGCTGTTGAGGAAGTCGTCGAGTTCCGAGTCCGAACCCTTGGGCGGTGGGACCGGCGGCGGGGCTCCTCCCGGGGTCGGCGGTTTCTTAGCGCTGCGGCTCGGTCGGGCTCCGGCAGTCTTCTCCGCGAAATCCGGTTCCGGCCCGCTGTGGGAAGCCCGGTCGCTTGCTGGCGGTGGGGACTTCCGCTTGCCGAACGGCCACCATCCCTTCTTCTTGAGCGGCTCGGCCAAGACACCGGGGCCAGCCGGCGTGCCGGGCGCCACCGGGGGCGACCGCCCCCGCGAGAGACTCTCCGCGTCGGACTGGCCCGCCGCGGGAGCGAGCCGAGGGGGCCCTACCGCGCCGGAGGCAGAAGGCAGCTCGCTAGAGTCAGGGACCTCGGCGAAATCGAGCTCCACGTAGTCGTCGTCGGCGCCCGCCGGCGTCAGGGGATCCGGAGGCGTGGAGCACAGGGGCGGTGCAACGTCGGTCTCCGGCATCCGTCTGCGGACGGCCCTTGGCGACGACGGTTGTGCAGAAGGTCCCTCGCCTGCCGCGGGGCCCGCGGCTTTCATCCAGGCACCGAAGTCGGGGAGTTGGCCGTCGGGAGGGGCAAAGCCAAGGGGACCAGCAACTGGCTGCGGCGGCGTACACTCCTCCGCCGACCCCCCCGTGTTCTCAAACGACGCCGGTTCAACGGGCGCCAATTCCTCATCCCCCTCCCGCGGCCCAACCGCCGCTTCTTGCCTATTACCCGCCGGTGATTGCCCAGGCTCCTTAATCTCGCCAGGCTCTCGATCATCGGATTGGAAAAGCTCGGGTTCGACGACCGGCGCTTCCGGCAAATCGTCCACCGTAGTATCGACGGGCATGTCACTGGGAGGGGGCGACGAGACCACCGCAGTGGGATCCCCCGCGTACTCGTAGTCCACGCGGAACGTCAGCGGCCCGACCGTGAACTCGTCGTTGGGGCGCAGCGCAGCCTCGCCGACCGCCTTGTCGCCGACCACCGTCCCGTTCAAGGAGCCGAGGTCTCGAATCCTGAGCAGCCCCTCGCTCTCGAAGATCTCGCAGTGCTTCCTGCTAATCATCGGGTGGGCGATCGTCAGGTCCGCGTCGTGGCTTCGCCCGATGGTTGCCGGGAGCTTTAAGGAGACCCGCGTCTTCCTGGTCTTACCCCCAACAACGATGAGTCTGACGTCCATGGAGGCGGCGGGCTCCGGCGGCGTTACAGAGCTTGACGGCGGGCAGCCATAGCGGCGGGATCGAGGAGGGTTGCTACTATCCATCCTACCCGCAGGGTTTTTCGGCCGCAACAGCCAATTGCCCTTGCAAGTGGCATGGTGGAACCTATAATTCCGGGACTTCGGCGTACCCCGGAACCCATGAATTTGGGGGGATAACCGCCTCCGTTCGCCAGGCCAACGCGGGTGTAGCTCAGTTGGTAGAGCACCACCTTGCCAAGGTGGCTGTCGTGGGTCCGAGTCCCATCACCCGCTCTTTGCGTTTTTCGCGGACCTCAGTTACCGGCACGTAAGCATGGCTCCCAGCGACCCACCAGAATCTCACGTGGAAGATGACGAAATGCTCGCCCTGCCCGAGGCCCCTTCGGAGGAGGGGGAGATGGAGGCTGAGGGCGGCACCGGCGCGGGCTCGCCGGAAGCAACGTCCGAGGAAGAAGCCGAACCGAAGCTGTCGCTGGAAGTCGACGTCCAGCCCCGCGGGGCCTGCCAGCGGCACGTCGTGGCGAAGGTCGCCCGCGAGGACATCGATCGCTGCTTCAACAAGGAGTTCACCGATCTGATGGGCACGGCGCAGGTTCCCGGCTTCCGGCCGGGGCACGCGCCGCGGAGACTGGTCGAAAAGCGATTCCGCAAGGACGTGGCCGACCGGGTCAAGAGCAGCCTGCTGATGCGGAGCGTCGGCCAGATCACCGAGGAGCACGATCTGTCGGCGATCAGCGAGCCGGATTTCAATCTGGAAGCGGTCGAGCTTCCGGACGAGGGGCCGATGACGTTCGAGTTCGACATCGAGGTCCGGCCGGAGTTCGACGTGCCCGAGTGGCGGGGCCTGACGATCGAGCGGCCCGTCCGACAGTTCGCCGACGACGACGTCGAGGCGTCGCTCAAGAACCTGCTTTCCCGCCACGGCCGGCTCGTGCCCTACCACGGGCCGGCGGAGCCGGGCGATTACGTCAGCACGAGCCTCATCTTCACGCACGAGGGCAACGTCCTCTCCAGCGCCGAGGAGGAGTTGATCCGCATCCGCCACGTGCTCAGCTTCCGCGACGGCAAGATCGAGGACTTCGACGAATTGATGAAGGGGGTCCGCGCGGGCGAGACCCGGGTGACCGAGGCCCGGTTGTCCGAGGATGCGCCGAACGAGCTTCTCCGCGGCAAGACGGTCACCGCCACCTTTGAGATCAAGGAGGTCAAGCGGCTGGATCTGCCGGAGCTGACGCCCGAGTTCCTGCACTCCATCGGCGAGTTCGGGTCCGAGGCGGAGCTCCGCGACGCCATCCGCGACAACCTCCAGCGGCAATTG
>CAYGZA010000228.1:0-11272 GCA_964354135.1 uncultured Planctomycetaceae bacterium
GCACCCAGAACCGACAACTCTGCCAGGCGGCGGCCGATGCCTGCGGCCGCCGCGTGGTGGCCGGCCCCATCGAGGCGACCGCGGTGGGCAACATCATGATGCAGGCCGTGGCCGCGGGCGACGTGGCCACGATCGCCCAGGCCCGCGAGGTCATCCGCAACAGCTTCGCCGTCCAGGAGTACCTGCCTCAGAACACAGCGGCTTGGGAGGAAGCGTACGGGAGGTTCGTTGGAATCCTGGGTGGTGGTCAAAAGTAGACAGTATAGGAGCACTAGCCATGGTCAACGTCGGAATCGCCGGGATCGGGTTCATGGGGATGATTCATTACCTCGCCTACCAGAAGCTAGGCAAGGCCCGGGTCCGCGCCATCTGCGAGCAGGACCCGGCACGGCTGGCCGGGGACTGGCGCTCGATCAAGGGCAACTTCGGCCCCGAAGGGAAGATCATGAACCTGGAGGGGATCGCCCGCTACGGCAAGCTTGAAGACCTGCTGGCCGACCCGCACCTCGACGTGATCGACGTTTGCCTGCCGCCCGGGTGGCACGCCCGGGTGGCCATCGACGCGCTGCGGGCCGGCAAGCACGTCTTCTGCGAGAAGCCGATCGCCTTGCATCCCGGCGACGCCGACCAGATGGTCAAGACCGCCCGCAAGGCGGGCAAGCTCCTTATGATCGGCCACGTGCTCCCCTTCTTCCCGGAGTTCCGTTTCGCATACCAGACGATCGCAACGCTCAAGTACGGGCGGTTCCTGGGCGGGTGTTTCAAGCGGGTGATTTCGGACCCGCTGTGGCTCCCGGACTTCTTCAACCCGGCCACGACCGGCGGCCCGATGATCGACCTGCACATCCACGACGCGCATTTCATCCGCCTCTTGTGCGGGATGCCCCGCGCCGTGCAGACCGTCGGGCGGATGCGGGGCGAGGTGGCCGAGCTGTTCCACACCCAGTTCCTGTTCGACGATCCGTCGCTTCTGGTCACCGCCACCAGCGGCGTGATCGGGCAACAGGGGCGGCCCTTCACGCACGGATACGAGATTTACCTCCAACGGGCGACGCTCCTTTTCGATCTCGCCGGGATCGTGAACCAAGGCGCTGCCGGCGTGCCGGTCACGGTGCTCACCAACGATGGCCGGGTGTTGCGGCCCAAGCTCGGCTCCGGGGACCCCGTCGATGCCTTCGCCGCCGAACTCGGGGAGGTGACCCGCTGCGTCCGCAACAACAAGCCCTCCTCGCTCCTGGACGGCGAGCTGGCCCGCGACGCCTTGCTTCTCTGCCAACGAGAGACCCAGTCGCTCGTAAGACGCAAGGCAGTCAAGGTGTAGCGGGAACAGGGCCGAGGGCGGCCGTGCGAGAACCTCGTTCCCACGCTCCGGCGCGGGAAAGTGCTCCTGCGATGTTACGCGTCTCCGATGAAGGACGAAGGATGCTCGACATGATGCACCGCACGATTGCTCGACTGGCATCGGTTCTCTTGTTGGTGCGGCTATGCACCGTCGTCTCGGCTGAGGAGCCGTATGCGCAGCACCAGAACGTCGTCTACGCGGACGAGCACGGCGTGGGACTGCTGCTCGACGTATTCGTTCCCACCGGGCAGAAGAACGGGCGTGGGATCGTCGACGTGGCGAGCGGGGCATGGCACTCCGATCGCGGCAAGATCCGCGACCACGAGAAAGCGCAGGTATTCCGAATCATGTGCGGAAAGGGCTTCACCGTCTTCGCGGTCCGCCCCGGCTCCATCACGAAGTTCAGTGCAGCGGAAATGCTCCGCAACGTGAATGCCGGCATTCGCTGGGTGAAAGGGCATTCCGGGCAGTACGGGATCGACCCGGGTCAACTCGGCCTGATGGGGGCGTCGGCCGGCGGACATCTGGCGTCGCTGGCGGCGGTGACCGCCGACGCCACGACGCGCGTGAAGGCCGTTGCGGTCTTCTTCCCGCCCACCGATTTCCTCGACTACGGCGGCAAGCGGCTCGATCAGTCGCCCGAAGGCCGCATGGGCAAGCTGACCCTCGCGCTGGCGTTCCCGCCCGGGCAAGCAGCGGGGAAAAGCGCGGAGGAGATCGCCGCGGCCCTGACGGCGATCTCGCCCGCACGACTGGTGAAGGCCGGCGCTCCTCCGTACCTGACCATCCACGGCGACGCCGATCCGCTGGTTCCTCTGCAGCAGTCGCAACGGATGGTCGAGGCCCTCAAAGCCAAGGGCGTTTCGGCGGAACTCATCGTCAAGCCGGGCGGCGCCCATCCCTGGCCGACGCTCAACGAAGAAGTGACCGTCATGGCCGACTGGTTCGTCAAGCAACTGTCGGGCGGATAAGGAGCCTGTTGGGGTAGGGTTCGATGAGCGGTTCGAAGCCTCCGGCTGCCCTCTTACGATTTGACGGCCGGGCAAAGCTCCCGGACCTCAACGGCATCGAACGGGCACTGCTCCACACAGGCCATGCACCCCACACACTGGCACGGCCCTGGTTCGGGATAGGCCGTCTGGCGCGTCATCTTGATGGCGTCGTACCGGCAGACGTCCGCACAGATGCCGCAGCCGGTACACTCCCGCCGAATGAGCTTCCACTCCCACTCCATGGACTATTCACCTCTCGCATTCCTGAGTTGTCGCAACGCCGAGACGAACCCCCAGACGAAGACGGCCATGAGAACCGGGAAGCAGACGTAGAACGTAATCTGCGTGAGTTCCAGCCCGGAAGGATCGGCGTTGGAGCGCAAGTGCTCCTTGAGGTAGACCCAGAATGGACTCGGATGCGTTTTCAGATAATCCCCGCTCGGGGCCTCGGCGACGAACGTAAAGCCGACGACGTTGATGATGTTCGCCGCGAACATCAGGCAGATCGCCCGGAGGAAGCTCTTCGAGGCGGGGCCGTGTCCCCCATGAAACAATCGAAGGACGAGGGCCATGCTGAATAGGATCGACGCGATCGGGTAGAACGGGACCGCCATCTTGATGTCGGCCATGATGTCGGGGTTGAGCACGAGGTATCCGACGAGGACCACCACCACCAGAAGAACGTCCACCAATAGGACGGTGGTCATCCGCCAAAGCTCAATGGACACCCGCAGGGAGAGGTGCGTCTCGAGCGACTTGTAGTAGCCCTGGACGAGAGCGAGTCCACAGGCGAGGATGCCGAGCACGATCGAGATGTTCAGCAGGTTTTGCAGGGTCCAGACCTCAAGGGCCTTGGCAACGGCCTTGGCGATGTCGTGTTCTGTCATGGAACGTCTCCTGGAAAAGGTCGCTTGCCGAAAGCGGTTTCAAGGCTTGGCATCTCGCATGCGGTCCCGGTCCTCCAGCAGCTCCAAAACCAGCTCACGAAGCCTCCGTTGAGCCTCGTTCAGGAGCCTTCGCCCAGCCCCGGTGATTCGATAGTTCTTCCTCCGCTTCCCGGCGACGACGCTGGTCTTGACGCTGAGAAACCCCATCGCCTGCAACTGGTGCAAGATCGGATAGAGCGTGCCGGGACTAAGCTTGTAGCCGTGCCGCTGGAGCTCCTCCATGATCTCGGCCCCCCAAATGGGCTCCTTGGCGGCATGGTACAGGACGTGCATCCGCACGAAGCCCCCGAAGAAATGGCGAAGCAAGTCGCGAGCCATCGTGTCGCACCTCGATATTGATTTTCGATATTGTACCTCCAGGACGGATTGTCCACAAGGGGCACCGCAGGCGGAACGGGCTTTCCCGGCGAGGAGGAGTTCGATCCCAACACCCCGATGTTCCTCTACGTGGCCAAGGTCTCCGACGAAGACCGCGCGAAGGCCCTGGCCGAGGCCCAGTAACATCGTCGGTTCACGGGCGTGTGCCCTCGTCGCTCACGCCTCGTCGCTCACCTCTCGTCCCTTGCCCCTTGCCCCTTGCCCCTCGCCCCTTGCAGCGCTTGACGAGCGTGACCGCGTTTCCGGCGTCGTTGAAGATCACCTCGTCCATGAAGGCCCGCATGAGCAGGATGCCGCGGCCGCACGTCCGCTCCAGGTTGGCGGGGTCGTTGGGGTCGGGGAGCTTGGAGGGATCGAAGCCGGCCCCTTCGTCGCGGATCACGAAGACCGCGTCTTGGCGGGTCAAAGTGGCATCGACGCAAATGCGGCGATCCGCGTACGGCGGCTCGCGGCATCGCCGGGAGATCAGTTCGCAGTAGGCCGCGTGCTCTCCCTGCAGCTCGGAGCCGATCCCGAGATTGCCGTGATAGAGGGCGTTGACCAGAGCCTCCTCCAGGGCCACGCCGATCCGCGTGCCGTCCGATTCGTCGCACACGCCCAATTGGCAGGCGATCTCCTGCAAGTAGAGGACCAGCGGGTCCAAGAGCGAGCAGTCGTTTCCCAACACGAAGGAGCAGTGGTTCCTGGTCATGCACCTGAGCAACTCCCGGTGACGCCGCTGGCGGGAAGAAACCGCCAGGACCTGCTGCACCGTCTCTCGCAGTCGTTCCGCCAACAGCCGCTTCGGGACGTAGCTGGCCGCCCCCAGCCTTAATGCCTGAACGGCGATCTCTTCGCTGCCCAGCGAAGTCATCAGGATGACCGGCACCCGGGGGTACTTGCTCCGCACGGCCGCCACCAATTGGAAGCCGTCCATCTTCGGCATGACCAGACCGGTCACCACGACGTCTGCGGGCGATTGGTCCAGCACGGCCATCGCTTCGGCGCCGTCGGCCGCGTAGAGGATCTCCCAGCCGGTGTCTTTTGGCAGGAGGCCGCCGGCGAGGCGGCGATCGACCGGGGAATCGTCGACGACAAGGATGGTCGGCATCGGGCTCTTCCCCTTGCCCGGGCGGCGGGCATTCTCCCCGAATCACGCAACGTCACTTAGGGAGGTGCCTCCGTGCGCTGGCGGCCCAAATAGTCTAGCAGAACCGTCGTGACCCTGGCCATCTCCACTTCCAGGGCAGCGAGCGTTTCTTCGGCCTCCTGCAGCTTGCCTTCGCGGGCCATCATCTCCAGCCGGAAGGCGAGGCGGAAAGCCCGCTCGGCGCCCAGGTATTGGAGCGATCCCTTCAGCGTGTGGGCCGACTGGAGCATGCCTTGGGCAGCGGCCTCCGCAACGGCCTTGCGGAGCGACGACATCAGCCGCGGCGATTCCTCCAGGAAAGTCGCGACGAGGCTCCGCAAGAGGTCCTGGTCGCCCTGCACCGAGCGGAGCGCGGTCGTCCAGTCCACAATCCCCTCCCCGCCGGCCGGCGGAGGCGATGGCGGCGGGGCCTCCGGCGAAGGTGTCGCCGTGCCGGGGACCATCGCGGCGATCGTCTCGAACAGCCGCCGGGCACGGATCGGCTTCGCAAGGTACTCGTCCATGCCCGCTGCCAGGCACCGCTCGCGGTCCCCCAGCAACGCGTGGGCGGTCATGGCGACGATGGGAACGTGGGTCCCGCGGCGTTGCTCCAGTTGGCGGATGGCCGCGGTCGCCTCCAGCCCGTCCATGTGGGGCATCTGGATGTCCATCAGGACCAGGTCGAACGGTTGGGCCTGGAAGCCGGCAAGGGCCTCCTGGCCGTCGTTGGCGACCAGCACGAGGTGGCCCTGGCGCTCCAACAGGGCCTTGACCAGCTTCTGATTGACCAGGCTGTCTTCGACCAGGAGGATTCGCAAGGGGCCCGAGGGTCGAGCCCCCGCCGCGGCCGCCGCCTCGCCGGCCTCTTCTTCCGGCGCGCGGATCCCGAGGGCCACCATCACGGCGTCGAACAACTCGGACTGCTTGACGGGTTTGAGCACGTACGCCGCCACACGGAGCTGCTCGCAGCGGGAGATGTCTCCCGGGCGATCCCCGGAGGCGAGCATCATGACGACCGCCGCATCGGGGTCGATTTCCCGCCGCACCCGCTGGCAGAACGCGAAACCGTCCATCTGCGGCATGGCGGCGTCGGCAATCAGCAGTCGATAGGGCTGGCCGGAATGCTGTGCCTGGCGCACCTGCTCCAGGGCTTGGGCGGCGCTGGCCGCCGTGGCCGGCTCCATCCCCCAGTTGTGGAGAACCTGCTCCACGATCCGGCGGCTGGTGGCATTGTCGTCGACCACCAGCACGCGGGTGCCGCAGATTCCGGCCGGCGGCGCCGCCGGAGGAGCTGCCGACTCCGGGCGGGGCAGCCCGAGCCGCACGGTGAAATGGAAGGTGCTGCCGCGGCCGACTTCGCTCTCCACCCAGATCCGGCCGCCGGTGAGCTCCACCAGGCGGGAGGAGATCGCCAGCCCCAGGCCCGAGCCGCCGAACTTGCGCGTCATCGTGCTGTCGCCCTGCACGAACGCCCCGAAAACCGCCTCTTGCTTCTCCTTAGGAATGCCGATCCCCGTATCCGCTACGGAGAAGTGCAACACCGCCTCCTCCTCCGTCCGGGATTGGCATTCCACGTCCACCACGACCTCGCCGCGGTCGGTGAACTTCAGTGCGTTTCCCACGAGGTTCACCACCACCTGGCGGAGCCGGGCCGCATCGCCGATCACCAGCTCCGGGACGCCGGGCCCGATCGAGCATGCCAGCTCCAGACCCTTGTGATGCGCCCGCGGGGCCAGGGACTTGAGGGTGTCGCCCAGGCTCTCGGGCAGGTCGAACGGGCTGCGATCCAAGTCGAGTTTTCCGGCCTCGATCTTCGAGAAATCGAGGACGTCGCTGACCAGAGAGAAGAGGGCCTCGCCCGAGTCGCGAATGACCGTGAGGTATTCCCGCTGTTCGGAGGAGAGGGGGGTATCGAGGACCAGCTCCGTCATCCCGAGGACGGCATTGAGCGGGGTGCGGATTTCGTGGCTCATATTGGCCAGGAAGCTGCTCTTGGCGCGGCTGGCCGCCTCGGCGGCCTCCTTGGCCTGTTCGAGGTGGTCTTCGGCCCACTTCCGCGCGGTCACGTCCCAGAACACGGCCTGCGTTCCCACGACCTTGCCGGCGGCGTCGCGCACCGGCGACTTCATCACCTGGACGTAAAGGACCTGGCCGCCCTGTTCGTTGCGCTCGACGTCCTCGAAGATCTCCCCGGTTTCGGCGACCCAGGCGTCGTCGTGGCGGTATTTCTCCGCCAGCTCCGCAGGAAAGAAATCGTAGTCGGTCTTGTTGCGGATCTTTTCGATCGACCGGCCGAGCAATCGGCAAAACGACTTGTTGGCGAAGGTGAACCGCCCCTGCAAGTCCTTGCGCAGGACGTGTACGGGCAGGTTCTCAACCAAGGACTCGTAGAGGGCCTCGGAATCCTTGAGCACCGTTTCGGCCCGCTGGCGATCCGCGATTTCCAGGGCCAGGTTTTCGTTGGCCCTCTGAAGCTCGAGGGTCCGCTGGACGACCACCCGCTCGATCCGGGCCGTGCGCCCCATCAGGACGCTCACATACAATAGGACGAGCCCCGTGATCGCCGCACCGGCCACGAGCGTGACCAGGGGCATCCAGCTTTCTTTCTCGGCCAGGTACACGTCGGTGGGCGTGCAGTAGACCGACCAGACGCGGCCGGCCATGTAGAAATCGGGCTCGTAGGCGAGACCTTCGGCAGTCCGGCGGCGAGGGTCGGCTGCCGGATCGAACGGGGTCCAGCGGGTCGGCGAGGGCCGCGCATAGAGCAGGGCCCCCGCCGTCGAAGGAGTCCGGTCAAACAGGTGGATGTCGATTCCTACGGTTTGAGTCTCCTCCAGGGCGTCTTCCAGGACGGCGCCCACCCGCAGCATGGCAAACGCGATCCGATCGAGGCTCTCCCGACGCTGCTCGACGGTCTCTACCGGCGCGTGCTTGCGGTAGATCGGAGCCACGACGAGCACGCCCCGCCCGCCGTTCGGGTCGTCGGCGAGAGGGACTCCCGCGGTGGCGGTCGGTGTCCCCGAGTTCGCCGCGGCGTGAATCGCCTCCCAATAGATGGGGTCGGCGGCCAAATCCAAGCCCGGCCTCAGGGCCTTCGTCGGCCCCGGCTCGAGAAACTCGACCGGGAAACGGACTCCCCAGGCCGCCGCGCCGGCCGATCGCCCCTGAGAGCCCTCGCCGTCTGCCTCCGGTTTTTTCTCGGGGATCTGCTTGGCCGTCCCCAAGGCCACGATGCCGGGATACCGCCGGAGAAACCGGTGGACGAAGAGATGGAACTCCTCGGGCTCCACCGTCTCCGAGCCGTCGTAGAAGGCCGCCAGGGCGTCCAGCACCGCCAGGTGTGCGCCGACCTCGCGGCGCAGCAGCCCCATGCGCTGCTCGGCATCGAGTCCCAGCGAGGCCCGCAGCAGGCGATTCTCCCTTACGTCGAGCGCCCAGCAGAGGGTCAAGACAATGGCCAGGCCTGCCAGCCCCACCACCGAGAGCAACGGCAGCCGCGAGCCCAACGATTCTCGGTGGAATTCGGTTTGCATGGAGCCTGTCCCCAAGAATGTGTAGTTCGGCCGGCAACCGACGGGTCTTTCGGGCGATAACCCTTACTGGGGAGCCCCGACAGCACGGGCATCTCGACCCGGTTTCCGGGAGCTCTGCGATTCTCTTCGGCAACGGCCCCGGGGAAAAGCCCTGTCGAAAACGGGTTTTTCTGTGGGAAAACGGGCCGCACGACCCCTTCGTGCGTTTCACGGTCTCTGTGCTTGACGCAGCACCTGGCGCCGCGGCGCCCGCCCTTGGCAACTCCCCCCGGGAAGAGTATCCTGACAGGAGCCCGAGGTTGACTCTGGAGCCGCGAACAGGCCGCGGCGACGCAGAGTCTGGGCAGACTCCTTGCAGGAAGACCACCCGAGCGGGCACTATTGGGGATTATAGGGGGATCTGGCCGCAAGGGGAAATTGGGACGTGCGGCTCGGCAGGAGCTTCGCCCTGCCGGATTAACGCAATGCCATGACTGCACCGTTGTCCTTGTTCGGTTTCTTTCAACGGAAAGTGCTCCCGCGGCTTTCCGCGGGGAAGGTCTACGACGACATCGGGTGCGCTGCAAGGGACAGTCGCTATTGGCGAGGGGCCTGTCCGTTCCACGCTTCGGGCGGCGGGCCTTCTCCCCTGGACGTTGACCCTCAAACGCTCCGGTGGAGCTGTCTGGACGGGTGCAAAAGAGGAGGCCAATCGGTCCTCGGTTTCCTGAACGGCGGCCGCTTCCCTCGCGCGGGGACCGGCGAACTCCGGGAGGCGGTCGAAAGGGCGGCCGCCTTGGCCGGGCTGGCCCCTTCCGACGTCCCGGACGCGGCACCCAACGAAGAACGTCTCGCGGCGAAGGAGGAGCGCGTTGCGAGCCTCCTGGAAACGTTCTTCCTGCGAGCGTACCTCGCGATGCAGGGCTTCCAGGCCGACTCGCCTCACCAGGAGGCCTGCCGGCTCGCCCGCTCATGGCTGGAGGACCAGGGTTTTGATCGCGGGGACCTGGATTGTCTGCCGGTGGGGCTGTTCGTGGACTGCGACCTGACGCGGCAATGGCTTCTGGAAAGCAGCTTCACCCCACCAGAGATCGACGCTTCCGCACTTGCCGCCGACCCCCGGCTCTGCGGCCGCCTCGTAGGCCCCATTCGCGACCCTTGGGGGGAGATCGTCAGCCTTTGGGCCCGGCACCCGCTGGACCGGCCCCCGCGGATGCTCATCAAGGGGAAATGGAAGGACCGGGTCGGGCTGTTCGGGCTCGACGTGGCCTTGCGCCCCGCTTCAGGCGGCCGGGAGAGTCTGCTGGTGGTCGAGCGGCTCGTGGACGCGGTCTTCTTGCAGTCCCGAGGGCTCGCAAACGTCGCGGCCATCGGCGGTCCGCTGAAGGAGTTGTCTCGGAGGCGATGGGAGCGACTGTGCGCCGCGGGGGTGCGTCGGGTCACGCTGGTCCGCTCGTCCCGGGATGCCGAGATCCGGGGTCTTACGCGCGCCCTGCGAAACGCCTCTCGCTGCAAGCCGCCGGTGGAGGTTTTCGTCATTCCGGCGGAGCGGCTCGGCGGTTTCCACAACGCCGCAGGAGCCCACGGTGCAGGCGCCGCGCAGGCAACTTCCGCCGGCGCCGCGACCGCGCGAGCCGACGATGATGCCGAATCGGCGTTTGCGCCGCCCGGGATTTCGCCCGCCGGGACCCGTGCGGGAGGTCTCTGCCCGCTGCACCGTTGCCCTGCGACGGTCTGCTTCTGCTTCGACTGACGGGCTAAACCGCGTTGCATGACTCCGGGAGGGCGAGGCTCCTGCCGGGCCGGGCCATGACGCCGAATAGGCGGTCTCGAATCCGGCGCGGCGCGCACTTGCGTGTACGGCGTCACCCGAGTACCCTGATTGCGTCGGCTCACAGCGTTGACGGAGGGTTTTCCATGAGACGAACAACGAGGCTGGTTCTGTTCTTTGCGGCGGCTTTTGTCTTGCGGCCGGGCGCGTTGCTCGAGACGAGCTCGGCGGCAAGGGCCGCGGACAATCCGGCGGAGCCGAAGCTGCTTCCCGCCGATCCGGCGGCCATCGCCGCGCGCGAAAAGGCCCTTGCGGAAAAGGCCCCCAAAGGCGCCAAGCTCGTCGCCTATCTCGACTGCGGCGCCCAGCGCGAATCGCAAGGCGCCGGCAAGGTGAAGATCACCTGGGTCCCGGGCATGGTCCACCAGTTTTTGAGCGAGACCAAGGGGGTTCCGCCGGCCCAGGCGACGATTTTCTTCGGCGAGTCGGAAGTGGTCTTCAAGATCGCCGGCCTCGACGGCGACCGGCGCTATATGGCCGGGCTGACCTGGTGGGATTATGATAACGGCGGCCGCACCCAGTCCGTGCTGCTGAGTTCGCCCGACGGGCGGTCGGTGCGGCTGGCCGTGCCGGCGATCCGGCTCCCCAACTACATCGCCGACAAGCAGTTGCCCGCCGAGCGGCGTTTTGCCTTGCCCGTCGTCTTCGCGGAGGCCGGCCGGTTGCAGTTGACGGTCCAGCTCGTCACCGGCCCCAACGCGGTGATCAGCGAACTCTGGATTTGGCAGTTGAACTAGGCAACCTTGCGTGATGGAGAGAACTTGTCTGGAAGAAGCCCGAAGCAACAATCCAACGGAGGAGACATCATGGAAAATGAGAAGAAACCGACCCGGTCGCGCTTCACGACGCGGCGCGATTTCCTGAAGGCTACGGCGGTCGGCGCCGCAGCGGTTACCGGGCTCTCGATTGCCCGGGGCGCCCACGCCGCGGGCAAAGAGGTCGTCAAGATCGGCATGATCGGCTGCGGCGGCCGGTGCAGCGGCGCGGCGGCCGAAAGCATGAGGGCCGGCCCCTACGTCAAGCTCGTCGCCATGAACGACATCTTCGAGAGCCGGCTCCAGGCGAGCCTGGAGAACCTCAAGAAGCAGGCTCCCGATCAGGTCGTGGTCGACAAGGAGCACTGCTTCGTCGGCTTCGACGGCTACAAGAAGGTGATCGAGGC
>CAYGZA010000229.1:0-11221 GCA_964354135.1 uncultured Planctomycetaceae bacterium
TGCCGCTGGTGCTGAGGAAGTCGTCGGTCAGCAGATCCACGCGGATGTTGCGATGGCCGTCATCGTAGACGAGGTAGCCTTTGCCGTCCTGGTCCTTGAAGAGCCCCAGATCTTGTCCCCAGCCGTGCTCCTCGGCGGTCTTGCGCCGGCCGACGAATGTGAATGGCCCGGCGGGCTTGTCGGCTACGGCCACGGCCAGCATCGCCGCCGGGTACTCGGGCTCGGTCGTGCCAATGCAGAAGAACCACAGCACGTACGTGCCGGTCTTGTCGCTCAACAGGACGTTCGGCCGGTGGGAGGTGCCCGTGGCCAGCCAGCCCTCCTTAGGGAACGCGAAGCAGACGCCCTCGTATTTCCAGTCCGCCAAGTTCTTCGAGCTGTAGCAGTTGAAGCCCTGCTGCAAGTGTGCAGCCTTGCGGCCCCAGAGGCCCGCTGGGTTGCCGTTGTAGCTCGTGCCGTACCAGTAGAAAGTGTCGCCGAAACGGGCGATGCCGCCATCGTGACAGGAGATGGGGTTGCCGGTGGTATCCCTCCAGGCGGTGTCGTTGCAGATCGGCTCGCCGGCGCCGCACAGGTTGCCAACCGTCGATGCCGCAAGGACGAACCGGGCAAACATCAAACGGGTCACGGCATTGGCTCCTCAAAAGGTGTATCGCGGGTCAGGTTCTGCAAGCGTACCGCCG
Source organism: uncultured Planctomycetaceae bacterium (assembly GCA_964354135.1). Classification (GTDB taxonomy): domain Bacteria; phylum Planctomycetota; class Planctomycetia; order Pirellulales; family Thermoguttaceae; genus CAYGZA01. The sequence continues at coordinate 684 of CAYGZA010000229.1, forward strand.
GATCGGCCATTTGTCCATCATCGCAAACCAATTCACGGGTTGCGGGGGTCGTCCTTGTCCTCCGGTGACTTTCGCTGTCCGCCGCGTTATGGAGACCGAGGGTCGCGGCCCGCAGGCACGCTGGAAAGAGGAGCCCCCTGGAAACGCCGTGGGAGCCAAAGCGTCGGTGGGGTCGCCGTGTGGACGGCTTGGACGTCGGGGGTCGGGAGGGGCGGCTGAGGGTGGAAATCGCCCCGGCCAGGGGATAGAGTAGAAGATCGGGCGCTACGTTTTTCGACCGCCCGGCGCCACGCTTTCAACCGCCGTTTACAGGGACTGAGTAGAGGTGGACGGAGGGCGCGCAAATGGCCGACGCAGAGTCTTCCGAGTTCAGTGATTCTTCAGCGGCAGCTCCGTTGCGACTGGTCCGGCTCTTGTTCATCCACCACTCGTGCGGCGGGCAGTGGCTCGCCCCGCCCGGGCCGGACCGCGGCATCGACTGCATCTACGAGACTGCCGTAAACGGCGGCAGGCTCCGCGATGCGCTGACCGCTCAAGGCTACGAGGTGCATGAGGCATCGTACAAGAGCCTGGTCGGCGCGAGGACGGACATCTTCGACTGGCTGCCGAAGTTCCGCGATCACATGGAAGAGGTCCTCCGGTGCGATCAGCAGGACACCTTCTATCAGGACGAGCGACGAAACGAGATCGTGCTTTTCAAGTCGTGCTTTCCGAACAACCACTTTCTGGGCCGTGGGCAGGCGCCGGGCAATGCCGAGGGGCCAGAGTTGACCGTGGAAAACGCCAAGGCCGCCTACCGGGCTCTGCTGCCGGAGTTTGCGAAGCGGCCTAGGGTTCTTTTCGTCGCGGTCACTGCTCCGCCGCTGGCCTTGGGGCGGGGGCCGTTGTACAGGCTGATCGCCCGGCGTCTTCTCGGGCGGCCCAGTGCAAAGCAATCCGGGCCTTACGCGCGAGAGTTCAACAATTGGCTTAAGGACACAGACGGCGGCTGGTTGAGTCGGTACGACGGCAACAACGTTGCAGTCTTTGACCTTTACGACGTCTTGACCGACTATGGCGATTCCGATTCCCTGCGCTATCCAACGGGACGACTTGGAGATGACAGCCACCCGAGTTCGATGGGTAATCAGAAGGCGACGAAAGCGTTTGTTCCGTTCCTGAATAGCGCCATTCGGCGAGCAGGGCTGGCCGGCTAGCCGGATGGTGTCGGGGGTGTGGCGGTGCTGTCGTCAACGGGCTCTTTGACTTCTGGGACCAATGGATATCCAGGCCAGTACCGTTCCTTTCAGGACGGGTTTTCCGCGTCGATGCATGGAGACTGGCAGGCAAAGCGGTGCTCCGCCTTGCCCTCTTCCCCACCCTCGATGCCCTCCACGGTGCCCTCCTGCTCGCCGCTCCTGAGGCCGGACTGCATCGGTCTGCACACACACACCCCAGATCTGCCAGGCGGGCATGGGTCGTCGGGACTGATCCCCCGCTCTGCGAAAGCCGCTCGTCTTGGCTCGTCGCTCCGCTGTTCCGTTCATTCCGAGCATCGGCTATAGAGACCGAGGGGCGAGGGCGGCAGGCACCCTGGAAGGAAGCAACGCGGAACAGTCACTGTTGACCGAAACTCTCGGGCGATGGGAAGTCCTCGTGACCGGCAGGCATGGGATAACAGGCGGCGCTGGCATACCGAATGCCAGGGAGTCTGGTCGTGTAAGGGGTGAATGCAGGTACCGACTGAGTCTGCTCACCAACCTGCGCAATCAGGCGATTCCCATTCCTCAACTCGCCCAGGTAATGGCCATCGGCCCCAAAGATCGTATCTCGACGGAGCTTTCCAGCATGCTTTCCGTCGTAGGTCCAGAGGTTCTCGCCCTCCAGGTAGCCGAAGAAGGTTCCTCCCCACGTCCACACAAAGTTCATTCCCGTGCTCCCAGTCCGATAGGTCTCCCCTAGTTATGCCCTTGTTGGGCGCCAAATGGGCTCGGCGCCACAAGAGGCGCCAACGAGATGGTGAAGCCGACGAACGTGCTACTCCGAATTGAGGCGGGTACGGCCTGACGGAGCAGATCCCTGGAAGTGACGCGAGCCACGGGGCCCAACTCGGGTGGCCACCGCTAACAACCCGACCCGTTCTCGTTACGGCTGGCACATTGACTTGGCTCGTCGTTCGGCACGCAACTTCGCTCGCCGTTTCGTCGTGCTCGGTTTCTCGTAACGCTCGCGTTTCCGCATCTCTTTCTTGATGCCGGTTCGCTCAACCAACTTTCGGAAACGACGCACTGCCTCTTGAATCGACTCCCGCTCCCTCAGAATCAGCTTTACCATGTGCTCCGCCAATCGGGTTGGTATGGCACTCCGCCGATTGGGTCAACATATCCGGATCTGTGGGAAAGGGGAAGGGGACCAAGGAGGAAAACAGAATCGCGGCAGCCATCGAGCAATTGGCAAAGGAGGGGCTCTGGTGATCAAGATTGGCGCTTTCGAAAGAAGAGCCCCCTGGAAACCCTGACGGAGGCCAAGCGGCGGCGGCGGGGCCGGGGAGTGGACGTCTTGAACGTCGAGGATTGAGAGGAGAGGGGATGAGTTGGCTGAGGGTGGAAATCACCCCGGCCAGGGGATAGAGTAAGAGATCGGGCACTACGTTTTTCGGCCGGCCGGCGCCACGCTTTTCAGCCGCCGTTTACATCCCCGAGCCAACAAACTGTAAGGACAAATGGACGGTTTGAGAAACGATACATGGACGGCCGACGGCGGCATCAGGCAAAGCAGACAGAAGATTGTCGCCGTGCGCAGTGGGGCGGGGCTTCAAGACATCACCGGGAAGTCCAACTGGCTCAGCCGGGATTTCGGCGGAGACAGGGCTCACGCTGGGCGCTTATGCCCAGTCTGTGCTGAGAGCAGGGAGGAACTGACCATTCGATGGGACTTGGGGGGGACGTCCTTCTCTCCGATGTATCGCGGCAAACCCATGTGACGGAGAAGAGACTATGCGCATGAATCCTTCCGCCCGAACAGCCGCAGCAGTACTGGTCTCTATGGCCACCTTGGGTGCGGCTGCGAAACGCCCTTTGGCCGACAGGGTCTGCCTTCGGGGCTTCTCAGGAGATCCGCGTGGCGGATTCCGGCAATCGTGGCATACCCATCTCGGGTTGGTGCCACTATTCGGTGTGCGGCAACAGAAGGACTGCGGCGAAATCGAGTGGACTAGCGCGCCGCTTCCGGCGAACTTGGCCAGCCCGACGGTGACCTTGGTCTGGTCCGGGGCAATGGGGCTTGGCCCGTCCAGCCGGGGCAACTTTACCATTTCTGTGAACGGACGCGCGGTGGCTGATTTCGACGTCGTGACGGAGTCCACGGAGTTTCCATGCGGCGCCGAAGGTTGCCGATTCCTCTATCAGGTCCTCTTCACGTACAACGCGCAGAACCCCAGCCGCCCGCTGGATTCGTCGGGGCATTTCTACTTGACAATCCCCAAAGCATGGCTCAAGCCCGGCGAGCCAGCGGTCCTGCGGGTGACGGGAAAGGACGTGGGATTGGGCACTTGGTTCGCGCTAATCCGAGCAGACGACGCTCCATTGGCGGTGCCCAACCGGGCTTGGAAGACATTCGTCAAGGTCCAGCGCGCGGTGCCCGGGACGCCGCCACGTGCCGGGACCGAGGCGAGCTACGAGTGGTACGTCAAGCAGAACGACGATCCCGGGGTTTTCACCCCGATTGGCCCTCCCGCCGATCCGGCCGAGACGGCCGTGTCGCCGTGCGGGGAACTCATGTATGCCAACGACCGGATCATCCCCGGCACTCCCTACGTCGCCAACGCCTTGGTGTTCGCGTTTTGTGAGGGCGGCCGCGTGGCGCCAATGGGCTCGGAAGCCCCCGCACGTCAGTTCCTGGCGGATGGGTATCTCCCAATTGTGACGACCCAGTGGCGGCACCGCGACCTGGATGTCGGCGAGATGGCATTTGCTCGGCCGCTGCGGGGATCAGAGTACACCACGGGGCTGGAAAGCACTTTGGCGCGGGCAGTCTTCGACATCACCAATCGCGCCGCTGCGCCTCGCGAAATCACCTTCTTGGCAGCTCAGGGCGGCGACGAGGGTCACCCGAAGCGGGATCTGATCTACCGCGACGGCGTCGTCCTGGCGAGGAGCGGCAGTGCCCGGCTTTCTGCACGGGTCCCGGATGGTTTTGCCCTGGAGTTCAAGCCGGTGTTCCCGGAGAACGCGGACGTCAGCGGTGCCAAGCCCCTGGACCTGCTTCGACACGGGGGCCTCTTCAATGTGCTAGTCATGCGCGGGCGGTTGGCCCCCGGCCAGACGGCGCGGCTTGTCGTCAACCGGGTCTTCGACTTTCCCGGTACATCGCACTGGAACGCCGCTCCACCCAGAGTGGCTCCCGAAGAGCTGACCACGCGATCCGCAGAGAAGGATCTTGAAGCGGCCCGCTCCGCTTGGAAGGCGCTCTCCGCGGGCGTCGCCCGGTTCGTCACGCCAGATTCAACCCTCAATCGCATCCTCGACAAGGCAATGCTCGACGGCTACTTCCTCACCAAGCGTTGGAACGGCCGGTACATCATCTTCGATTCCGTCTGCTATCGCTGCCAGTGGGATGACGCGAGCACGAAATGGTTCTACGCCCTGGACCTCATGGGCGACCACGTTACCTCCGGACGGCTCTTGGATACGGTCTTCGCTCGGCAAGGAAAGCGCAAGCCCGCCGGGACGCGCACCCGGGAAGGCTGCTTCTCCGACGTGACCAACCTCTCCGCCGACGGCAGCGCCGCCTCCTGGGCAAGCTGTAATGGCTGGGCACTCTGGGCCATGGCTCAACATGCACGGCTGGCAAACGATCGCGCGTGGCTCGGGGCACACAAGAGGGCGATTCTCTATGGCTGCGCGTGGATTCTCCGTGAACGGCAGTTCTCCAAGGAGAAACCGGGCAACCCTTGCGCCGGGCTGATCTACGGAAAGTTCGTCTGCGACCTGCGAGTGGCGGAGCAATACCCAGCCGCACATCCATTCGATCTCCAGCCTCGTGCGGATGTTCCGCACCATGATGATCCAGGAGCGGGACGGCAGTCTGGTCCTGCTTCAAGGGACACCCCGCCGTTGGCTTGAGCAGGGCCACCAGATCCGGATTACCGAGGCGCCGACTTTCTACGGGCCCCTCTCGCTCGACTGTGTCTCGAATGTCAAGGAGGACACGCTGCGGCTTCGTCTCAAGGTTCCGCCCCGCCTGGGAAGCGTCCCGATCCGTTTGAAGCTGCGGTTGCCCGAGGGAAAACGGGTCGGCGAAGTGATGCTCAACGGCCAGCCGCATCGCGACATTGACGGAGAATGGATAATCCTGCATGGGCTCCAGGATCAAGTAGAAATCACGGCGAGGACTGTCGCAGCAAAGGGGGTCTAGCGGTTGATCCAACGGGAGGACGGTGCGTTGAACAAACACCCGCTGGCAAAGCTCCGTGTTCGAACAGGGGCAACAGAAGGTACTCTCCGGAGAGTACCATGAGAAGAATCTTCATGGCATTGACTGGCGGCCTAGCCGTCCTGGTGGTGTTCAGTGGCGTCGCTTCGCCGCTTCAAGGTCAGCAGGCAGGAGAGGCGGTTGTTTTCGACATGGACGCTGTCCGCCACAAGCCCATCCCATTCGGCGACAAGGGAACCCCGACGGGCACGGTCGAGGTTGTGGAAGGGAAGTTCGGCAAAGCCTGCAAGTTCTCGTCTGCCCCGGACGCGCGAAACGGATTCTTTGTGGCCACGGCAAAGGCCTCCCCGATGTGGGACGAGGCGGCGGGAATCAGCTTCTGGGTGAAGGGTGACGGCTCGCGTCACTGGGGTGGGCTGGAGTTGATCGACCAGGCCAACTACGCGCTCCGCTATGGTTACTGCTTCCCCGTCGACTCTACCGAGTGGCAGAAGATCACCGTTCCGTGGTGCGATCTGATTCCCGAGCTGCCCGCGGGCCAGCTTGTCGATCCCCGAGGCGGCTATGCCCCGTCGAAGTTCGGCAACCTGTGGTTCGGCAAATGGTACTATTGGCAGGACTACCCCGCGTGCTCTTTCACGATTGACCAGGTCTCGCTGGAGCGATCTATCCCGGTGGACCGCGCGGACTATACTCCGTCCCAGCGCGGCACGCCTCGGCTACTGGCCAAATTGAAGGCAAGGAAGCCGGTTACGATCGTCACCATGGGCGACTCGCTGAGCGACAAGCGACACTGGGCCAATCGGGAGGTCCTCTGGTCCGAAGTTCTTGTCGGTGAACTCAAGAAGAGGTATGGTGTTGAGGTCCGGCTCGTTAATCCCGCGGTCGGCGGGACACAGCTCACGCAGAACCTCGTCCTCATGCCGCGCTGGCTCAAGGATAGCCCGAGGCCCGATCTGGTCACGGTCTGGTTCGGCTTCAACGACTGGGATGCCGGAATGCGGCGGGAGCATTGGCAGGAGGTGTTACGGTTTGCGACGGATCGCATCCGTCGCATGACCCAGGAGCAAAGCGAGATCATTCTCATGACGACCTGTCCGTCGCTGGAGCGATGGGACACGATGCAGGAGCTGGCTGAGGGCGTTCGCAGTGTGACGGTGGAGAAGAGAACCGGACTGGCGGATGTCGCAGCCGCATTTCACCGCACAGGCTCGGACGAGTCTGCCCGCAAGTCACTGTACTGTTGGGATAAGACCCACCTCGGCAGGCCCGGCCATGAATTGGCGGCGGAGACTGTGCTCAGGGCCATCATCGAACTGGATGGTGCGACTGACGGACGGTAGGCTTGGTGTATATCCGTCGAAGGAGTGTCTGTGATGGAGAAAGCCGAATCGGTGTCCCGCCGTAGGTTCCTGGCCGCCATGGCAACCGGCCTTGGTTCGCTGGGTGTCGTTGGCCTGGCGCCAATCCAAGGGGCGAATGCGGCGCGAGCGGATTCGGCGCCCTTGCTGTCGAAATCGACAAAACGCATCCCATTCATCCACACGACGGACCTCTACAATCCGCCCCAAGACCCGGATGATCACGTCGATCTGGCCACGGTCTATGCCCTGCCGGAACTGGATCTCCGGGCGGTCATTCTTGACCCGACCCGCAAGTTCATCCCTCAACACGATCCGGGCTTCGTGCCGGTAACACAACTGAATTACCTCACGGGGCGTGCGGTGCCGGTGGCTGCCGGGCCGATGGACCCGTTGCGGTCGGCGGCGGATACCGCGAAGGATCGCCCCCACCGCGAACAAGCGGGGATCGAACTGTTGCTCGATACGCTACGTCGGAGTCACCAGCCCGTCATCGTTTCGGTGGTAGGATCGGCTCGCACGATTGCGGCAGCCTGGAACGGCGATCCGAAGCTGCTCCAAGAGAAGGTCCGATGGCTCGCGGTCAATGCCGGGGCTACTACGGGAAAGCCGGGTGCGGAGTGGAACGTCGATCTGGACGTTCACGCGTGGATCGGGCTTTTCAGAAGCCGCCTGCCCATCCAGTGGTATCCTTGCACGGGTGAGCACGGTCCTACGGGCCTCGACCCCCACAACACCTACTGGCCTGTGAGCCACCGGCAACTGTTTGAGGGGCTCCCCGAGCCGCTGCGGGCTTACTTCGACTACGCCTTCCATCATCCCACGCGAGGCGATGTGATCCGGGCCTTGTCCGTGTTGGGAACCGGTCCTTCGTGGGAGAAGGTCCTCGCGGGACAAAGGAACATGTGGTCCACGGCCTCCCTGGTCATGGCTGCTGGCCGGATAGCGGGACTCGCGGGCTCGCTGGAGTACCTGCTCATCTACGTCGGTGGCGACCTGGCATAGCTGTAGGTCCGGGAACTTGGGTTGCACACATTCGTTCCAGAGGATCGACAGCGTGTACGGCTTTTCCCCGCACGCACAGCCGGCGGACCAGGCGCGGACGTGATGTTCCCCCCGGCCCCGAACCGCGTCGGCCAGCTCGGGCAGCACTTCGTCCCGAAGACGCTCGAAAACGCCACGGTCGCGATAGAACCGCGAAATCGAAATCCGGCAGAAGCTGTCCAGGACAGACCATTCAGACGGATGCGCTTCCAGGTAGCCGCGGTAGTCCGCGATCCCGGTCAGGCCGAGTTCCTTCAATCGCCGGTTAATCCGTTTGTGGACCTGGCGGCGCACCTTGCGGAAGCCAGGCCAGCGCAGCCCAAACCGCGGCACCGCCCACTGCAAGAATTCAGTGCACTCCTGATCCGTCATTGCGTTCCAGCTCCCTTGGAACGGCTGCCAGATCTCAGCAGAGAGGCAATCGAGTGGCGATGACGTCTGGCAGATCGTTCCTGTTCCCAGTCGACACGAGCAACACCTCCACGTGGGGCCGGACCTTCGCGCGAGCGATCAGCCCGCCGCCTTTCATCGCGACCGTGGCCAGCACGTGCACGGGGCTGTTCAAAAGCCGCTCGACTGCCTCGACGAAGACTCGGCTGAAGCACTCCATTTTGCCAATCTCGTCGATGACAAAGAGGTCCACGTCGCCTTCCGGCCTGTCCAGTTCCCCATGCACGATGGCCTCGAAGCCGGCAAGACCGACGCAGTATCGGCCGACGCGGAGAGGGCTGCGGAAGTCCACATGGGCTAGCACCGCCGATCGTCCGCCCAGGCCGACCGCCTCGAAGCCCAGCCGTTGCCCTTGCTCACGGATTTCCTGCGTGTAGAAACCGGCTAGCCGGCGGTCGCGCAAACGCTCGATGACACGCCGGACCACCGTCGTCTTGCCGCAGCCCGGCGGCCCGGTGAGCAGAATCCGTTGCACCATCGTTCGATTTACTCGCTACTTCGAGTCCGGTTACACCGCTGTTCATCGTGTCTTCTCGGGGAACCACCCTCGCAAGAACTCGGCAAGCGATCCTTCGTAAACGGCTTCGGCCAGGTGCTCGACTCCCTGCTGATTGCCCCAGGAATAGAAGATGACCACCCGCCCCTGGTACTCGCAAAAGTCGATGTCCGAGTTGTTCACGTTCTTGGCGCTGGCGATCCGCTGGCGCTCCTGGGGCGTCAAGCGGGGATTGCGGATCTTGCGGTCATCCTCGGAGGCGCGGAGCATCGGATTAAGCCGGCTGGATTCCCAGTGGATGAGGTCCTTGGATCGGACCACGAACTGTTCGTAACCCCCGCGGGTGCTTTCCAGGTAGAAGTCGTAGTAGTAACCGTCGAGGTACCGCAAACAGTGAGGGGCCGTGTACCGGTCCTTCGCGTAGACGCACTCCGGCGGAGTCACTTCCCAGCGCCGCAGATCCGGCGAGGTCGCGAACCGAGCCGTGAAAGACACCCCAGCCTGCTCCTTCGGCTCACTGATCTCGAACATCATCACATACTTGGCGCCCGCCTTGCAGATCGAGGTGTTGAAGATTTGGAAGCCGGGCAGGTCCAGCGCGGTCCGAGTATCCCAGTGCTCCATGTCCTTGGAGCTCCACATCTGCACTTCCTTGCCAGGCCGGGTGCCGGTCACGTAGACGGTGTCGCCCTCGACGAATGCATTGGCGAAACTCCAGCCCTTGGCAAACTGCGGAGTCGTGCGGCCGGTTTCGCAGTCCACGAAGTGGAAGCAACCGGCATTGCGGAACCACTCACAACGGTAGAGCTTGCCGCCGAACACCACCGGCGAGTTCTCCACCTTGTCCACGTCCACCGTGCCCAGCTTCTTGATCAACGGGCGGCCGTCCGCATCAATCGGCGGTGCCCCGAACCCGGTCCTGATCGAGGCGAGCACCCCCAAACCGCAGACGGCTAAGGATATGCACATCGACGAGAGTCTCACGGTAAATCCTCCAATTCGATCCTCAGGGTTCGCAACAGACTTCAGAACTCCTCTCCCGCCTTGAGTCCCAGGTTCGCCCGCAGGCGCTCTCTCGCTTGCTCCAGGCTCGTGCCCTCGGAGAACATCGGCACCTGGTACTTGGCGCACAGTTCGCAGAGCCTTTTGACCAACGGCCGCATTTTCTGAGCTTGGGCAGCCTCCAGCCGATTCTTGCCGCCGGGCAACTCCCACGCGGGATCGATCGCGCAGCGATAGGCGCAGATCGACGCCTTTTCGACGCGCGACTTCACCGCGTCGCTGTCGGCCAGCGCGAGCGCCTCGGCAAATGCGTCCATAGCGGCCTTGGTGACTGACTCGTCGATCGCGTAGTCCGCAGCCCGGCCGAAGCAGTTGCGATGGATGCCCTTTGACTCGCAGTGGTCGTGAACCATGTTGATGAATCGCCGGATCGGCGGCGCGGCCTTGCCGTAGTGCAGGTCGAGGAATTCATCGGTCAGTTGCCGGCCGCTGCGGCTCGGGTCCCACAGCAGGTTGGACATCACGTAGTTGCGCAGGTCTGACAGCTCCGCGCCGGTCGAGTTGCCCGCGGCCTGCATGAAAATGCCCTTCGCGCCGTTGGCCACGAAGTAGCGTATGTTCGGCTCGATCACCCGAAGGTTGGGGCAAGGCAACAGGTAATTGCTGAAGTTCGTGTTGTAGTTCCAGATGAAGATGTTCTTCGTAAACTTGCCCCACTCGTCCATGTCCTTGCAGAATTGGGCATTCTTCTTACAGGTGGGGTCATTGATCGG
>CAYGZA010000230.1:0-11178 GCA_964354135.1 uncultured Planctomycetaceae bacterium
CAAGAAAGGCGAAGACCCCACCAAGCGGATCCAGCGCAACGACCTGATGCGCCTGGTCACCAAGGGGCTCAACCGCAACGAGCGGCTGATCATCATCCTCTACTACTACGAGGAGCTGACGATGAAGGAGATCGGCGCGACGCTCGACTTGAGCGAAAGCCGCGTCAGCCAGATGCACAGCTCCATCGTGCAAAGGCTCCAGAACCAGCTCAACCAGCGGCGGCCCGAATTCGGGGTCTAGCCGCGGAAGTCGCGGTTGACTTTCCTTCCTTCTCTGGTCTAATGAACGGTGAGGGTGCCTGTGAAGGTCCGCGAGGCCCAATTGAAGGAGTAAAGCCGGTGCAATACGCCGTGGTCATCGAGAAGGGGGAGCAGAACTACTCTGCTTACGTCCCCGATCTGACCGGGTGCGTGGCGACCGGTGACACCCTCGAAGACGTCCGGCAAGAGATCCGAACCGCCATCGATTTTCACCTCGAAGGGCTCAAGGAAGACGGCATCCCTGTGCCGGAGGCTAAGACAGTCTGCGACTACGTAGAGGCATCGGTCGTCTGACTTAGACCAGCGACTCGAAGTACGCGATCAGCCCCGCGACGATCGCCACCACGGCAATTGCGACGATCACGACCCGCCAAGTCAATTCCGTCGTCCAGGTGCCCTTCGGCGGCGGTATTCCATCCGCGAACTGGTGACCGCACCACTCGCACTCCTTCAGGTAGGGCGACCTGAAGGCTTCGTCGCACGTGGGGCAGATCACCAACGGGGACAACCCTTCCGCCCGACTCTCTTCCTGCCCGGGATACTCCGCAAAACGGAACTGCGTGTTCGCGGTGCCGCAGAAGGGGCAGCGGGCCATGCGCGGCGCCCCGCACCCGGGGCATCGGGGCCATGGGTCGAGCTCCGGCGCCTCTTCGCCCGGCTCCTCCTCGATCGCCAGGTCCCGATCCCCGGCCCTCGTCGAGGCGGAACGGTCGAATTCCAGGGCCATCCGCCGGGCCGCTTCCGCGTCCTCGGCAGCCACCACGACCCGCGGGAGCGTCGGCCATCCGACGATGTCCACGCCGGCCCCGCCCTCCAACACGTCGTTGGTCACGATCGCCCGGATCCCGGCCTCCCCGAGGTGGTTTTTCAGCATGTGGGCCTCCGGCGAGTTCCGGGCGGCATAGATGACCTTCAGGCCGTCGGACATTGGCGGACTCCCTTTGGGCTTTCCCCCTCGACTGGACGGCGAAAACACCGCGAGAGGATTGGCACGCCCTCTTCCTGCAATTATAACGGAAACCGGCACTTGGGCATCCATGCCCCCGAACGTGTTGTGTCGTGAGAAACGCACCGAATCGCCGTAGGAGAACCGCCGTGAATCGTACCACAGCCGCGCCCGCTTTGAATGCGTCTTTTCACCAGCCTGGGCTCAGCACTGAGTACCCAGGACTCAGTACTCAGTACCCAGTACTCAGCACTCAGGACTCGGTACTCAGTACTCAGTACTCGCTGCTCGGCAACTCGCGGAACGCGACACGAAGCCACGGGCATATCACCCCGTTCCTTCCGCGGTTCGTCGGTCGTCTGACGGGTCTCGTTCTACTCTTCCTTTGTGCCGGGGCGTTCTCCGCGCGGGCCGATAGTCCGCGCGTGCTTCCATCGGGACAGTTCCCCCAGGACAAGCGGCTCGGCCCGCTTGCGGACCTCAACGGCTACTTCCCCTTCCACCCGCAGCCCACGCTGGACGCCTGGAAGGTCCGCGCGGAGCGGCTGCGCCGGCAACTGCTGGTCGCCACCGGCCTGTGGCCCATGCCCGCCAGGACTCCCGACAACGCGGTCATCCACGGCAAAGTCGATCGCGAGGGCTTCACCGTGGAAAAGGTGTTCCTGGAGAGTTTCCCCGGCCATTTTGTGACCGGGAGTCTTTACCGGCCCAAGGGCCGCAGCGGCAAGCTGCCTGGGGTGCTCTGTCCCCACGGCCACTGGGCCAACGGGCGTTTCTATGAAGCCCCGGCGAAGGAGCATCCGTGGTCGCTGGTCCGCGGCGAGGAGCGTTTTGCCCTAAGCGGCCGCTATCCCTTGCAGGCCCGCTGCGTCACGCTGGCCCGGATGGGCTGCATCGTGTTCCATTACGACATGGTCGGCTATGCCGACAGCGTGCAACTTGCGCACGGCCCCGGATTCCGACAGCAGATGAGCGGCCCGGAGAGCTGGGGCTACTTCAGCCCGCAGGCCGAGAGCCGCCTCCAGAACATGATGGGCCTCCAGACCTACAACTCGATCCGCGTGCTGGACTGGTTCCTGGATCTCCCCGACGTGGACCCGAAGCGGATCGCCGTCACCGGCGCAAGCGGCGGCGGCACGCAGACCTTCATCCTCTCGGCGATCGACCAACGGGCGGCAGTCCCCTTCCCGGCGGTGATGGTCGGCACGGCGATGCAGGGCGGCTGCACCTGCGAAAACGCCTGCTACCTGCGGGTCGGGACGGGGAACGTCGAGATCTCGGCGATTGTCGCGCCCCGCCCGCTTGGAATGACCGCCGCCGACGATTGGACCAAGGAGATCGCCGCAAAAGGGCTTCCCGAGCTGAAGGAGCACTACAAGCTCTTCGGCAAGGAAGACCTGGTGATGGCGAAGCCCCTGGTGCAATTCCCCCACAACTACAACTACGTATCGCGGGCCGTGATGTACCTGTGGCTCAACAAGCACCTGCACCTGGGCCTGCCGGAGCCGATTGTGGAGGAGGATTTCCAGCCGCTCTCGAAGGCCGAGATGAGCGTTTGGAACGACAAGCACCCGAAGCCCCGCGGCGGCGAGGACTACGAGCGGTCGCTCCTGAAATGGATCACCGAGGATTCCCAGCGGCAGATGGAATCGCTGGTGCCGCGCGACGCCGCCTCGCTGGCCAAGTACCGCGAGATCGTGGGCGGCGCGGTCGACGTGATGATCGGCCGCGGCCTGCCGCCGGCCGGCGCGGTTCAGGTTGCCTCGCGGCAGGAGCAAGACCTCGGCCCGTGGCGGATGAGCAAGCTCCTGCTCAACTCCGCGGCCCAAGACGAGCAGGTCCCAGCGATCCTCCTGGAACCCAAGGGACCGGCCAAGGCCACCGCCATCTGGATCGACCGCCAGGGCAAACAAGGCCTCTTCGAGCAGGGCCCGGCGGCCCAGCCGATTGCCCAGGTGCGGGACCTCTTGACGGCGGGCATCGCTGTGTTGGGAATCGACCTCTTCGGCCAAGGGGAGTTCACCCCGGACGGCAAGCCGCTGCCCCAGGCCCGCGTCTCCAACAAATACCACGGCGACATGAAGGAGTTTTGGACCAAGGGGCCGCCGAAAGAGAAAGAGAAGGAACACCCCTGGGACCGCTATTTGGGCTACACCCTGGGCTACAACCATCCCCTGTTCTCCCAGCGGGTACACGACATCCTTGCCGCGGTGTCGTTCGTCAAGCACGATCGGGCGGGACAGAAGGTCGCCCTGTTCGGCATGAACGGCGCGGGGCATTGGGTGGCGGCCGCTCGGGCCCAGGCCGGCGGGACGATCGACGTGGCGGTCCTCGACACGGCCGGCTTCCGCTTCGCCAAGATCGCGGCCCCGGACGACCCCGACTTGCTTCCCGGGGGGGCGAAGTACCTCGATCTTCCGGGTATGTTGGCCCTCTCGGCCCCGCACCGCTTGATCGTCGCCGGCGAGAAGGGACAAGTGCCGCCGGTCCTTGCCGCCGCCTACCAGGCCGCCGGACACCCCGACAATCTCAGCGTGCTCACCGAGGGTGCGCCGCTTGAGGCGGCGAAATGGCTCGCCCCTTAAGACGGAGTGCGAACCGAAGGGGACGCCAAACGGGAAGAGCCCATCGACCTATCGCGGCTTGGGCCTGCGGGGACGGAGACGCGGCCGCCGCTGGGCATTGGGGGCCGCCGCGTGGAGCCAACGCGCGATCAGCCTGGCCAATTGCCGGTCCATCCACCGATCAAACCGGCGAAAGGACCGCTGCGGCAGGCGGATCGGCCCGATGCTGCCGCCGAGGCTGTCCCGCCCACCTGAATTGCTGGCAAAAGGCTCGTGATCCATCGCTCTTCCCGCGCAGAAGCCGACGCTGGCTGCTTCTGTTACGAAGGACACGCGGCATCGGTTCGGGTTCGCCCCTTGGCTTTCCCCGTTTCCCCTTCTTGCACGCTCGTGAGGGTCACGACGTGCCCCAAGAAAAAGCACACCCGGGAGGCTCGGGGCTTCCCGGGTGCGGCGTTTCCACTCCATCCTCCGTCAGTCCTCACCGTGCTTCTTTCCTTTAGCTTTCTCCCCGTGTTGCTTCTCGCCCTCGGCCTTCTCGCCGCGCTTCTTCTTGGCCTTGGGTTTGTCGGCGTGCGGTTTCTCACCCTCAGCCTTCTTGGCGTGTTGCTTCTTGCCTTTCTGCTTCTTCTCGGCGAGCGCCTTCTTGGCGGCCGGTTTGCGGTCGGCAGCCTTGAGCCGCTCGGCGGTCGTCCCCCAACGCGGCGGCTGCGGCCGCTGGGTCGGGCCAGGAAGCAGGTGTTTCATCCCGCTCACGAATTCGTCCAGGCTCAACAGGCCGTCCTTGTTGCGGTCCATGCGGAGGAAAAGGACCCTGGGATCCGACAGCATCGCGCGAAAACGCTCAGGGGGCGCAAGCCAAGCTCCGGCATGGATCTTCGCCAGCGCAGCTCTGCCCTTGGCAGCGGCGGCCTCCGCACGTTGCCGCTGGGCTTCGGCGGCCCACGGCCCGGCCGCCCACGGGCCAACCGGTCCGGTGGGCTTCTGCGCCAGCTCGGAGGGCGGCCCGAAGGGTCCGCCACGGAACGCCGGACCGAACGGTGGGGGCGGTCCTTTGGCCATTGGGGGAGGCGGCCCCTGAGGTCCGCCGGGAAAGGCCGGACCGAATGGAGGCGGCGGCACTTTCGCCATGCCGGGAGGCGGGCCTTGAGGCCGGCCGGGGAAAGCCGGTCCGCCCGGTGGGGGCGGTGACTTCGGCGGCATAGGCGGAACCGGACGCCCAAGTGGCATCGCGGCTTTCAGCTCGTCCAACGTCACCTTCTTGTCGCCGTTCTTGTCGGCCCTGAGGAGCAACTGCTTCATCCGCTCCGGCATCCCCGGCGGGATCTCGTCGGCCGTGATCCTCTTGTCATGATTGCTGTCTAACCGCTTGAACATGACCTCCGGGTCAGGACGCCCCGGCGGAGGACCTCCCGGACCGCCGCGAGTCGGCGGGCCGTCCGGACCACCGGGAGGGCCAAACCGGCCAGCCTTTGTGAACTCAGCCCATTCTTCCCGTGTTACCTTGTTGTCCCCGTTCTTGTCGGCCCTGGTGAGCAGTGCTTTGAGGCGTTCCGGCGCCCCGTCCGGGATTTCGTCGGCCGTGACGACGCCGTCGTTATTCTTGTCCAACCGCTCGAACATCGCCCCCGGATTGGGGCGCTCGGGCCGTTTGGCCTCCTGCGCTGCCGCCAGATGGGGCAACAACACGAGCCCCGCGGCCGCCAAACCGACCAGACACAACTTGCGAACCATGAGCTTTCTCCTCCCCGTCTGGGCACGAAACATGGAACCGAACCCAACCCACTAAACCGGCCGGTTGGGATCCGGTATCGCCCGGACGGGGCTTTTTTTCATCATCCCCCTCGTGTGCGGGGATTCTCGACGCGGCGCCGCGTGCTCTCTTTCGCAGAAACGCAATCGACTCGGGTCGGGTCGATCTTGCCAGGTTTCCGAAGTCTGCCTACAATCCCGGCCCGAAATCGCGAACCTCCGGAACTGATAATGCGTATACCTACCAGAGCGGCCCGCGCCGCCCGCAAAGCCGTCTTGGCAGGCAGGCACTCCGCATGGGATAATCCACAAACAGGATGGCCTCGGCAGAAGTGCCTCCGACCGCCAGCCTCGACGCTTGTGTGTCAACAGGGCGCTTCGGGGATTGGTTCAATCGGCTGCTTGGCGTCGGACGATGAGACGGGTGCGGGCGTTTCGGCCTGCTCTGGTGGCGGTTTTCGGAGTGCCGGCGCGGCCTCCGGCAAGCTATGATTGATAGGACGGAAACGCACGTAGCGATAGGGCTAAAGGGAGGAATAGGATGCAAGTCTACGGTCCGGCTCATCTGCACGGTCCCCAACCGGTCGGTCCGCCGCATGCGGCCCGGCTGAACAAGCCCGAGGCGCCGCCCTCCGCCGGACCGATCCAGGACGAGCTCCAGATCTCCGACGCCGGGCGGCTGATGGACAAGGTCCGCGACCTGCCGGAGATCCGCGGGGATCGGGTCAATGAGATCCGCGCCCAGATCGCCCAGGGGACCTACGAGACCGACGAGAAGCTCCGCGTCGCCGTGGCGCGGCTCTTGGACGAAATCAGGTAGGCGGCCGTCCGCCCCCAATCATGCCGGCGAAGTCGCCCAAGGATTTTTCGCTCCGCTTTGTGCAGGTTCCGCTGCCGCCCTTGGAGCGATTCGACCAGTATCTAAGGTCGCGCGGGAAGCGCGTCACCCAGCAGCGCCGGCTGGTCGTCGAGCAGGTCTTCAGCCACCACGATCATTTCGACGCCGACGAGCTCTTGGCCCACCTCCAGGAGTCGATCGCCGGGCGCAAGCTCAGCCGGCCGACGGTCTACCGCACGCTGACCGAGCTGGTCGACGCGGGGCTGCTGCGCAAGATGACCCTCGGGGGGCGCAGCGTGTTCGAGCACGAGTACGGGTACCCACGGCACGATCACCTCTACTGCCAGGTCTGCAACGCCCTGATCGAGTTCCACAGCGGGGCCCTGGAGCGGCTCCGCGACGAGGTGGCGCGGCAGCACGATTTCGAGGTCCTAGGCCACCGCATGTTCGTCAGCGGGATCTGCGCCGCGTGCCGCCGCCGGCAGAGAGGAAAGTGACGGGCGCCGGCCTCCGGCCCCTCGTTCCTGGCCCTCGGCCCCTGTTCAGACGTATTCCCAGTCCTTCAGCCACTGGTAGTGGTAGGGCAGGTTGGCCCAGGCGCGGTCCATGGCGCGGTCCAGCTCGGCCTTCTCCTGCGCATCCAGCTCGCGGCGCTCCTTGACGGCCAGGGCCACGTTGTCGACCTGCTGGGGCGCAATCATCCCGGGAATGGGGGCAGTGATCGCCGGGTTGCAGAGGATGTAGCGGATGGCCAGCCGGGCGATCCGGTTGTCTTCCTCGGCATGGGGATCGTCCGGGGCGCTGGTGCCCTTGAAGACCGAGTTGCTGGCAAAGGGCTTGATGCCGAACCAGCCCACGCCGTGTTTCTGCATGGACGCCCAGAGCCCGTTCGCGTCCTCGACGACCTTGGTCTTGGCCGTGTAGGGCGTGACGATCACCTCCATCTGCTCGGGGTACTTCTCGATGAGCTTCTTGATGTGCGGCCTGTCGTGCGAGGAGATGCCGGTGAAGCGGGCCCGGCCGCTCTTCTTGGCCCAAGCCAGGGCCTTGACCACCTCCTCGATCGTGGCCTCGTCGTGCTGGCCGCTCTGCTCCAGGCAGGTGATCCGCCAGAGGTCCACGTACTCCAGGCCGGCGTCCTTCAGCCCGCGGTCGAAACCCTCCTTGAGCTTCGCCAGAGTGCGGCACTCCGGGTTGCGGACCTCGACCTCGGCGAAAGAGCAGCCGAGGTGCATCCGGTCGCGGCGGCCTTGGAGGGCCTTCGCGTAGGCGAGGACTTCGCCGGTGGTGCAGGCGTCGACGTAGTTCATGCCGCGCTCGATCGCGCGGCTCACGACGTCGGCGCGGTTGGCCTGGAACGCGGGATTGCCCAGATCGACGTTGCCCCAGGCGTTGCCCTGGGTCATTCCCGCGACGACCGCGTCGATCCGCTTCCAGTGTCCCCCCAGGCAGACGGCCGAGATCATCATGACGGTCTTGCCGCAGCGGCGATACTCCATGTCGGGGTTGTAGTTGAGGATCTTGCTCGTATCGGCCTTTTCCGGATTGCCGGCGTGGATGGCCGCCGTAGGGGTGAGGGCCGCCGCCGCGCCCGCCGTGAGGATCGCCCCGTCGCGGACAAACTGCCGCCGCGTCAGTTCTCGTGGGCCCATCGAGGAGTCTCCTTGTGCTTGCGGGATAAATCGCACTCAGTGCAGAGCAGGTACACGGTAGTGAGTATACAGGAGGGAGGACATCAGTGCCAGTGCGAAAGCGGCCCACGCGCCCGGCCGACCGGATCGTGGTCCTCGACGAAGGCCGCGCGATCGAAGAGGGCCCGCCGGAGCAGGTCCTCGATGACCCTCAGATGCCGCGCACGCAGCGGCTCTTGAGTCAGGTGCTCATGTGACGAAAGCGCGTCGCCAGGCGCGACCCGGGAGACGAAACGGTCTCCAAACCCGGCCCGAGAGTTGTGTTTTCGGCCGGCTCCTCGGGATTCCCTCGGTTTCTCGGCGGAGGGGGATTTCCTTCTTCGCGGCAGCAGACCATAATCGCGTTCGTAACGTTTGAGTTGATTCTGCTGCGTGGGCTGGAGGTTCAACGGCGACCCGAGGAGCCAAGCCATGTCGGACAAGTGGTTTTACGCAAGAAAAGGTGGCGAGCGTTCCGGACCTGTGACGGAGGATGAGATACGCCGGTTGGCGCTATCTGGCGAGCTTCGACCGACCGATCTGGCGTGGAAGGAAGGCATGCCCGATTGGGTTCCGGTAAGCGAGAGCGGGATTCTTCCAGTGACTCCCGCCCCAAGCCCGTCGCAACCGTGGGATCCGGATGCCATTTTCTTTTTCAGTATTCTGTTTGGCCCGGTCTGGCTGGGGATCATGGGCGCGCTGAACGCGCGCCGGTTGCAGATGCGTCTACGCGTCCTGCCTGCAATCACGTGCGTGGTAGGTGCGACTATTCTCGCCGCCCTGCTTTGGGGATACGTCGTACGCTCGAACTCCCTCGGTATTTCCACGTTCTTGCTCGGTTCCATCTTCCTCCGTTCCATCATCGCCGCCGGGTTTCTGGTACTACAATTCGTGGTCGCTTTGGTGGCTTACGGCACGTCCAGCGGGTACTGGGACTCCCAAACAGGTCACTTCAATCGTTACCGCAAGAGCGGCGGCCGGGAAGCCGGCTGGCTGGTTCCAAGCGTAGGCGGCAGCGCATGGACAATACTCGTTCTCCTGGTCGTCTTCGCGGCGCCCGCCCTACCGGCGCTTACACCGCGCGCGGTATGCCAACGGTTTGCCAATGCAGCGTCCCTGAACGAAGCGAAGAAATGCACCACGACGGACCTGTGGCCGGTTCTCGCTGCGCGCGATGCTTTCAGGGAAGGTCCCGGCGCCGACGCGGGTTTCAGCGAGACGCTCGAACTAACGCAGGATGCGGATTCCCCGGATGGCAATGGCCGTCGTGTCGGCTACGTTCTGTACTGGCAACAGAAGGGTAAGGCGGCGACCATAGAGGGGTTCTTTCACGTCGTGGACGACGGCGGATGGTGGAGGCTCAAGCAGTGGGGCTGCACGTCCTTCAACAACCAGCGGATCCCGGCGGGGCTTGGTGTGATATCAGACGGGCGCGATTATCAGGAGCTGCTCCAACGGTTTCTGAGCCCGGCCAACACCCGGAAGCCCTGGCGGGACGTGACGTTCGGGGAGATGCTCCAACGTGCAGTAGGCCAGTGGACGCCGCGAGACGTCTTGGAATGGTTCGCGGGGTGTCTAGGGGGGGTAACAGGATGGGCAAGAGAGCATTGGATCGAGTTGTCCTTGGCAACGATAACCTTAGCGATAGGCTTCTTGGCCGTTCGCTGGGTGTCGTTTGTGAGACGGCGAAACGGATCGAAGAAGGCGTCGTGAACTCTCCCTGCTGCTTCAGTCGCCGCAGGGTGGGACGAAGCCCCACCATTCTTTCTAGGGTCGGAAGGACCATGAACGGCGGATCGGTCCGCTGGTCGTGAGAGCGACCGCAACGGATCCGCCCGCATTACGCGCGGATCTACGGTCTCGGCTGTGCGGCGCCTCGGACAGCCGAGGGCGGCTGTCCCACACGTGGGCTTTGCCTTGCCCCAGCCAACCGGCCGGATGGCACACTCGGGGACGCGTGTGCTACGATGAGGTCTATGGCCAAACGCCCCCGCCAGAAATCGCTTTTCGGACCCGACGAAAGTCGAGGGGCGAGAGTCGAGGGGCGAGAGCGAGAAGCACCCGCTGATGCCCTTGACTCTCGACACTCGAGTCTCGACTCTCCGCTGGCCGCCCAGGACGAGCCGCCGCCCGAGAGCCTCCAGGGGCAGACCGTCTACGTGGTCGATGCCCACTCCCTGATCCACCAGGTGTTCCACGCCCTGCCGGAAATGACCAGCCCACAGGGCGAGCCGGTCGGGGCGGTCTTCGGCTTCGCCCGGGACCTGTTCTTCCTCATGGAGAAAAAGCGGCCGGACTATCTCTTTTGCGCGTTCGACCTGCCGGGCAAGACCTTCCGGCACCGGCTGTTCGACCAGTACAAGATCAACCGGCCGGAGATGCACGTCGACCTGGTGCCGCAGATTGCCGCCATCTACCGGATGATCGCGGCCTTGGGCGTTCCTGCGGTCGCCTGCGAGTCCTTTGAGGCCGACGACGTGTTGGCCACCGTCGCTCGGATCGTTGACGAGCGCGGCGGCCAGTGCTACCTCGTGACCGGCGACAAGGACTGCCGGCAACTGATCACCGATCGCGTGAGGGTGTACAACATCCGCAAGGATGCGGCGTTCGACCGCGAGGCACTGCGAGTGGAATGGGGGATCGCGCCGGAGCAGGTCGTGGATTTTCAGTCCCTCGTGGGCGATCCGACCGACAACGTCCCCGGCGTCCCGCTCATCGGTCCGAAGCTGGCCCAGCAGCTCTTGGAGAAGTACGGCACACTGGAAGGGGTGTTCGAGCACGCCCACGAAGTCTCCGGCGAGAAACGCAAGCAGAACCTGCTCGAAGGCCGGGAGCAGGCCCTCCTGAGCCGCAACCTGGTGCGGCTGGATGCCCACGTCCCGTGCGCGATTCCCTGGAGCGCGGCCCGGACCCGACGGGTCGATCGCCAGCGCTTGCGGGAACTCTTCCGGCGGTTCGGGTTCCGCAGCCTGGCCGACCAGGCCGAAGGACTCGGGGTTCAGGGTTCAGGGTTCAGGGAAGAAGGTGCTAGGGATCAGGGGCTAGGGACTAGAGACGAGGATCGCGGCGTGAGGCAGACAGGTGATTATTCTCCCCTGGCCCCTAGCCCCCAGCCCCTAGCCCCTGACGGCAGCCCAACCTGCTCAT
>CAYGZA010000231.1:0-11153 GCA_964354135.1 uncultured Planctomycetaceae bacterium
ATACGCATTCTGGCAGTATAGGGCCGACCTTGAATTACTGACACTTGGCCGCTGAAGCATAACCTACCGAACTAAGAGGATCGACCGACACATGAACATCAATCTCACTCCCGAGGAAAGGGAAATCGGCAAGCAGAACTTCTATGCCGCTATCGGTAGCCCGCACACGCGGCGTGATTTCCTCAAGAACAGCCTCAAGGCGACCCTGGTCGCCGGCGGCAGCCTGGGGGCCTTTTATTACGGCTACACGTCGATCAAAGACCCCCTCCGCGTCGGCGTCATCGGCACCGGGGACGAGGGGAGCGTGCTGATCGGGGCCATGAACCCCAGCTATCTCCAGGTCGTCGCCGTCGCCGACATCCGCCCCTACAGCATCTACCGGGCCTTCCACGGTGAAGTGGCTCAGGCGGCCCGGCCGGGGCTCTTGTCCGTCTACGGCTGGCAGACCGAGCAGGAGGCCCGCAAGCAGGTCAAGGTCTATAGCGGGGACTATCGCGACCTGCTCAAGGACCCTAACGTCGAAGCGGTGGTCATCGCCCTGCCGCTGCACTTGCACGCCCAGGTGGCGATCGAGGCCATGCTGGCCGGAAAGCACGTATTGACCGAGAAGCTCATGGGCCGGACCGTGGCCCAGTGCAAGGAGATGGCGCGCAAGGCCGAGCAGACCAATCTGATCCTTGCCGTCGGGCACCAGCGGCACTACAACGTCCTCTACGACAACGCGGTGGACACGATACACCGTGGGCTCTTGGGCGACATCCACTACATCCGCGCCCAGTGGCACCGCGTCAAGGACACCTGGAAGCCCGGGCTCCCGCCCGGCACGCGCAAGCTTGCGCCGGGCGCAAAGCCCGAGAAGGGCGAGCCGGACCTCCTGAAGACCCAGGCAAGCTGGAAGAGGAGACTCGACGAAGCCAAGAAGGCCAAGGACAGCGAAGAGATCGATCTCTGGACAAGGAAGCTCGTTCAGCTCGACCAGCAGATCAAGGACGCGGCCGATGCGGCCAAGTACGGTTACCGAAACGTCGAGGTCAAAGACCCCGCGGGCAAGGTCCGCTACCAGGCGCCTCCGCTCGAGGAGTTGATCCGTTGGAGACTCTGGGCCCGCACCGGCGCGGGGGTCATGGCCGAGCTGGGGAGCCACCAGCTCGACGCCGCCAGCATCTTCATCGCCGCCTCCCACGCCGCCGCCGCGAAGGGTGCCAAGGAGCAGCGGCTCATTCATCCCCTCAGCGTCTCGGCCGTGGCCAACCGCAACCTCTTCGATTGGGACCGCGAGATCGAGGACCACTTGTGCTGCCTCATCGAGTTCCCCGCTCCGGGCTATAACGAAAAGGACGCCCTCGGCCGCCAGCGCACGGTCACCGTGTCCTACGCCTCGATCAACGGCAACGGGTTCGGCGGTTACGGCGAGTGCGTCTTCGGGACCAAGGGGACGCTGCTCCTGGAGGAGGAAAAGCAGGCCCTGCTCTATCCGACCGAGTCGGACACCGCGGTCGTTTCGACGAAGATCGAGGTGAAGAAGAAGAGCGATAAGGACGCGGCCGTGCTCGACACCCAGGCCAGCCCCGGCGCCGCGCAAGCCGCCGCTGCGGGGGTCGCGGGCCTCGGCGCCGACGTCAGCCGCGGCTACCGCGAGGAGATGGAGCACTGGGCCTGGTGCATTCGCCAGTACGACCCCAAGAAGGAGAAGCCGAAGCACCTGCCGCGCTGCCGCCCCGAGGTCGCACTGAAGGACGCCGTGATCGCCCTGACGGCCAACGTCGCCGCCCAGAAGCGGGAATCGATCAGGTTCGACGAAGCCTGGTTCGACTACAAGTCCGACGCCACCCCCGACGGCAGCAAAATCGACCTCGCGCAGTACAAGGCGCCGTAGCGTCTTGGCGTTTCAGAGCGTGTTCGAAGAGGGGCTGTCAGCTTTCAGCTATCAGAAGTCAGCTATTACCTTGAGGGTGTCGAGCACGGATCCCTAACGGCTGACTGCTCTAAGTTGACGGCTGATAGGCCAAGTGTCAGTAATTCAAGGTCGGCCCTATACTGCCAGAATGCGTATGCGTGCTGTCATCAGAGGTAGTCAGCGTTTTTCGCGTCGAAAGCTCCTTCACCCGGTTCTGAGGAGGTTTCGAGGCGAAAAACGCGGTCCGGCAACCCACGAAATACGGCTTCAAACACCAAACGGGGGTGACCTCGTATTACTGACACTTGGCCGCTGATAGCTGACTGCTGAAAGCCGATAGCCGGCAGAAAAGGAGAAACCCGTGGACAAGTGGCCGATCGGAGTCTTCGCGAGCATCGATGCCGGGCTGGGGGTCAAGCTGGAGGTCGCCCGCGAGTTGCGGATCCCGACGGTCCACCTTCATGCCCCGCACCAATCCACCCGCACGCCGGAAAACGCCACGCGATTCCTGGATCGGCTCGGCGAGTTGGGCATCACGATCTCAGCCGTCTTCGGGGGCTTCGAGGGCGAGAGCTACGCCGACATCCCCACGGTCGTCCGCACCGTCGGGCTGGTCCCGCCGGCGACCCGGGCGGCGCGAACCGGGGAGATGAAGGAGATCGCCGATTTCGCCCGGCGATTGGGCTGCGACGCGGTCGCCTTGCACGTCGGCTTCGTCCCGCACGACCGCTCCGACCCGCTCTACAAGGAAGCCGTGGCGGTCACCCGGGACGTGTGCGACCGCTGTCTGGCCAACGGCCAGCGGCTGCACCTGGAGACGGGCCAGGAGTCGGCCGACTCGCTCTTGCGGTTCATCGCCGACGTGGAGCGCTGGAACCTCTTCGTAAACTTCGATCCGGCGAACATGATCCTCTACGGCTCCGGCCAGCCGATCGCGGCGCTCCGCAAGGTGGGGGCCTACGTGCGGAGCGTCCACTGCAAGGACGGCAAATGGGCCGCCCGGCCCGGGCAGGAGTGGGGCGCGGAAGTCCCCTTCGGTCAGGGAGACATCGGCGCGGAGAACTTCCTGCGGACCCTCAAGGAGATCGGCTACACCGGCCCTTTGACCATCGAGCGCGAGATCCCCCAAGATCCGGCACGCCAAAAGGCCGAGATCGGCCAGGCGGTGCGCCTGCTCAACGAATTGAAGGCCAGAATCGGCTGATCCGCTTTCCTGGAATGTCGGCCGATCTCCAAGAAGACACGACCGGCAGCCTTCGTTTGGCCGACAGTTGCACTTTCGCCCCGCGGTGGAGGCGCAACTTGCACCCCCGACAACGGCAGCCGCGGCGTTATGGATTGTCTTCCGGCGCCGACCCGGCCAACTGCTCCAGGGTATCGACGAGGACTTGGCGGTTGAAGGGTTTGATGAGGAAGTCGGCGGCCCCGACCTTGAAGGCCTCCTTGAGGACCGGTTTCTGATCCAGGGCGCTGACGACCAGGATGCGGGCCTCCGGATCCACTGCCAGGATGCCGCGCAAGGCGTGCAGCCCGTTGTACTCGGGCATGACGAGGTCCAACGTCACGACGTCCGGTTTCTCCTCTTTGTAACGATCGACGGCCTCTTGGCCGTTGGCCGCCTCGCCGACGACCGTCCAGCCGGCCGCGGCCGCGGCGTCCTTGATCATGGTGCGGATGATGACCGCATCATCGACGACTAGCAGGGTCTTGGACATGGCATAGCTTCCATTATTTCCCGGGTCAGCGGCCTGACGTTGCACGGCCCGCCCTGTACGTCCCTTGGCTTACGTTGCGTGGGGTCTCATGAAGGATGCCGAGCTTATCCTCTCTAAAGAGTGCGTGGAGGGCAGCCCACGATCTCCACAACGACCTTCCCGGAGGAAGGATCGAAGCGGACCCGCCGCCCTTTGCTCCCGCCGACGTCTTCGTTGACGACCCGGATTCCCGCAGCCAGCAGGGCCCGGGTCACGGCCTCGACGTTGTTCTGGCCGATGTTCAGCGGACCGCCGCTCCCGAACATGCACGCGCCGCCGGCGATCTTCGCCACCACGCCGACGCGATGCGCTCCGAACAGCTCCAATTGCCGGAGCATTTCGGGAATTGCCAGGTCGGCAAACTTGCCGGAGCATGGGGACCTCCCCGAGGCTTGCGGGAGCACGACGTGCCCCAAGGCCCCCAGGCCCAACCTTGCGTGGTGCAGGACCACCCCCACGCACGATCCCAACACCGCGCTGAGACGGATCGGGGCCCGGGCCAGCGCAATCTGTCCCATCCCCACCATCTTGTTGTCCACGGTCTCCAGTGCCACGGCGGAGGCCATGCGAGGGTCTCCCGTTGTCTTGGCGCGGCTTAGGGAGCGACCGACGGGGCGGAGTGCAGTGCCTCTTCCATGGCCTTCCGCATCGTGTCGGTGGGGATGAACAGGACCCGCCAGTTGAGTTCCTCCCCCTGGCGATGGAACCCGGTGCGGCAAACGAGTACGTCGTCGCTGGTCACGGCCTGGGCCATCAGGGCCTGCTGGAGCACGCTGGCGGCGTAATCCTGGAGGAAGCAGGGTGCCGTGGGCACCAGCTCGCGGTCGATCAGCCGCGTGAGGGCGTTCATGTACGCGCAGCCCAGGATGTTCCCCGTCTCGGTAAGCGCCGACTTTTCCAGGTCCGTCCACTCGGTGCCCGGGTTCGCCGGTTGCCCCAAGAGCGAAGCCGCCAGGCGGCGGGCGTTCTCGTCGTCAAACGTGAGAACCATCGCGCCGCCGATCTCGCCGTCGAGGCTCAGCACGACCATGGTCAAGAGCTCGTCGCCAAGACCCAGCTCGCCGCACGCCTCCGACAAGGGGATCTCCCGCACTTCGTCCAGGCTCAATGTAATCAGCCCGTCGGTCCACCGGCACATCGTGGCCGAAGCGTCGTGGGTGGCTGAGGCGAAAAGCCCGTGCAGCACGTCGAGCTTCGTTCGCGAAGCGGGAGAATTGCTCGGCATCGTTGGCCCTCCTAAACCGTCGCCGTGAGCGAGCCGGGGCGGGATGCCATGTCGATCAGCGCCGCCGGATCGAGAATCAACGAGACGCGGCCGTCGCCGAGGATGCTCGCCCCCGCGATTCCGGCCACGTTGCGGTAGTTCTCCGCCACCGACTTGATCACCACGTCTTCTTCGCCGAGGACCCGGCCGACGGCCATGCCGATCTCGCACCCCCGTTCCCCCACGATCACCAGCGTCGTTTCTTCGCTTTCTTTCAACTGGTCATGGGCCGTGATCCCGTGCCAGGCGAAGATCTCGTCCAGCTCCACCACCGAGACCACCCGGCCGCGGATCTGAGCCATTTTCTGGCCCTGGACGGTGGCCAGGTCCCTGCCGCAAACCTGGACGATCTCCACCACCGACTCGATCGGCATGGCGAATACGTCCCGCCCGATCTCGACCATCAGGCTGGGGAGGATCGCCAAGGTCAGGGGGAGCTTGATGGTGATCGTCGTTCCCCGGCCGGGCGTGCTCTCCAGGTCGATCGATCCGGTCAGCTCCTCGATTTTCGAGCGGACGATGTCCATGCCCATGCCCCGGCCGGAAACCTCGGTCACCACCTCCGCCGTGCTCAGCCCGGGCTCCCAAATCAACTGGAGGACCTGCTGCCGCGAGAGTTTCTCCGCGTCGGCCGGGCTGACCAGCCCTTTCTCCCATGCCTTCTGCAGGATCCGTTCCGCATCGAGGCCCTTGCCGTCGTCGCTCACGCGGATCACGATGTTGTTGCCCCGGTGGAACGCGTCGAGGGCGATCGTCCCCTCCCGCGGTTTCCCGGCCGACTGCCGGATCCCCGGCAATTCAATGCCGTGATCGGCCGAGTTGCGGACCATGTGGATCAACGGATCGCCCAACTCGTCGATCATCCGCTTGTCGAGTTCCGTCTTCTCTCCGTTGATCACGAGCCGGATCGACTTGCCGTTGGTGCGGGTGATGTCGCGGACGACCCGCTTGAAGCGGGAAAACAGCGGGCCGATCGGGACCATCCGCGTCCCCATCACGTTTCGCTGGATCCCGTCGGTGACGCGGTCGAGCTGGTGTACGGCCTCGAAGAGATCGTTGGCGGCGCCGCGGACTTCCCCCATGGCCGCGATTTCCCGGGCGACCGCCTCCAGCTCGCTTTGGATGCGCCGCGCCTGCCCCCGCAGGGCCTCCAGTTCGCCCTGCAATTGGCCCTTGGGTCCCGCCACGTTCGATCGGTTGGCCATCCTGTCGAGCACGTGCAGGGCATGGCCGAGCACTTGGGACGTCTGGCGGTTTCCCATCGCCGCTTTGAGGCGATCGCCGATCTGGGCGAAGCGGGCCTTGCTGATAACCAGTTGGCCGGCGAGGTTCATCAACTGGTCCAGGCGCTCGATGTCGACCCGCAGGGTCTCGCCGGGCTTGCCGCCGGCATCGGCGGGGCGCCCGGCGCCCGGCGCCGTCGGCGCGGCTGCGGCGTCCTCGCGGCCGCTCTTGCCGGCCGGCGCGGGGGTTTTGGTCTCTCTTGGCGTCGGCGCCTGGGAGATCGCGGCGGGAGGAGACGGCCCGGCGCCCGCGGCGGCGTTCGTCGTGCCGGGCGCCGCTTTGGCCGGCGCCTCGCCGAGCGGCCGGACGTTCATCCGCTCCACCCCGGCAATCCGCAGATGCCGCACGACGGTCTCCACCGGCTTCGCCGTCGCGATGTGGAAGGAGATCTGCCGCAGGTCCGGGGTTTCGTCGAAGGCCTCGGCCGGCGGCTCGAAATAGCGCACCTCTCCGAGGTTGGAGAGCTTCTCGTAAACCAATTGGGCCTTCAAGCCGACTTGCGGCAAGCCCTCGCGAAAGGTGATTTCGCCCGCAAGCGTCTTCTTGTTCTCCGAAACGGCTTGGGCGGCGGCGCGGCCCGCTTCTGCGGCCGGCTCTCCGCTGGAGCCGGGCAAAGGCGGCGCCGCCCGGCCGGCGGCCGGCGGCGATGCCGCGCCGAAGGCTTGCCGACCGCTGCTGCTTTCGCAGGTCCCCCGGACATTCCGCGCCGCGGCGAGCTCGCGGGCGACTTCGCCGAAGCGGTCTGCACCGCCGCTGCCTTTGCGGAGGTCGTGGACGAACTGCCAGAGGGCGTCCGTACACTTGAGCATGGCGTCGTTCAGCCACGGGGAGAGGCCGCCCCCGTTGGCCAGCCGGTCTTGAAGGAGGTCTTCCATCAGGTGGGCGAGCTTGGCGGCCCGGTTCAATCCGACGGACGCCGCGGCGCCCTTGATGCGGTGGGCCGTGACCATCAGGGTCTCGATGGCGTCCCGGCTGCCGCCCCCCTCCAAGGCCAGGAGGACCTCCGTCAGTTGGTCGAGCGAAAGCTCGGCCTCCTCGATGAAGATCGCCAAGTACTTGTCGGAGACCTCTGCTTCATCCTCCAGGCCGGCAAAGAGATCGACCGGCGCGTCGGCGAGTGTCTCAGAGGACGCCGTCCTCTCGGACGCGACGGCGGGAGGGCCGGTTTCCCGGGGTGGTTCGGCGACGCCGCACGAAGCCGAGTGCAGGGCCGCTTCGGCGTCGGCCTGCGTCGACTGCCGCCGCTCCGCTCCGGCGGCCTGGAGCATCCGGCCGATGCCCTCCAGCACCGACTCGCACTCCACCGCGGCGGCATCCGGCTCCTTCAGCACCCCGACCAGGGCGACCAGCCGGTCCACTGCCTGGAACAGCGTCTCCACGACGTCTCCGGTGACCGCCAGTTGCCCTTTGCGGGCCGCGTCGAAGACGTTCTCCACCTTGTGGGTCAGGTTGTTGATGTCCTTCAGCCCCAGCATGGCCGAGAGCCCTTTCAGGCTGTGGGCCGAGCGGAACATCTCGTTCATCAAGTCCTCGTCGCACTGCGAGGGCTGGTTCTCGTCCAGCGAGCGCACCCACTCGTCCAGGTGCAGCAGGTTGTCGTTCAGCCGGTCGAGCAACTGCCCCGATTCGTCGAGGAAATCGCCCAAGAGGCTGTCGAAGAACTCGTCTTTGGGCACGGTTTGGGGATCAGGCATCTGCCGCTTCCTTCATCGCAACGGCCGCTGGTAAAGCCACGACTGAACCCGCACGTAGTCTTTGAGCAGCTCGCCCACTCCCTCGGCGGCGCCGGCCACGAGCAGCCCGCCGGGACAAACCGCCGCGCGGACGTTGGCCAAGACCGTTTGCTTCGAGGTCGCGTCGAAGTAAATCAACACGTTCTTGACGAACACCAGGTCGAACGGCGGCTCCCGCAGCGCCTGCATGAGGTTGTGCCGGCGGTAGGCGATCATGCCGGTGAGCACCGGCCGGGCCTGCCAGGTCCCCGGGTCTTCGACCGCGGGGTCTTTGACCTTGGTGAAGAAGCGCCGCCGGCAGTCTTCCGGAACCAGCCGCATGGCGCGTTCGGCGAAGAGGGCTTTTCGGGCCTGATCGAGCGCCCCCGCGCCGATGTCCGTGCCGAGGATCTGGATCTTCCACTCCTGGAAGCCCGGCAGGTAGGCCGCGATGCAGCAGGCCGCGGTGATCGGCTCGTCCCCGGTGCTGCAGGCGGCCGACCAGATCCGCAGGCCGCGATTCCTCGCCCCCGTCCTCGCTTCGCCCGCGATCTGCGGAAGGAACTCGCGCGAGAACCAGCCCCATTGGGCCTCGTCCCGGAATAGATAGGTCTCGTGAGTGGTGATTTCCTGGAGGAACGCGTCCCACTCCGGGTCGCGGGGTGAGAGCCGGCTCAAAAGCCTGTAGTACTCCTCGAAATCCTTGATGCCCGTGTCCCGCAGACGCCGCCGGAGGCGGTTCGAAAGCAGCGTCTTCTTCTGCGGCGACACCCGGATCCCCGTGCGGCGGTAAATCAGGTCCGCATACTGCGCCAATTGCAAATCGGTGACCTGCACCACGGGAATGATGGGCAGGACGGGCGCGATCGGCTCCAGGGATGGGATCGTTGTGCTTTCCGGCGGCATGATCGCGGGATCTCGGGAATCCTGATGGGTCCGGAAGGGAAACCGCTTCAGGTCAAGCGACGGCTGCGGCGGTTTCGCACGCGGACTTCCCCTCCTGGGTGAGGATCTTGTCGATGTCCAGGAGGATCAATAGCCGGTTGTCCAGCCGGACCAGGCCGGTCAGGTACTCGCGTCCCAACCCGGCGACCGTCGGCGGCGGAGGCGCGATCTGCTCGTGCGAGATCCGCAGCACTTCGCTGACCGCGTCCACCACGATCCCGATCGTCTTCCCGGCGACGTTGACGACCATGATCCGCGTCTCGTCGGTCTGCTCCTCCTGGGAGAGACCGAACCGCAACCGCAAGTCGACGATCGGAATCACCGAGCTCCGCAGATTGATCAGCCCCTTGATGTAGGGCGGAGTCTGCGGCACCCGCGTGATCTCGCCCATCAGGATGATCTCCTGGACCTTCGTGATCTCGATCCCGTACTCTTCCTGGGCGAGCCGGAAGCTGACCAACTGCATCGTTCCGGTCCCTTCCGCCTTGTGGTTTTCGTGGACCGATACTCCTTGCGTCATCCTGGACACCGGTTTGCTCCTTGTCTTCTTGTGGACTCGGGCGGCAAACGTTCCGGCGACGTTCCGCCAACGGATTACGGCAAGTGCGCCCGGCGAGCGGCCCTGCCGGATCGGGCCCGCACTTGCACCAAACTATAGGTTGGGATTGCGGGCGGCACTTGTCGCGGAGCCTTGGAGAAACCTCACCCCCGGACGGAACCCGGCTCCTTGGGGGGCATATTCGCTAGGATCCGCAGAATGGGCGGATCCCGACCGCTTGGCCCCCCTGCAGGCTTGACTCGGCCCTGCTGCAACCTACCGTTGATTACGACGTATCGCAGGCGACGCCCGCCTCCAAGCCGATGCGCGTTGCAGAACCATCTTCGCTCACAACCGAGGTAGAGGATCCACCATGAGCGCCCGAGTCCTCGTTGCCGACGACTCCAGCACGATGCGGAAGATCATCATACGTTCCCTGCAGGCCGTGGGGATCCCCTCGGCGGTCGAGGCCGCCGACGGCGCCGAAGCTGTCGCCGTCTTTAAGCCGGGACACTTCGACCTGGTGCTGACCGACTGGAACATGCCCGGCAAGTCGGGCCTCGACGTGGTCAAGGAGATCCGCGCGAAGGATCCCAAAGTGCCCATCATCATGATCACGACCGAGGCGGAGAAAGGCCGCGTGGTCCAGGCCATCCAGGCCGGCGTCTCCGACTACCTGGTCAAGCCCTTTACCCCCGAGACGCTCCGCGAGAAGCTGGAAAAACACGGCTGCTGAACGGCGCAGCCGCGGGCCAGCGCAACCTGGACGGGGGACTTCGTCAGCTCCGCCGCACGATCCGCATCCCGGAATGCGGCTTCGGCCGCCGCAAACCCGTCCCCCGCCTCGGACCCCAAAGGCATGGTACCGTAAGCTCGTGGACACGCTGATTCTTCCTTCTGAGGTGCTTGGCCGCAACTCCAGAGAGAATCAGCATGTCCGTCATTTTTCAACCTGCGCATTCTTGAGTCGGATGAACCTCTTTTTCGACGTGTGGCTTGCGGAGATCTTCAGCCCCCTCCGAGCCGGGGATCCCTGAGGCGGCAGCGTCGACGGGCCGCTATAATCGTGGGCACCGGCATTCCTTTGAAAGCCACGCCCATGACCGACGTCACCCGAATCCTCTCCGCCATCGAGCAAGGCGATCCCCAGGCCGCGGAGCAACTCCTGCCCTTGGTCTACGACGAGCTTCGCCGGCTCGCGGCCCAGAAGATGGCCCAGGAGAAGCCCGGGCAGACGCTCCAGGCGACGGCGCTGGTCCACGAGGCGTATCTGAGGCTCGTGGACGTCGAAAAGGCCCAGCACTGGAACAGCCGGGGACATTTCTTCGCCGCTGCGGCCGAGGCCATGCGGCGGATCCTCGTCGAGCAAGCTCGTCACAAGAGGACATCGAAGGCGGGCGGAGACCTTCGGCGTCTGGAAATCTCCGCCGTCGAACCGACCATAGATGGTCCCGATCTCGACCTGCTGGCCCTGGATGAGGCACTCACCAAATTGGCTTCACAGGACTCGCGCAAGGCGGAGCTGGTGAAGCTCCGGTTCTTCGCGGGGCTGACCAACCAGCAAGCTGCCGAGGCACTTGGCATCGCCGCCTCAACTGCCGATGCAGACTGGGCTTACGCCAAGTGCTGGCTCCGGGTCGAGATGTTGGGCGAGGGGCCGACCGAAGGGCAACCCTAACCGCTATCGAGAATTCCCGATTATTCAGAGTCTGTAGCATCATTACAGGGGATTATGCGGCCTTTCGGGTGGCACGAGCGG
>CAYGZA010000232.1:0-11103 GCA_964354135.1 uncultured Planctomycetaceae bacterium
CCGAAAACGGCCCGCAGGGCGTTTTTGTCCGCATTCAACCCTGGTCGCGATCGGATGTTGTGTCTTCTTGGGCCGTTTTGTGTAACGAATCGGTTTTCTCGCCCCGCGGCGCGCCCCCTGCTGGACAACGAGAGTTTCCCTAGCCCAGGCGTTTACGCCTGGGACCGCGAGAATCCCCGATTCCCTTCGTCTTGTCCCTTCCGGGCGCGAACTCGCGCCGCGGCGGCCCCTCAAGGGGCCGACAATGGCCTCGGCGTCCCCTCGTCCCAGGCGTAAACGCCTGGGCTAGGGAAAAGCGGGTTCGGGCCCCACTTCCTCATGCTCTGGCCCGCAAGTATCCCAATGCCGACCGCTCCTGGGGCTGGCAATGGGTCTTCCCGGCCTCCTCGCATTACGTGGACCGCACAACCGGCCAGCGGTTCCGCCATCATACCCATGAAACCGTGATCCAACGGGCAGTGCGCGAGGCGGTACGGCTGGCCGGGTTGCACAAACCGGCCGGTTGCCACACATTCCGACACTGCTTTGCCACCCATCTTCTGGAGGATGGATACGACATTCGAACCGTGCAGGAGTTGCTCGGGCACAAGGACGTGAAGACGACAATGATCTACACCCATGTGCTGAATCGCGGAGGACGAGGGGTGACCAGCCCCATGGACCGGTTGTAATCGCGGTCTTGGCGTGTTAGGCTGATCCACGCCGCTTCCTAACGCGCCGGTCATTACAGGTCGGAAACGGCCAAGGACGTTGGCGGGAAACACTTTGTGGAGAAAGGCATCTCCATCCCGTCTGCCGTTAGGCCGATCCGGGCGGCGTGTTAGGCAGATCGGCCTAAAGAGAAGTTAGGCATATGAATGCTTCGATTCCACAATCTCGACGAAGCCGGCCGGTTTGGTTAAGCGTGGTCGTTTGGTTGTCAGCATTCCTCAGCCCGACTGCTTATTTTCTGCTGATTCTTCTTGCTGACAGGTTTCATGTTCCAAGCCCGCCCGCGACTCTTGTCTGGTTGCTCTTTTTTCTCATCCCTGTAGTTGCTCTGTTCATTTGCGAGTCGGTGGTGTGGTCACGCAGTAGGACAGTCGGCAGCAAGATTGGTTGGATGGCTTTTACGCTGCTTGCGATGTTGCTCCAGTTCGGAATCATACTTGTGATTCTACGCGCGATTCTTGTGACGAGGATTGCATATGTTCAGTGACCATATGCCTAACCAGGCGCTGCAGCGAACGGCGGCGGGCCGTCGCGGTTGCAATCGGCGCGCCTCGTGGCCGCCGTCGCTGAGCTTGGGTCGTTGGCGCAACACTAAGCGCAGAAAGGGAAACGTTATGAATCGATTGCTTATAATTGGCCTGTTGACAGGCATCTTGATCGGTACTGCTGGTTGCCGCCGTCAGTCAGATTCCTCAGTGACTCAGCCCGAGAGAAGGACCCGGGTAGTAGAGTACTTCCGCGCCAGCCATGGTTTCAACGGCGGTCTGCAAGAGATGGTTGACCTCAGCAAGCGGGAAGGATTTGACGCGATCCGAACCATTGACGATGTGGCCAGGTTCGCTTCCGAGGTGCCGGGCGCTATGGGTTTCACGGCCCATCCCGACTTCGCGAACGGCACACGATACGCAAGCGCCGTTGTGTGGTACACGAAGCTGTCCCCGACGGAATCATCGTGGGTCCTCTACCTCTTCGACAAGAAAGAAGCGCAGAAGAACCCAGGCGACGCCCCACGGGCGGCCGCCGTGGCAGCCGCGGAGGCCAAGGCATCCAGCAAGAAGGACGAGGCCAAGGAGCTGATCGCTGTAGGTGGAACGAAGGGCGTAAAGCTGGTTGGTGATCCCGACGAGTGCAAGGTTCTTGCGCTTGCTGTCTTGCGCTTGGGCGGGTTATTCGAACACACCGGCGAGTTTGCGGTCGGCCGCTGTGGTGGATGTCGAACCGTGGTGTCAGGTGGCAATCCGGGGTCATGTGGGCTAGATGTCCAGAACAAGAAGCACTGGAATTGCTGCGGATCCACGAATGAAGGTGGCTACTGCGACTACTGGAAACTAATCAAAACCCAGGACGATAGCAGGTAATGAAAGGCGCCAACAACTGCGTGCAGCCGATGCGGCCAAGCCGCACGGCTGACGCGTGACGTTCGGCGACAGAGGTAGCATGTCCGAGAACACCCGAATGGACGCTGTCAATCGCCTAGTAGTAGCGGCCTACGGGCTGACTACTGAGCAAGTTTTTTCGCTTCCGGACGGGGCGGCCGAGCGGGTGGCCACCAAGCATGCTGCAAATCGGGAGTTCGAGAACGCGGCCAAGGACTTCATCACCATCGTGGCCACGACGGATTGCATTCCGGCTGGCGAAGACCGTCTCCGCGTGTCACTCATCGCCGCCGCACAAACCGTGTGGGCGCGGCAGTGGACCACGGCCGCGACCGGCTCGGACGCCGAGTTCGAGACACTTCGGCGGGGCGAGAAGCCCTGCGTGTTTCAACTGCTTACACTGCTTCGTGCGACACGGCGGCCCGAGTCTGAGACGGAAGCCGGGCGGTATTTCATGATGCATGGGGTTCCCCACCCTAGTCGATACCGGGAGCCTCGACACCAAGAATTGTTTGAGTCCCTCTTGCAGATGGCGCGAGAGGAACTTTGAGCGTTGTTGGGGCCAGCGCCGAACCATGCCATGCACCGGAGTGGCGGTGGCCAGCGTTTTCTGAAATCAAAGTCAACTCCCGCCACCCGGTGATGGCGGCCGTTCTGCTGAAGTCGGAAGAAGATGATTGCCACAGACCATAGATCGAGACGGGGTAGAAGGGCCGTGACTGTTGCAGCGGTCCTTGTCAGCCTGCTGATTGGCGGCAGGGCGGACGGTGCGGAGAGTGACTTGAGTTACCAGGACCGTGTCGCCTTACTCCACAAAACCAAGAGGGTGTTCATCGTTCAGAACGATAAGGCAGAAGTGGAAATCGCCGGAGAGGCGAAGGCATGTGCCCTGAGCATGCTTCCCATCTTCTTGGATATCTGCGTCTGCTATCCATGGTGGCCGGGGGCATCATGGCCACGACCGGAGAAGTCCCAGACAGTCCCCCGATTCCGGTTCACAGACGGATCCACAAACACATTGTTCCAGGTCTGGTTTCACGGCAAGGAATCTTCGCCGATAGTGGATACTCCGAGTCTGAGGTGCGCCCATCAGTACAATCAGATTGCTTACCAGAGCGAATACTGCGACTTCCTGAGACACCTTGCGCAAGGAGGCGCGGAGAGCTTGAGTGCAACACCCGGCCTGGTCCAGATTCAGATTCGGCGGGCACTGGAATTCCCAGTAGCCCAAGTGTCCTCGGCCGCCTTCTACCTTGAGCGGCGCGGGACGTATGGCATGTCCACCTTCGAACGGAAGGCGGGCGAACCACGGGTTCTCATAGAAGATGTCGAGGGAATCAAGGAAGTGCTCAGCAAGGTCTCTGCTGCGGACTACTCGCCGGATATAGGGTCTTGCCTTGGATTTCGATGCGTACTCTTCGCTCGTGACCGAGGTCAGACTCGAATGGAAGTGCACGAGAAGGGGGTGAGGGCCTCCGGCGTCCCGTTCAAGCTCCCGGATCCGAAAGTTCGTGTGCTGCGGCTAATGTTTGATCGAGCGATAGCGGCGCGAGAGTTCGAGGAAATGCGCCCATAGGGAGTGAAACCTACGCAGAACCAGGCGTTGGACCAGAGCCGCGATCTGGTCTGGCAGAATGGTGGCGTTGACTCGTCGCGGCCTGGTCAACGCGGTCGTTAGCCAGACACCTCGCGCACGGCGTTGCGCCGCGGCACCAGATTGGGTGTCTTGCTTCACCGTGAATTGGAATTCTTGGCGGTTTGAGTCAGCGGGTGTTGAGGTATAGGTTTTGAGTGGGAGTTGGGGGAGTTGGGAGTTGGGGTCAACTCTTGACACTTGACGACCGCAAAGATTGGTCGTAGGAGCAGGTCGCTAATGGCACGCCCGATCCGAGTGGAATATCCCGACGCCGTGTATCATGTGACGGCCCGAGGCAACCAGGGCAAGGCGATCTATCGCGACGATCACGACCGGGAGCGGTTAGCGGGAAACGCTGGCGGAGATGGCCCCGAAGTAACCGTTCACGGGCCGGGGACTGGCTCATTTTTCGGCCCATTTCTGGCCGAAGAATGTGCCTGTCCCCTTCCAGCCCGAAGGGGACAGTCCCATTTTCGCGGGCTTCGCCGCGAAAATCGGGACAGTCCCCGTGAACGGTTACGATGCCGAACCACTACCACCCTCGCCGATACTGGCATCGCAGGAGCGCGTCGGCCTCGGCGTTGTTGACGATCTTCATGGCGACCGGCTCGAACTCCAGCGGGCCCTCGAGCTGAGTGGCAACGTTGCCGAGCATGAGAAACTCGTTCAGGGCCGAGGCGTAGTCGAAGTTGGCCCATGCCGGCTTGCCGCCGCGGCAGGCGAGGAACCAGTCCGCCTCGTGGCCGCGCGAGGAATCGACCTTCGCCGGACGGTCCGTGTCGATCCC
The DNA here is from genome assembly GCA_964354135.1 of uncultured Planctomycetaceae bacterium. Classification (GTDB taxonomy): domain Bacteria; phylum Planctomycetota; class Planctomycetia; order Pirellulales; family Thermoguttaceae; genus CAYGZA01. Next base: position 4,511 of record CAYGZA010000232.1, read on the forward strand.
CTGAAACCGGTCCTCGGGCAGGAGGCGGAACGTGGCGTTGTGGCCCGTCGAGTGGATCCGGCCCTTGGCGCCCACGATCAGGGCGCCGGCAAACTCCCAAAGCGATTTCTGGTTCTTGTTGCGCACGCCGCTGACGAGCGGCTCGACGATTTCGCGGGCCCCGGGAGCGCCGCCGTTGTACCACGTGAAGGTGACAGGCGGCAGGTCGCCGCGGGCCGGGATCGCCCACGTGACGATCTCCCACCGCGGGAACGAGAGCCGGTTGACGCCCGAGGTCTGCGCCTCGACGCGAATCACCGGCCGAGGCCCGGGAGCCGGCTCCGCGAGCCAGAGGTCGTGGACCTTGAGGGCCATGAAGGCGAGGTTCGCCGTGTGCGAGGCCCAGTTGCCGAGCTGGCAGGTGCCGAAGTCCCGCCACAGGTTCCGCTGCAGCCACTCGCGATGATACGGCCGGAAAGCCGCCGGGCCGAGCCAGAGGTCCCACTTCAGGTGCTCCGGCACGGGCTCCTCGCCCTTGGGCGGCTCCTTGCGGTCCGAACCGCCGCCGGTGTTCCAGACGTGGACCTCCTTGATCTCGCCCAGGGTGCCGTCGCGCACGAGCTCCAACGCGCGGCGGAACGGCCCCGTGGCGGTCCCCTGGTTGCCCATTGAGGTGGCCACCTTGTGCCGGCGGGCCAGCTCCCGCAGGGCGCGGGACTCGTGGAGGGTGCGCGCAAGCGGCTTCTCGCAGAAGACGTGCTTGCCGGCCTTGATGGCCGCGGCGGAGGCGACCGCGTGGGTGTGGTCCGGGGTGGCGATGACCACGGCATCGATCTTCTTGCCCAGCTCGTCGAGCATCCTGCGGAAGTCGTGGTAGGTGGGCGGCTTGGCCGCAGCCAGGCGCTTGTAGACCTCTGCCGCCCTCCGCTCCCAATCGTGCTGCGAGGCGGCAAAACGCTTTGCGCCCTCCTCCCAGCGCCGGAATGTCGCGGCGAGCTTCTGGTCGCTCACGTCGCACAGGGCGACGACGTTCTCCATCTTCGGGATCGTATCGACGAACCACTCGCCGCGCCCGCCGCAGCCCACCAGGGCCACGTTGAGCTTCTCGTTGGCTTGGTAGCTCCGGGCCGAAGCACTATGGCGGAGGACCAGCAGGCCCGCAGCCGCCAGGGCGGCATCGGCCAGGAAACGACGACGACTGATGGACGTTTTCACGGCAACTTGCTCCTTTCTAATGTTTGCCATCGCGACGTGGGCGGAGGAATTCGACTTGCCCACTTGCGTGAATTCAGGTTCATCCGGCGGAAGCGTGCGCGGCCTGGCAGTTCAGGGGAGTACGGGTTCCTCTTCTCTGTTTCTTGGGCGATCGCGGCCGTTCGCTCATCCACTCAAACCCGCTTGTCCAAGCTCTTTCCCACGAATCCGGGCTGCGCCTGAACAGAGAAGAGGAACGCGTACTCCCCCTGCATCACCTATCTGGCTTGGGGCCTCCGAGACGGCGCATGCTTTCGGCGGGTGGACCTCAATTCATATCTCTCCTCACATCTCCGCGAGCAGCTTCTTCAAGTAGGCCACACTCTGGGCCACGAGCCGGTCCTCGTCCTGGTTGTCCTTGTGGTGATCGCTCTCCACGGCCAGGACGCCGGTGTAGCCGCTCTCCTTGAGGGCGCGGACCACCCCGGGCATGTCGATCAGCCCCGTTCCGACGGGCACCGAGGAGAAGAAGTACCACTCTTCCGGCGGCACGTGCCGGCAGGCGTCCACGTCCTTGGTGTGGGTGGCCACGGTATACGGTCCGAGGCGCCGCGCGGCGGTTACGGGATTCTCCATGACGCGGAGCGTGTTGCCGGTATCGAAGTTCACCTTCAGGCAATCGGAGCCGACCCGCTGGAGAATCTCCAGAATCTCGGCCGAGGTATAGTCGATGTGGTTCTCGATGGCCAGCACCACGCCGTGGTCCGCGGCAATCTTAACGCTCTCGTGGAGCATCTTGACGACGGCCTCGATCTGCGGCCCGTGCGGCTCGAAGCGGAACTGGAGCGAGGAGGCGACGATGCGCATGACGTCGGCACCCATCGAGCGGGCCTTGGGGATGAGGGAGTTCATTTCCCGCCAGGCATCCCGGTTGCGGCCTGCTTCGAGGCCGTCCGGGTGCCCCCACGCCAGGACCCGCTCCAGGCCGCGGTCGTCCAGCACCGCCTTCATCTCGGCGAGGCAACCCTGGTCGAGGCTCTCGAAGAAGCAGGACTCCAGCGAGACCGCATCCACCCCAAGCTCGCACGCCCGGTTGACGAAGTCGAGGAAGGTCCATCGCGTGCCGGGGTCCTGCTGATCGGGATAGACCTCGCCGAAGTAGCGATGATAGCAGTAGCTGTCGATGCCGATCTTCATGTTTCCTGAACCTCCAGGCCGAAGACTTTCGCCGCCAGTTGGATGTCGGCCAGGTTGTGGCCCGTCGTGAGCACGTAGTGGTGGGAGCTGAGCGAGCCGATCAGCTTGCGGCCGTCGCGGACCCGGATGACGCCGCCGTTGAGGCAATCGGAGCCGGGATATTGAATGTATCCGGTGAGGCGGCCTTCGGCCACCGTCATCTCGCGGAACGTGGGATGGAGCTTCGCCAGGGTGATCGGACCGATGGCCAGCCGCGCGTCGATCGCGGTGGCGTTTTCGTCTACGATCCCGAGGACCTTCTTGCGCAGGGTCCACTCGGTCGCAAACGGCCGCGGAATGACGCCCATGTAGCCGCAATGGGCCACGAGGATGTGGTTCTCCGGCTCCTGGACTTGGGGGAACTCCTCGATCCGCTCGTGCTTGAGCGCAGCGTCGCCGAGCAGGAACGGGTAAAGGTTCGTCATCATGTTGGGGACGCCCAGCGAGCGGCCCAACAGGTGCTGCGTCAGCATGGAGAGCGTGTCCGCTTCGCAGCCCCACGTATACTCCTTCTCCTCGAAGAGCAAGTTCCACGCCAGGCACGGCGTGCTGTCCGAGAAGTGCGACTCGTTGAGGCAGTTGATCCCCACCGCGCGGATCGCCGCATCTTGCTCCAAGTCCTGCTTGACGGCGAGATAGATCTTGACCGCGCTACGAATCGCCCGCGGCGAGGTCCCTTCCGTGGGCAAGGGGCGGTCTTTCCATGCGTCGTCGGCAGCGCGGTCGGGAATCTCATGCGCCCTGGCCCCCAGCTCGCGAAAGCTCTTCTTCACGACGGTGACGCCGAAGCGGTCTCGCATCCGCTCGCTGCACTCGTCCTCCCACCAGTAGAAACACTTGAAGATGCTCGCCTGGGCCCCTTCGCCCGGATTGTCCTGATAGACCAGGAACTTGGCGCCCCGTAGCTCTCGCTTCACCCGCAGGGCGCGGCAGACCGTCTTCGTCTGCCCCAGGTTGTAGGGGGCGATCGTCTCGACGCCCAGCGACTTGAGGTAGCAGATGATCTCCCAATCCCACATTGAGAGGGTGCCGAACTGCGACGTGACGATCAGAATCGGCAGCCCGAGGGCCCGGAAGTCCTCGACCCTTCGGTAGGCCTCGCCCAAGAGCTGCGGGAAGACGACCGCGTCGGCCTCGGGGAGCGGTCCGCCGAGCGCCGCGGGCGGTAGCAACTCCGCGGAGCCGGCCAGGAGGTCCTTCAGCACGCCGAGCTGCTTGTCAAAGTCCTGATCTCGCCCCGGATCGAAGTAGATGGGAGCCAGTCGTGCGTTCATCGTGTTGCCTTGTCGTCGAGTCTAGGGATTGGCGGTTCGGTGTCCGCCTTTCGTTGGGGCGACTTTCGTAGCGACGACTGCGGTGCCGTCGATGATGTAGAACCGCTTGGGAAACCCTTCGGTTTCAATGTCCCCGTAGTTGTGGCCTGCCTCGGCCGGATAGACGCAGAAGGAAACCAGCGGCTCGCTTCCGGCATTGATCGAGCGGTGGGCCCAGCCCGGGGGCACGTAGACGGTGCGGCCGCGCGACATCGGCTCGGCCACGCACTCGCCCCCCGCGGTCTTCATCAGCATGTACCCCCGGCCGCGGAGGCAAAGGTACACTTCGGCAGTGCCGCGGACCGAATGGTAATGCCCTTTCGTCATGAAGCACTCTTCGCCCACCAGCCCCGGCTGGAGCCTGCTGACGCAGAACAGGAGATGCCCGCGCTCCTCAAGTATCTTCTTCTCGAAGACCTCGTAGTGAACGGGGTCGTTGTGCCGGAGGATCAGCCGCTCCAGGGCCGCGGCGTCGGCGTAGTAGCCGCGCATGTCGGAGGCCCTCCGCACCAGGTGCCGGTCGGGCTCGGCCATCGCGCCTTCGAGCAAGTCGATGTCGGTCGCCAACGGCTGCATCACTCCGCTTGTTTCCATCATGGGCTCCGCATGTTGTAAGACGACGGTCGTTTCCTTAGCGTCGCGATTCGGCGGCAATCCGCGCGATCTCGTCAAACCCGGGCCCGCGGGTGGGTATGCCGATCTGGAACACCTCGGCGATCACCTGGGTCCACCCGTGCAGGAAGTAGACCCAGCCGTCCTCGACGTGCAGGCGGCGATCCCGCTGGTGGGCCCGGGCCTGCTCCAGGAATACCAGATCGCCGCGATAATTGAAATCCCAGGCGTAGCCTTGCTCGGGAAAGCGGGCCTGAGGGGTGATCGGCGAGCCGGGAGCGTCCTTGCCGAGCCCGGTCGCGTTGACCACCAGCGAGTGCGGCTGGAGCCGGTTGACCAGGGCATCGTTGTCCTCCGGCTCGGGCGTGTGGTGATACTCGACGGGCACGGGCTGAGCGAGCTTCGCGTGGATGCGGCGCATCTCCTCCAGTCGTGGTGTGCTGCGGTTGGTGACGAGGATTTGCGACGGCCGGTTCGCGCCGTGCCTCTGGTGCATCAGGTAGCAGGTGAGGGCGATCGAGGACCCGCCCGCCCCGAGCACGAGGGCCTCGCCGCCGGTCTTCTCCCAGCGCCCGGCGGGAAGGAACGCCTCCAGGGCGAGGCCGCTTGTGATCGGGTCCTTGGCATGGCCGATGAGCCTCGCGCCGCGCTTGGAGATGCAGCTCACCTCGCCCATGAGCCGTGCGAACGGGTCCAGCTCGTCGAACAAGTCGCGGCAGGCCGCTAAGAGGTCGATCTTGTGGGTCGTCACCAGGGCCCCGAGCGAAAGCGGGTCCTGCTTGATGAACTCCACGGCGCGGCGGTACACCGCCGGCGCATCGTGCCATTTGCAGTCGACGCCGCGAATAAGGGCGCCCTCGAAGCCTAGGTGCTTCGCCCAGCGAGGAAAGACCGTCATGATCGACGAGCGGCCGGTGGTCACGCCGATGAAGTAGATCGTCGGCTGCGAGGCGGGCTCGTAGCGGGTGTCCCGCGCGGCTTGGACTGCAAGCGACATCAAGCACGCTCCCTGAATGTCCGTTTTCTATCGGTGCCGCGACTTGAACCTGCCCGGCTCGTGCGGATGCACTCGCCCCGGAGGGACACTTGAGAATAGCCCGGCGGTGAATCGCTCGGCTATTCTCATATTCCCCTTCGGGGCACTGTGGAAAACGACTCCCGCCCCCCCTTGCTCCTGCCGGCAGACACGTGCGTGCAAGCACGCACCCTACCGGTCTGACGCGTTGTTCATACGATCTGCAATGCCGACTCGCCCCGCGGAAGGTCGAAGCAGGCGATGGCGCCGTCCGCCGAGCGGCACCAGGTGCCGCCGGTCAGTTGCCGCGGCGAGGGCACCTCTTTCAGCAACGTCTGCGAGGTGCCCGCCGTGAGTTTCACGGCTCTTGCACCCGCGGTCTTGACCTCGACGGTGAACCGCCCGTTGGCAAAAGGCGCCTTGAGCTTGACCTGATCGCCCTCCTTGTCGATCTTCGTCAGTTCCCGCGCGGCCCAGTAGCGGGCGATTTCGCTGAGCTTCATCCAGAGCAGGTTGTCGTAGCGGGCGTGGAGCCGGTTGACAACTTCCTTGAAGACGTTGAAGCCCACCTGCCGGCCGTTGAAGTAGATTCCCGGCCAGTGGCAGACGAGGATGGCCGGCTCGCCCCGGGCGATGACTTCCGGGAGCCGCCCGCCCTTCAGGTCGGCGGTGATGCAGCGATCGGCCGAGCCGGGCACCAGCCCGTCCCAGCCGCCGAACCAGTCGTCGGTGCAGCCGATGATCGAGACGACGCACTTGGGGTCCGGCCCGTCCAGCCCGGAGGCGTAGAGCACCTTCGGGGCGACGCTCTGCCGGCCGGTGAAGACGTCGCGGAAGTAGTGCGGGATCTCGGTCTGGTACACGTCGCGGCAGGCCTGGAGCGTGGCCTGGGCAAGCTCGGCGGGCACGCGGGAGCCGAATCCGCCCGGCGTGGTCATCCCTTCGCACGGCAGCCCCACGTTCTTGAGAATCCGCAGGCCGTAGGCAATGTAGTCGGCCAGTTGATCCGCCGACTTGTCCTGGCTCCAGCCCCAGTTCTCCATGAACCGCTCGCTGGGCTCGGGATACGGGCGGCCCGTCTTCGTGTCGATCACGCGGGTGTGCGAGACCATCTCGGGGTGGATGTCCCAGTCCGGCGTGAGGAAATCGCGGACCAGCTTGAGGCTCTCGTCGAGTTCCTGCCTGGACCAGCCGGGCAGACCGCGGTCCAGCCAGCCCACTAAGGCCGGGCAGGGGACCACGCT
>CAYGZA010000233.1:0-10979 GCA_964354135.1 uncultured Planctomycetaceae bacterium
AAGCGAAGCTTCCGCGTGACGCGACCTGACGCACGGCGTTTTTCCTCCGCGGAATTCAGGGATCGGGGGAAGAGGATAGCCACCAGGTCCCGGTTGCGGATGCCGTGAGAGCGCGGACTCGCCGCGGCTGATCGCCTGCAACAGGGACTGGTCTTCGGGGGACCAAGGTTGGAGGGCGCGGACACGCCCTCCCTTCCACTGCGTCGGACGGCAGACCGGCGCCAGGAGGTCGGCCAGCGGCTGGTCCCGGAAGTCCGAGGGGTCGTTGATCGTTGTCTCCACCCGCAGCACGAGTCGATCAAAACCACTCAAGACCCCGATGGTATTCTCTTCATACTTCCGGATAAAATGGTTCATGGCGTCCTCTTGGGGTGGAAGGTGTGGCAGCCAAACCACCTTCATACCTCAAGAGAGACGCCTCCACTACAGCCCCTTTGGGTTGCGGCCGCGGGGAGTAGCCCCGCGGCGGCGATGGGTTGTCCGACGGAAGTTGTCCGTGGCAGAGACTTCCGAAGCCTTGGAGACTTCGGAAGTCTCTTTGGTTGGCTATCAAGTCTGTTGCTGTGCCGCCTGGGGCATTTCCAGGGTCTTGCTCTCCAGGCCCGCCTTGGCCAGGACGACGTAGAGCACAAAGCCGACGAGCAAGGCCGAGACCGTTGGGGCCGGTACATTGCCCTTGAGGAACGGTATGAAATCGGCCGCGCCGACGACGAACCCGACGGCCCAGGAAATCCATCCCGCCGGGTTGAATCCCGCCCGAGGTCCGGCCCACTTGCCGCCAGCGAGCAAGTAGTCAGCGATCATGGCCCCGCAGATCGGCCCGAAGCAGCACCCGATGATGATGAAGACGATCTTCACTTTCCCCGCCCACAAGGTGACGGCCAGCACGATCGACACCAACGTGCCCAGTCCGACCGACAGGAAGGGATTGACCTTCGGCATGGTCGTCTTGAAGCTGTTGGCGGCGATGAAGGCGGAGAAACACCCTCCGGGGAAGGCGGAAATCGCCAGCAGGATGAGGACTGCGTTGGCCAAAGCCGGGCTGAGGAAGCCGCCACCCTTCACGGGATCCCCTCTCATCAGGTCCAGGGGGTTGACGTTCCCTTGCAGGTGGGCCGGGACGTCCCCGGCACCGTACCTCCCGGCGACAATGAGGACGGCGATCCCACCGGCGAAAAGCGTCGCCAGCGCGATTCCGACCAAACCGCCCCACTGTACGTCATCCTTGTTTCGGCTGTTCATCGCCAGATCGCTTCCCGCAGCCCCGGCAGTTGCGAAGAACCCCGCCACCACGTTGCACAGCAGAACAATCACCGCCAATGCCGAAAGCGGTGCTTTCGGCTCAGCTTTCTTGGCCTCCGCGGCAACCGGTTTGGCGGCGTCACCTCCCCCTCCCGCACCGGCTTTTTCCGCAGTCGCGGCCTTATCAGGGGCCTTGGCCGTCATGTCGGGCTTGAACTTGCCCAGCCCACCGATCGTGCTGACCAAGAGGATTAGCAGGACGGCTATGGGGATCAAGGGGAAGAAACTCGCCACCCGGGCAACGTACTGAATCCCCTTCAATCCTATGAAGGCAACCCCCACGGCGAACACGATGACGATGAGGGCGTGGTACACATCGGGAGACGCCATCTGCAATTTGCCCTCGACTTCCGTCAGGTTCGTCCCTCCGAGGCACTTGTAGAGCAGTTCCGCGACAGAATAGGCGTTGACCCCAATCCAGCCGAACTGGAGAAGCCCCATAAGGAGGCCGGGCATGATCAGCCCGCCCATCGTCCCATAAGTGGACGTGCCCACGACATAGAGCGGCAGGCCGGTTTTCATGCCGAGAAGACCGGGTACGAGATAGAACAGGAAATGGCACACGAGGCCCGCCAGCAGCAATCCGAGGAGGGCGGGGAAAATGCCGGCGTCCAGAATGCCTCCGCCGGGGATTTCTTGCCAGAAGACGTACCAGAGCATCACCCCGGCATACGTCTGCGCCACGTTCTTGTACCACGCGGCCCGTTTGTCCAGCGGAACGGGCCGTGCCGCCGCCAGATAGTCCGGTAAGCTCGAAGCCATAGGTCTCTCCTGCTTCCACGACGTGCTAGTGCGTTTGTGACTCCCACCGCCGATGAGCATGCCGCACTGCCCCAGGCCGGCCAGAATACGGCCCATGCTAGCATTGCTGCCATCGTATTGAGCTTGCAGTATACCGGGTCCGCCGCCGAAGTCCACCAGCATGGCGCTCATTGCCGGAGGCGAAGAAACGGCCTTCACACCGGCCCTCTCTCAGAACGTGTTCAGAACGGGCTTTCGGTTATCAGCTTTCAGCAATCAGCCGGAGACAGACGCCCTGGCAGGTTGGGTGAGATTATCCATAACTCGTTCCGCGGAAGACCATTGCGACCTGAAAGCTGATGGCTGACTGCTGAAAGCCGACTCGTCCAGCACCCGGACTGTGCCTTCTCAAACAGCATCTCAAAGGGAGCAGGAGCCGCGGGAAATTACCCATTTTGGCTTGACCCTTCCGGCCTGCCCGAAGTAGCATATCCCGCCCATTTTGTCGAGTGTCCCGGCCGGCGGCGGTGCCCTCCGACTCCCCGCCGGCCAGCGGCTCCCGTACCGACCGACCCATGAGATTCCCCACCGGGAAGTTTCTTGCCGTTGTCCTGATTGCGGCCTTCGCCGCGCGGCTGGCCGCCGGCTGGTGGTGGCAGGCCCGGCTCGATCGGAGCCATCGCGGGCCCTTCGGTTTTGGCGACAGCGACGGCTACTGGACCCTGGCGCGGGCGATTGCGCGGGGCGAGCCGTACAAGTACGGCGCGGAGGGATTCCGCGTTTTCCGCACGCCGGGTTACCCGATCTTGTTGGCCCCGATCTTCTTGCTTGCCGGCGATGAGCCCTCGGTGATGTGGGGCAGGGCGCTTAGCGCCTTGCTGGATACGCTGACGGCCGCGGGCGTGGGCTGGCTGGCGTGGCGGTTGTTCGACCGCCGGACGGGAGCCTTGGCGACCGTCTTGGCAGCGTTCTTCCCCGGATCGATCGCCGTGGGGATGTTGGTCTTGAGCGAGGCCCCCTTCTGCCCCTTGATGATCCTGAACCTGGGGCTTTGGATGGCGGCGTGGAAGGCCGCGTCGCGATCGCGCGGGACATGGCTGGCGATTGCCGCCGGGTTGGCGGCCGGGGCGGCCACGCTCGTGCGGCCCAGTTGGCTCCTGTTCACGCCGTTTGCCGTGGCCGTCGGTCTTGTGTTCGGCAAGCCGCGGCTGCGACACCTCGGGCTCGGCGCAGCGATGGCGGCAGGATTGATCGCCGCGATGGTCCCCTGGTGGGTCCGCAACGCCCGGGTCACCGGTCGCTTCGTGCCGACCTCGCTTCAGGTCGGAGCCAACCTGTACGACGGGTGGAACCCCGGGTCCACCGGCGCCGGCGACTGGGAAATCATCGAGCGTTTTCGCGCGGATCTGAAGAAACGGGCCGTGGCCGGCCGCTTTGGCGAGCCTCCCGGCGTCGATTGGGAGTATTGGCTCGACCGGCGGCACGCGGCGGAGGCGATCGCCGGGGCGCGGGCCCATCCCGGCCGGGTCTTAGAACTCGCGGCCTCCAAGCTGGTCCGGATGTGGGACGTTTTCCCTCACGAGCCATCGTTCTCGGCGTGGCCCGTTCGGCTCGGCGTCGCCGGGACGTACGTACCGGTCATGGTGCTGGCGATCTGGGGAGCGGCAAGGACGCTGCGCCGGGGCTGGCCCTACGTGTTGTGCTGGCTGCCCGCGGCGTATTTCACCCTCCTGCACATGGTCTTCGACAGCTCGATCCGCTACCGGCAGCCCGCGATGCTCCTGCTGATGGTCCTGGCCGCCGGGGTGGTGGAGGGTATGGGGGCGAGGTGCGATAGACGAGGGGCGAGAGATGAGGGACGAGAGATGAGGAATGAGGGGCGAGAGACGAGTGAGGCGCCGATCACGAAGGGTAGCTTCCCATCTTCAAGGGCCTGATCAACTTCTGCTGGTTTCTCTTGAAGTGCAGCCTATTGGCCGGGCTGGTCGCGGGGGCTGTTTTCGTCTTCCATCTCTACCGCGGGGTGGACGAGACGATCCGCCGCCGCGTCGAGTCCACCCTCGCGCAGCACTACGCCCACCTCAAAGTGACGGTCCGCACGGCCGAGCTGGTCCAAGGCAAGGGGATCGTGGTTCGCGGCCTGCGAATTGCCGAGCCGGAAACCGAGGGGCTCGAGGGCGAGCTGCTGCACGTGGAGGAAATGTTCCTCACCTGCCGGACCGAATTGGAGGAGTTGCTCAAAGGGGAACCCGAGGTGACGCACGTGGTCCTTCGCCGGCCGACCCTGCGCGTCCGGCGGCGGGAAGACGGCACCTGGAGCGCCGCCAGACTGATGCCGCTGCCTCAGCGCCAGTGCAGGTCCCCGGAGATACGAATCGACAACGGCACGATCGAGATCGCCGACACCTCCTCCCCCGCGATGACCCTGCGGGACTTGAATCTCGCGCTGGCCGCTCCGGCGGAGCCCGACCAGGCGGGAGACGGCCCGCGGATGCGCAAGTTCTCCGGACGATTCGTCGCCGACATGGTCCGGCAGGTGGAGGTATCGGGCCTGCTCGACCCCTGCCGCCCGCAGTGGACGATGAGCGGATCGGTGGAGGGCCTGGAACTCTCGCCCGAGCTGCGCGAGATGCTGCCGGCGGAGTGGGGGGCGAAGTTAGCGGCCTTGGGCTCTCTTCGCGGGCAAGGGAAGCTCCGCTTTCAGGCCGGCTACGATCCGGAGGCGGCCTCCCCTTACCGGTTTGATCTCTCCGGGAGCCTGGTGCGGGCGCGGCTGGACGATCCCCGCTTGCCGCACTCCCTGACCGACATCCGCGCCACGTTCAGCCTGACCAACGACGGTTTTGCGGTCCAAGACCTCTTCGCCCGCAGCGGCCAATCGACGCTCCAGGCGTCCTGTTCCGGCCAGGGGCTGGACGGGCAAAGCCCGCTGCGTCTGAAGGCCGAGATCCGCGACCTGGATCTGGACCCGAAATACGCGGAACTCCTTCCAACGGCCCTCCAGGACCAGTGGCACAAGTACCTCCCGGCAGGGCACGTCGACGCCGACGTGGAACTCGTCTACGACGGCGCCCGCTGGCAGCCGGACATATCGGTCCGCTGTCTGGGCGTCTCGTTCTCCTACGAAAAGCTCCCCTATCGCCTGGAACAGAGCCAGGGAACGGTCGAGCTCAAGGGCGACGTCTTAACGGCAAACGTGACGGGCTACAGCGCGAGCCGGCCCGTGCGGGTCGAGGTCGAGGTCACACAGCCGTTTTCGGGTCCCTGCGGCTGGGTGGAAGCCCGCGGGGACAACCTCCCGTTGGATGAGAAGCTCATGGCCGCGCTTGCGAAGAAGACCCGGGCCGTGGTCCGCTCGTTCAACCCCCACGGAACGATCAACGTCTTCGGCCGCACGTGGCGGAAGAGCCCCGACGAGCCTTGGCACCGCCATTTGGTCGTCGGCCTGAACCGCTGCGCGGTCCGTTACGAGAGATTTCCGTACCCGATCGGCAACGTCTGCGGCACGCTGGAGATGCTCGACGATCGCTGGACCTTCCGCGAGCTGTCGGGCACCAACGACACCGGCCTGATGACCTGCGAAGGCACCCTGTACCCGACCGCCGAAGGCCCGCAATGGTCGCTGCGTCTGACCGGGACCAATGTCCCGATGGAAGAAGAGCTCCGCGACGCGATGTCCCCCGGCATGCAGCAGGCATGGAACGACTTCAAGCCCCAGGGAACCGTGGACCTGGAAGAGGCCCGAATCGCCAACGTCCCCGGAACGGAGAGACTCGACGTGGAGCTCCGCGTGAGGCCGCGGCGCGAGAGCACGTCGATCGAGCCGGTCCACTTCCCCTACCGGTTGGAAAAGCTTCAAGGGCTGCTCGTCTACCGGAACGGACAAGTGACGCTCGAGGGGTTTCGCGGGGAGCACGGCAACGCCCGGCTGTCGACCACGGGCCAAGGCGCCTTCCTGCCCGACGGGAGCTGGCAGTTCCAGTTCGACGGCTTGACCGTCGATCGGCTGCGGATCGACCGGGAGCTGACGCAAGCCCTTCCCGGCCGCCTGAAGAAGGCGGTCGCGGAGCTCAACCCGAGCGGGCCGATCTACCTTCGCGGCGGCAAGGGCGGGCTGATCCTGGCCCGCGGCGGGAACCTCGACGACCCGATCACTTCGCAATGGGACCTCCAGATCGGTTTCGATCAGACGAGCATCGACTTCGGCCTCAAGGTCCAGAACGTGTACGGCACGCTCCAATTGGCCGGCGGGCACGACGGCCGCCGCTTCGTCTCCCGCGGCGAGCTGAACGTGGAATCGGCCACGTACAGGGACTTCCAGTTTACGCGGATCACGGGGCCGATCTGGATGGACGATGAGCAACTGCTCTTTGGGGCCTGGGTGGATCGCCCGCCGCCGGGCCGGTCCGCCGCACGGCCCTCGGAGCGCAGCCAGGCGGCCCGGCCGCTTGCCGCGCAGCTATTCGGCGGCACGGTTCTGGCGGATGGCTGGGTGGCGTTCGGAGCCACGCCCCATTACCAGGTCCACGCCACGCTCTCCCAGGCCGACATGGCGCGGCTGGCCCAGGAAGCCCTCCCCGGCCCCCAGACCCTCCGCGGCAAGCTCCACGGCGAGGTGGAGCTGCGAGGCACCGGCCGGAGCCTCAACCTTCTCGGGGGGCACGGCAACGTCCAAATCCGCGACGCCGATCTCTACGAGCTGCCGCTGATGATCGCCCTGCTGAAAATCGCCAGCATCCGCCAGCCCGATCGCTCCGCGTTCAGCACCAGCGACGTCGATTTCCGCATCGAGGGCAACCACATCTACCTCGACCGCATCCAGTTCAGCGGCGACGCGATCAGCCTGGTCGGCAACGGCGAGATGAACTTCCAGTCCGAACTCCGCCTCCGGCTCCACGCAATGATGGGCCGCGGCAACCTGAACTTGCCCGTCTTGCGGGAAGTGCTGGGCGGGGCGAGCCAACAGATTCTGCTCGTCCACGTCGGCGGGACGCTCCAAAACCCTGAAACCACCAGGCAGCCGTTCCCCGGCGTGAATCGGGCCCTACAGCAAATCCAGGCCGACTGGCAGAACGGCCCCGGCGCGGCGGCCCGGTCCGAGTCCGGGTCGTGGCCCGGCAATGTCCTGCGGAAACTCCCCAAGCAGCTCTAGAGCCGCCCGACGACGCCGAACGTGAACTATGATTAGTAGGGCAGGCGTCTCGCCTGCCAGGAGTAGTTATTCGTCGGGTGCGTGCTTGCACGCACCAACTGCCATGGGAGGTGTCTCATGAGCGTGGGTCCGCTGGGAGGATTGGCCGGCAGCGTCGCCGGCACACCCATCGCGCAGACCAAGGGCAGCGAGGTCGAGCGCGCGCAGCAGGACGTGCGGAATCAGCACCGCCGCGTTCAGGCCGACATCCGGGCGGAAAACGCCGCGGGGATCGGCGAGGCCGACGGCGAAGACCATGAACCCGGGGAGCGCGATGCCGACGGCCGCCGCCTCTGGGAAGAGCAGCGGCCGGGAGAGAAACCGCCGCAGGCCGAACCGGACCCGGTCCCCCCGGAGCGGCGAAGCAAAGACACCACCGGCCAAGCCGGCCGGCTGTTGGACCTGAGCGGCTGAGGACCGGTCGGAGCCATCGATCATGCCTAACCTGGAAGAAATCCTGCGGGCCAAACAGGACCGCATCGACCAACTGCACCGCTGCCGGCCGGGGCGCACCGGCCTCTTGGTGATCGACATGCAGCGGGGATTCCTGGAGCCGGGGGCCGCCTTGGAGGTGCCGCCGGGCCGGGAGATCATCCCCAATCTCGTCCGCCTGGTCGAGACCTGCCGCCGCAAGGCCGTCCCGGTCGTCTTTACGGAGTTCGTCTACTCCGCAGCGGTCCCGTGCCTTCGCGGCGATCCCTTCGGGCCGGAGCACTTGCCGGCCGTTTCGGGGCAGCCGACCGGCTTCGGCCACCCTTCGAGCAATTGCCTGATCGGCCCGGAATTCGGCCAAGGGTGCAACTCCGCGGAGACGGTCCCCGAGCTGGCCCCGCGGCCGGATGAGCTGGTCGTCCGCGGCCACGCCTACGACAAGTTCCTCGGGACACCGCTGGACCTGGCCCTGCGGAGCCGCGACATCCGCTACCTGGTCGTCACGGGGATCGTGACCGACATCTGCGTCAACTCCACGCTCCTGGCGGCCGCCAATCGCGACTACCAGTGTACGGTGGTCAGCGACGGCGTGGCCACCCTCTGGCCGGAGATCCAGCGGGCCTGCCTCGACATTTGGCGGCGCAAGTTCGCCCGGCTGCGGACGACGGCCGAGATGGTCGCTGAAATCAGCGCTCTTTGAACTGCACAGCCGCGGAGATGCGGACGAAGACAGCAAGGGCGCGGTTCTCCGAAGCTCCGGCCAAGCAGACTTCCGCAGTCTCTAAGACTTCGGAAGTCTGCGCAGCACGAACCGTATGAAAAACGCACCAATAACCTTGACGGGCCGGTGCGGAGAAACCACAATCAAGCGTTCGCCGCCGGGGTGGGAATGGGCGTCCCTTGGGAATAGTCCGTAGGGCCGTCCCGGCGGCATGTTCCATGGCGTTCGGGTCGGGAGGTGGCTTGTGGCCAAGAAACTTGCGGTGGTCCCGGAGCTTTGTTCCGGCTGCCGGATCTGTGAGTTGATCTGCGCAATCGGGCATTTCGGGGCCAGCAATCCCAAGAAGAGCGCGGTCCGCGTGCTGGTCACCTACCCGCACCCCGTGATGCGGCTGCCGATCGTTTGCGGGCAGTGCAAGGTGCCGCTGTGTGCCGATGCCTGCCCGGTGGGTGCGTTGAAGCGGACCAACGGCGTGGTCCGCCTCGACACGAGCGGGTGCATCTCCTGCATGAAGTGCGTGGAGGCCTGTCCGTTCGGGGCGATTTTTGCCCACAGCGACCTGGACTACCCGATCAAGTGCGACCTGTGCGACGGCAAGCCGCAGTGCGTCGAGAAGTGCCCGAAGGGGGCCATCCGCTTCATTCCCGAGCAATCCCTGGGCGAGGCCAAGCGGATGAACAACGTGCTGAGCTACGCCCACATGAAAGAGATCGAGTTTACGGAGAAGGGCGAGAAGAAGACGATCCGTTACGCGGAGATTGGGAAAGAGGAATTGTGATAGGCTGTCAGCTTTCAGCCATCAGCGGCCAAGTGTCAGCACTCGCGGGCCCCCTTTCGATGATCGAGATGACCAAGTGACAGCATTCGCAGGCCCCCAGAACACGACAATCCCATGAAGGGAAGTACGGGTTCCTCTTCTCTGTACGTGCCTGAAGTGCAGGGCCAAACAGAGAAGAGGAATCCGTACTCGCCCGTAATGGTCATAGCCAGAACTCCCAGGAGACGCGATCAACGGGCCCGCGAGTGGTGGCACTCGGGGGGCACGCGAGTGCTGACACTTGGCCCATCAGCTCTCAGCACAAACCAGCGACCGCTGATTGCTGAAGGCTGAAGGCTGAAAGCTGAAGGCTGAAAGCTGATAGCTGAAAGCTGATTGCTGAAGGCTGATTGCTGAAGGCTCCCTATGTCCATCAAATCCGGCTACTTCAAGAAGCGTCTTCACGTCGACCTCACCGAGGGCCGATGCCGGCGCCTGCCGATCGCCGACGAATTCCTCGACCGGTTCATCGGCGGGCGGGGTTTCGGGGCCAAGCTGGTCTGGGACAACCTGGCCAAGCACGGCTTCCAGATCGATCCCTTGGGCCCGGAAAACCTCATCGTGATTGCCCCCGGGCCGCTCACCGGCACCTACGTGCCGTCGTCCGGCAAGACGTCGTTTGTGGCGATCTCGCCGGCCACAGGGCTCTACGGGGACTCTTCGGCGGGCGGGACGTTCGGCCTGGAGCTGCGGCAGACGGGCATCGACATGCTCACGATCGACGGCCGGGCCCCGCAGCTCTCGGTCCTCTTCCTGGACGAAGAAGAGGCGACCGTCATCCCGTCGCCCGAGCTGGCCGGCAAGACGTGCCTGCAGGCCGAGGGCCTGCTCAAGGACCGCTTCGGCACCCACGAGGTGAAGGTCGCCGTGATCGGCCCGGCGGGCGAGAAGCTCGTCCGCATCGCCTCGATCAACACCGATTGGTCGCGGAACGCCGGCCGCTGCGGCATGGGCGCGGTCATGGGCTCCAAGAACCTCAAGGCGATCGTCGTCCGCGGCAGCCAGGACCTGCCCGTCTACGACCTCCCCGGCCTGGTGCAGGAGGCGGAGAAGGCCTTCGCCTACATGCGCAACCACAAGTACTTCCGCATGTGGCAGCGGGAAGGCCTGATGATGGTCATGGAGTACGCCAGCGCCGCGGGCATCCTGCCCACGTACAACTTCAAGGACGCCACGTTCCCCCGCGTCCACCAGATCAACGGCGACACGATGCTCGGCGGCTACAAGATCGGCGACAACGCCTGCTTCGCGTGCTCCATGGCCTGCGGCAACATCTGCCTGGTCAAGGCCGGCCGCTACGTGGGCACCGTGACCGAGGGGCCGGAATACGAGTCGTGCGCCATGCTCGGCTCGAACCTCGGGGTGGACAACTACGCCGCCGTGCTCCACGCCACCGGGCTGTGCGACGAGCTGGGCATCGACACCATCTCCGCCGGCGGACTCGTGGGCGCGGTGATCGAAGGCTACGAACAGGGAATCCTCAAGCTGGAGGACATCGACGGGCAGCCCATCACCTGGGGCGACGACGCGGCCATCATGCAACTCCTCCACAAGATCGCCCGGCGGGAAGGGATCGGCGACATCCTGGCCGGCGGTTCGAAGGCCGTCATCCGCCGCTGGCCGGAGATGGAGAAGGTGCTCGTCCAGGTCAAGGGCCTGGAGCAAAGCGCCTACGACAGCCGGGCCGCATCGAGCATGGCCCTGGCTTATGCCACCAGCGACATCGGCGCCCACCACGCCCGGGCGTGGACCATCGCCAAGGAGATCGAGCAGGG
>CAYGZA010000234.1:0-10894 GCA_964354135.1 uncultured Planctomycetaceae bacterium
CACTCATCATTCATCATTCCAGCCCGTACGCTCCGGCGGGCGGAATCCGCGCCCCGCCGGCCCGGCCGAGCCGCGTCTTGGGCAGGAAGCGGGGCTCGATCGACAGCGCCGCCCCGAAGCTCCCCCGGCTGGCGTCGACGTTGAACCCGGCGCTGACTAGCAGCGACTCGCCCACCCGGGTGATCGAGAGGTGCTGGCCGATGTTGCCCTGATCGCGGAGATCGATCGTCATGCCGAAGGCGGAGACCCACTTGGGGCTCATGCGGTAGCTATAGGACATGGCGAGGATCGTGTTGTTGATCGGGCCGTCCAAGAGCCGCACGCCCAGATACAGCCCGCCCCGCGGCGGCCGCTCCAAGAACGCGCCCACCGTGACGATCCGCTGGCCGTCCTGGAAGAAGTCGAAAATTCCCGAGGAGAGCAGGGCCAGGCGGTCGCCGACTTGCCACCGGGCGTCGTAGTCGAACAGGCCCACAAGCTCGCCGAAGTTGTCGCGCTCGTCCTTGGGAAAGAAGGTGAGATTGGTGTCCAGCGTGATCCAGTCGACGATCCGCGGCTGGTCCGGCGGCCCGCGCTTGGTCTGCCAGCGGTTTCTCATCCCCAGCCGCAAGAACATGAGGTCCTCGGCGATTTCGGTGCTCGGGGCGGTCACCCAGCCGGCCATCCCCGTCCGCACGGCGTAGAACCGCTCGTCGAACCGGAGGGGAACGTTTGGTCCGGGGAAGGTGTTCGGAATGAATCGCCGGCGGAAGGCCTCGACCGAGTCGTCGTCCAGGGGGTCGTAAAGCGGCAGCTCGTCCACGTTGCGGTTCGCGTCGGCCCACGCCAGCTCGGCGTCGAAGACCGCCTTGTGGGCCAGCCCGTGGACGTTCCAAAAGGCGCTCTCCACGGCCGGATCGGCCCGCCAGGCGGGAATGCTGGCCCGCAGGCCGGCCTGACCGTAGAGGCGCTGGAGGTCGTTCCCGTCGATGGCTTCACCCCAATGGGCCGCTTCGCCGAGGACGTAGGGAACGAGCTTGACCGGGCCGAGCTGGAACGGCCAGTCGAGCTCCTGCCGGGTCACAAAGCGCTCGCTCTGCGTGTTTAGGCCCGTGCCGGCGGGCGATCGCTCCCACGGCAATCGCCGCCACTTGGCCAGCTCGCCCGGGTTGGAGGGCGGGTCGGCCGCATGGAGCTGGGCATAGCCCACGCTGGAGTGCTCGTACCAGGTCAATACGTCGTTGAGGACCGGCTGGCCGAGCCAGAAATGGTCCGCCCGCGGGAGCCAATCGGTTTGGGTGAAGAAGTCGTTGACCCGCACCGCGGCGGAGAGGCTCCAAGCGGTGTTGTCGCGGATCCGCTTCAGCTCCAGCGAGGTCGTCTGGTCCTTCAGCTCGTCCCATTCCCGCTCGTAGTATTGCTCGAGGAAGTTGCGGTCGCTGATCCAGCCCAGCTCGGCCTTCAGTTGGATGTCGCCTTCGAGCATCTGTTCGTGGCGGGCCAACAAGCGGAATCGGTAGTCGCGGTCCGGCGGCACGCTGCGGCGATCGAGCCCCAGGTTGTCGACGCCGTGGTCGGGGACGCCCCAGTAGTCGATCAGTCCGGCGGCCTTGCCGGGAATGCCCAGGAACCCTTCGCGGCGATACTTGAAGTCGGTCCCGTGTCCGAAGCCGCGCTCGCTGAGGTAGTCCAGGCTCAGCCCCCAGTCAGTGCCTTCCGGGCGGCTTCGGATGCCCAAGAGCTGGTACATGTCCCAATCGGTCATGGCCTGGACGCCGAAGATGTTGTCCGTCTTGAACCGCACGCGGCGGAGGTAGTAGGAAGACTCCTCCAGGTCGCTCGCCAGCCGCGGCCAGTAGAAGACCGGCAGCTCGTCGAGGAAGAGCACGTTATTCTCCGTGGTCGCCAGGCGATGGTGCTCGATCTCCGGCTCGTGGGTCTCGGGGTTGAGCACGGGCAGGCCGGTCACGGGGTCCACGCGGGGCTGCTGGATGTCCTCGATGTAGGCGCTGCCGACCTGGAGCCGATAGCTTGGGAAGCCGAGCCGGCTGGAGGTGACGAACGCGCTCTGGGCAAAGAAGCGGTCCCGCCCGGTCTGGCGCAGCACTTCCGCCTTCAGCCGCAGGAGCCCCTCGTACTTGGACACGGGAGTGAGCAGTTCCGCGTTGAGGATGGTGCCGACCTGGTTATTGACGTCGTAGTACATTCGGTCGGCCTGAATCTCCCGGTCCCCTTGGCGAAAGACGATGTTTCCCTCCATGTAGACTTCCAGGGGGATGTTGTCGGCCTGGAGCTTGTTGCCGCCCAGGTCGAGCTCCTCCAGCCCGACGGTCCAGATCACGATCCGGTCGGCGGAGACGTCGATGGAGATCAGGCTGGGCAGTTCCAGCCCCGGGACCGGCCCGGCGCCGCCGGACAGCGGCAGGTTCTCGACGATCAGGTTCACGCCCGAGTCGATCACGGCGATCCACTGGTTGGTCGCCCGGTCGGGGAACCACTGGGCCTGGGCACGGACCTCGCTGCGGGAAAAAACGCGGATCCGCCGCGCGCCGGGCGGCACGGGCGGGCCTTGCGGTGGGGCCGGAATCGGTTGGGTGAACTGCGCCGGCTGGACCAAAGCGGCCGTCTCGCGGTCACGCTCGGCGACGGCACGCTGGTACACGGCCGGCGGGAGCTGAGGCCGGCCGGTCACTTCGCCGACGTGTACTTGCACCCCCGCCGCCGTCTCCAGGCGGCCCAGCCACGACTTGTCGGCGAGCCGCGCGCGGGTGCCCTGCTGCTGGAGGTCGACCGCAACGTCCCCTTCCAGGTACGCGATCACGAGGCTTCGCGCGCGTTCCGCGGGTCCGGAGCGGTGGATCCAAACCACGCCTTCACGGCTCCTCGCGGAATCGGCCCCTTGTTGGAGGCGGCAGTTCCCCTTGAGGACCCAGACTTCGTAGCTCCCCTGCACCCAGCGATTGGCAGTCTCCGCGGTGACGACGATCGGCTCGCTCGGGTCGGTCGGGGGGAGTTCGAGGCGTGAAGCCTGAGGGAGGGGAGACGAAGGATGAGGGATGAGGGATGAAGGATGAGGGGCACTGGTGTTCGTGGCAGACTGCCCTTCTTGAGCCGACGCAGGACGTGGCACGACGGTCAGGAACAGCCCGGTGAGCAAAGCGGCCACCGGGAATGCCCCGGGACGACGGCGCGCAGTGTTCTCATGGGCGCAGCGGCATACCGCCGCGCGCAGAATGCTGCCCGGTCTGAACCAAGAAGGTCGTTTCAGCAGACTGGCATCCTTGCTCCGCGCTGCACGAGGCCCGACGGCCTTGCGAATCGGAAGTGCTCGCCGGAAAAGGGGTTCCGTCCCCGAGCGGGCGGAGATTATAGGGGCCGGGAGGTCTTGGATCAAGGCGGCTTCAGCGGTTCGGCGAAAGGCGCAACTGGTTGTCCCGTAGGCAGTTGCGGCGAGCAAACATTGCTCGCACCCACGCCGCCCCCAGGCACGCCGCCAAAGCCACCGCCGGCATGAGCGGCCCACGCATCCTGAGGTCCGTCCAGTAGAGCGTATGGACCGCGGTAAAACAGGCGGCCAAGAGGATGCCCCAGGTCCACGACGTTCGACGGGCGCCGCGTATGCTATTCCCGCCTCCCGGACCTCTTTGCCTGAGGATGAGACGGCCGAGGTGGAGTAGGCCGGCGAGTGCCAAGGAAAGCACAAGAAGGTACCACGCGCCGACGGCATAGCGAGCCCAGCGAGTCAGGGTCCCCTCCTCCGGAGAGCGCTGGTGAGGCAAGAGCGACCAAAGCCGGCCCGCCCGGACCAGGCATGAGTAAAGGAACATCCCCGGCTCGCGGCGGATGTTCTCTTTGGCCCGGGCGTAGGCCATCCGGTCGGCGACGATCTCGTCGGCGGGCGTGGCGTGAGGGATCTCCGCGAACCACTCCTTGTCGAGCTGGTCCGACCACCAGGGAGTTCCCCATTCGCCGGACCGCAAGTACTCGTAGAAGTGCGGGTTGTTGCCCAAGAGGAGGTTGTAGCCGCCGTGGGTCGTGGCGATGATCGGGCGGCCCAACTGGAGTTGGTTCCGGATCGCCCAGGGCGCGAGCACCACGGCCGCGGCGGCCACGAAGGCCGCGCACAACCTGAGCGTCTGCGGCCAAGTGGCGGCCAGCCACGGCACCGCGATCGCCGCGACGCCCAAGAACGGCAGGAAAGTCGGCCGGCAGAGGGCCGCTAGGGCGATGCACCCGCCGGCTGCCGCCGCCCGGCCGACGGACGGTCGCTCGGAGAACCACGTCAATGCGGCCAGCGACGCAGCAGCCAGAAAGGCCGCCAGGGTCTCGGTCATCACCAGGGCCGATTGGGCCAGCAAGATGGGATCGCAGGCGACCAGCGCACCGGCAAGGAAGGCAAAGCGCCCCAGCCCCCATCGCCGCCCCAGCCAGTACGTAAGCCAAACCGTGCCCAGCCCCAAGCCCAGGTGCAGCACGGCCGTTGCGGTCCGGCTCCACGCTCCGCATGCGACGCAGGCGGTGAGGACCACCGGATACAGCGGCGGGCGATACGCGGTGGGAAGCTCTTCCTTGGCGAATGTGCCTCGGGAGACGAGGTTCTCCGCCACGGCCCGATAGTGGTCGGGATCGGCCCGCAGCGCCTGCGGCGCCAGCAGCATCCCCCCGCGGGCAAGGAGCGATAACAGCAGGAAAGTCGCAAGGACTCGCTTGGGGGTGCCATACGTGGCCTCGTCGTTGGAGGGGTGGTCCACGGGTTGTCCTTTGCCGGTGCCAAACGGTGATCAAAGTCCCCGCACGCGTATTGTGACCAACTCGCCAACCCGTTTGGCCACCACGATAAAGGGCGGAACCAGCTCGAGATTGCGATCAAATACGGCGTTCAGAGTGCCGATGGTGAACCGGGGAGTGATGTGTCCTGGCCGAAGGAAGAGCAGACCGAGGAGAGGTTCTCTCTGCGCAATCGCCAAGGCACCAAAGTCACTATCATGGGTGACGATAACGCGACGCTCAGAAGCCGCCAACTGCATGAGTGCCAAATCGTCGGATCCCGCAAGCCCGCTTTCGCGCACATCCCGCACGTCGCAGCCGCGGGTGCGGAGATGCGTCACGACTTCCCGATGGATACTTTCATCGGCCAGGATCGCGAAGTCCTGCAACCTCAACGGCTTACCTCCGCGGAGATAACCACGTCGTTCTTCATGAATTGGGCGGCATATCGGAAGGCTTCCTCAAGATCCTCCACCGTGAGATGCGGGTAAGCATGGAGGATGTCGTCGCGGGCGGCGCCGCTGGCGACGAGTTCCAGCAAGAACTCCACACTGATCCGCGTTCCGCGAATACACGGCTTCCCGCCAAGAATGCCAGGGTTGGCGACGATACGGGTGAACATATTCCCTACCTCCCGATACTCATTCTAGTCCACCGGCGCTCACTGCTGCAACGCGTAGAGCACGACGTTCAGCCCGATCCGCGCGGCGTCCTCGCGGACGTAGCCCCGGCACTCCATCGAGTCCTGCTTCTCCAGGGCGCAGCTCAGGTCATAGGGTGAAAAGACCACGGCGTAGCGGACTCCCAGCTTGATCCCTTCCAGGTCCGGCGGGCCCTTGCTCAGGACCTGCCGGATGGGCTGGTTGCGGCCGCCGCCCTGGGGATCGCGGCGGGTCACCTTGCTCAGGTCGAAGCCGCCGTAGACCGGCGTGAACAGGGGATCGTTACGGGGGATCGCCTTGAGCGGCTCCTCGGGCAAGATGGCCTGCATTTCGCGGCGGAAGGACTTGGTGAATTCCGGGCTGGCGCAGATGGCGTTGGCGAAGATCACGCCGCCCCGCTGCAGGAAAGTCCGCAGTTGTTTGCGCTCGGCATCGGTCAGCTCGAAGGCCCTCCGGCCGTGCATGAAGACGAGATGATAGTCGAACAGGGCCGGGTCGGCGATGTTGAGCTCCCGCGTTTCCGCGTGGACGCGGAGCTTCAGCTCGTTGGCGGCGGCCTGGAGCAGGTTGGTCAAGGCCCGCGGCGCCGCGCTACACCCACCGGGGTGAAGCAGGCTCGGGACGTACAGCTTCCCCTGCTCAAGATCGTCCTTTTGCCCCGCCGCTGACGCCTTCACAAGGAAGGCATCCTTGAACTGGAGCTCCCGGTTGGTGGCGTACGCGAGGATGTTGATCCCCAGCGAGAGCCCGGCGTCGACTTGCTTCTTCACGACCTGCGGGAACTCCTTGTCGCGTCCCGGGCGGGAGAGCTCCCACAGGCAGGAGAGCGGCGCCCGGCCCTTGTCCGGCGGGCAATAGACCACGCTCGTGCGGCAGCCGAACTCGATCCCCAGCAAAGGCCGGATCTGGTCCGGCGGAACCGGCTCTTCGGCCCGCCAGATGGGATGCTCGGGGTCCAAGAGCCGCAGCCGGTATTCCTTCTCGGGAAAGACCCGCTCCATCAGCTTGCGGAAGCCCCCATCGAAGTCGGTCCCGGGGCAATGGCCTTCGGCCAGCAGGAAACCGCCGCGGTCCAGATAGCCCCGCAGCTTCTTGGCAAGCTCCTCCTGGTCGGCCGCATCCGCCGGCAACGGGCTGTTGGCCCCGCACAGGTAGAGCACGGGGGATTGGACCAGGTCGTCGATCGCGGCCGCGGGGAGCTCGATCAGTTGCCAGATCAAATCGCGTTTCCAGCGCATTTCCACGTAGCGGGTAAGATTGCCCGCGTCGTTGCGGTGCCGGTTCCAGTCGTCCCCGCGCCCGTACTTGAGCTTGGACATCAGCACGGGCCAACGGCCCTTGGAAAGGAACAAGAGCGCGAAGCCGGTCGAGAGGCACGCATTATTGCCCTCGAAATTCTGGCCGGTCCAGTGATCGGACAGCGGCCCGCCCTTCATCTTTATCAGATGGTCGGCCCCTTCCCGGTACCAATCGTGCTCCCCGATAAGACGGCGGTTCGTGAGCCGTCCCACCCGCTCCAGACCGTACATGTAATAGAGGTACCAGACCTGGCCGCGGCCGCCGGGATTGCGGGTCACGGAGAAGCTCTCGGCCAGCCAGCGGAGGCCGCGCTCGACGGGCTCATCGCGGGTTTCAGAGGGCTGGCAGCAGAGGATGCGGTTCCCTTGGACCCGGGCGTCGCCCTCGTCGATCTTGTCGTTGGCGATGACCAACGAGGTGATCCCGGCGCAGGTCATGCTCCCGCTCCCCCCGGCACCCAGCGTGTATCCCCAGGAGCCATCCGGGTTTTGGCATCTCTCCCAGTGGGCCTTGGCCAAGCGCCAAGTGCTACGGTTGAACGGGGTGCCGCGTTCCGTGTCGCGGAGGGCCAAGAGGGTCCGTTCCGCTTCGTGCAGGGCCAAGAGGGCGAACTGCGAGTTGGAGTTGTCGCCGCCGCCCTCAGGGTACGCCCAGGCCCCGGTGTTTGGCCCGTTGTGGATCTGGTTTTTCTGGAGCCACCCGACGTTGCGGCGGATCAGGTGCTCGTCCCGCTCGGGGTCCGCCCGGCAAAAGACCATCGTTTGCAGCGAAGTCACGTAGGTCTTCGTGGGCGGCACCTTCCGCAGGTGCTCCAACGCGCGTTGGATCGACGGGTCGTCCGGTTCCACGCCCGAGTTGAGCAGGGCCAGCGCACACACGGCGGTCACCCCGCCGTCGTAGCCGAACCAGTCGGGCCAGCTCCCGTTGGCGCGCTGCTGGCGCTTCAGGTACTCCACCCCTCGCTCGATGGACTCGCGCACCTCCTTGGCGGTTATCTCAGCATGTGCAGATTGCCGAGTTAGCCCCACCAGAACGGCCAAGACGACGACGCAGGCCGCTAGACGGCGCATGGCGGCTCTCCTTGGGTGGACGTGGTCGCAGGATCACCATAAGTATATTAGAATTCTAAGGTTAAGTTAAGGCGCCTCCCCCTCCCCGGTTGGGCGGCCCGGCAGACCGCCCGTACAATAGTAGGACATCGGAGGAGCCCGGGAAACACTACGGCCACGAGAAAGGGAGAATCTCCCCGAAGACTTCCGAAGTCTTGAAGACTTCGGAAGTCTGAATTGGGAAGCCTGTTGGCCCGCGGCTTTGCAGCGTTCGCAGGAAGGGACCCCATTGTCTACCAAACCACGCAGCCTCGGCGACGTCCTGCAGGAGTTCAGCCTCCAACGGCGGCTGATGCAGGAGGAATTGCAGAAGATCATTATCGGTCAGGCGGAGGTCATCGAGCAGATCTTCGCGGCGGTTTTCACCCGGGGGCATTGCCTCCTGGTAGGCGTGCCCGGCTTGGCGAAGACCTTGATGGTCAGCACGCTGGCCCGGATCCTGGACATCCAATTCAAGCGGATCCAGTTCACCCCGGACCTGATGCCCTCGGACATCACCGGGACCAACGTGCTGGAGGAAGATGAATTCGGGCGGCGGAACTTCCGCTTCGTCCAGGGGCCGATCTTCGCCAACATCCTCCTGGCCGACGAGATCAACCGCACGCCGCCCAAGACCCAGGCCGCGCTGTTGCAGGCCATGCAGGAGCGCGAAGTGACGGTCGGGCAGACGACGTATCCGCTCCCCGATCCCTTCTTCACCATCGCCACGCAGAACCCGATCGAGCAGGAAGGGACGTATCCGCTGCCGGAGGCGCAGTTGGACCGCTTCATGTTCAACATCAAGGTCGATTACCCGTCGCCGGAGGAAGAGGAGAAGATCCTGGCCACCACCACGCGGAGCGAGAAGGTCGAGGTCCGCAAGGTCCTCTCCGGCAAGGCGATCCTCAACGTCCAGAAGCTGGTCGGCTCGGTCGCCGTGAGCCAGTACATCGTGGAATACGTGTCGCGGCTGGTGCGGGCCACGCGGCCCAAAGACCCGACCGCGCCGCCCTTCATCCGGGACCTGGTTGACTGGGGAGCAGGGCCTCGGGCGGGGCAGTTCCTGATCCTGGGGGGGAAATCGCTGGCGGCGATGGACGGTCGGTTCTCCGTCTCCATCGACGACGTGCAGAAGATCGCGATCCCGGTGCTGCGGCATCGCATCAGCACGAATTTCCAGGCCCAGGCCGAAGGGCAAACCAGCGAGGACCTGATCCAGCGCTTGATCCGGGAGACGCCGCCGCCGGTGATACCGAAGTTTGAGAAATAGGGATTGGGGATTAGGGATTGGGGATTGGAGGTCCGCGTGGACAGTCAGAACTTCCGTGACCTGAGGGTGTGGCAATTGGGAATGCAGTTGGCCGAGGAAGTTTACCGCCTGTCGCAGCGGTTTCCCAAGGCAGAAACGTATGGTCTGGCCAGCCAGATCCAACGTGCAGCCGTGTCCATTCCTGCCAATATCGCCGAAGGGCATGCAATGGGCTCCACGAAAGACTTCCTGCGTTTTCTGGCCATCGCCCAGGGCTCGCTCGCTGAATTGGAGACCCATCTCATGCTTGCAGAGCGAATCAAGTACGGCGATCCCACCGAGATAGCGGCGATCCTGGACCGATGCACTCAAGAGGCGCGGATGTTGCGAAGCCTGAGGACGCGGGTGAAGAGCAGGATAAAGTGAGAGGGATTGGGGATTAGGGATTGGGGATTGGAGTCGGTTGAACAGCAAGCTCGGAAGGACCGAAGGTGACCGCACGGCGCGCAACGAAGTCGCTCGGGATCGTTGATCTTCTCGTTCTGCGCGGCTTCGATCCGAACCGCAAAACGAAGTTCGTTCGGCACCAAGATGCTAGGTACGACGTGCGTGATCTAATGCGCAGGGGCTGGCTTGACTTCTATCAGGCGACCCAGCGCCGGCCAGTATTCGATCGCTGTGAGCGTATCGTTTCTTTCATCGGAACGGGGGGAACGAAGGCACGCCTCATCGGTGTGTACCGAGTCGTCGGAAAGCGCGACGGACGACAAGTGCCACCCCCTGCGGGATTTCCGCCCGACTTAGGGACATATCGATACTTCTATGACCTGGAGCGGGAGGCCGGGTACGAAGACTTGGAGAACCGCGTAGTCATTGAATGGGGGAAAGGTGCTCTCGCGTGGGTCCAGTGGCTCTCGAACAAGGAAGTCGTCGAGGTGCTTCCGAGAGGTCAGTTGCGCCCGCCGTTTCGCGATTACTTGGAGTTCACCCTCACCCACGCGGAGCTAAAGGGACTCTACGACCATGAAGACGCCAACAGAGAGTGGCGTGCTCGCCTCGCGGCTGTGGCAGGAATTTACCTCGTCTTGGCGACCAACAGTGGAGCTCAATACGTCGGGTCCGCGCACGGGACGGAGGGGATTTGGGGTCGGTGGGCTGCGTATGCCCGTGACGGTCACGGCGGCAACAAGCTTCTCAAGGAACTCATCGACAACGATTCCGCGTACCCGGCCGCGTTCTCGTACTCGATCCTCCAAATCCTGCCCAAGAGTTTCGCTCGGAGCGAGGTGCTGGCGTGGGAACAGCGATACAAGGGGAAACTCGGTAGTCGCGCCTTCGGACTTAATGCCCAATAGGCTTCTTAACCAGCGTGCGCCCCAATCCCTAATCCCTAATCCCCAATCCCTAATCCCTAATCCCCTCCCCATGTCCACCGTCGAACGCTATCTCAAGCCCGAAGTCATCCGCCAGATCAAGCGGCTGGACCTCCGCGCGCAGTTCATCGTGCGGGGCTTCCTGCACGGCCTGCACGCCAGCCCGTTCCACGGCTTCTCGGTGGAGTTCAGCGAGCACCGCAAGTACACCCCCGGCGACGATCCCAAGGACATCGACTGGCTCATCTACGCCAAGACCGACAAGTATTACGTCAAAAAGTTCGAGGCCGAGACCAATATCACCGGCTACCTGGTCATGGACATGAGCCGCTCGATGGGCTACACGTATCGGCAGGAGCTGACGAAGTTCGAGTACGCCATCTGCCTGGCGGCGGCGCTCTGCTACCTGATGATCTACCAGCAGGACCCGGTGGGCCTGTTCACCTTCGACGAGAAGATCCGCAACAGCCTGGCGCC
>CAYGZA010000235.1:0-10890 GCA_964354135.1 uncultured Planctomycetaceae bacterium
CGAGTATCCGGAGCGCGAGGGTCTGCCGCCGGTGAAGCTCACCTGGTACGACGGCGGCAAGCGGCCGCCCATCCTGAAGGAGCGAAACCTGCCGGGCTGGGGCTCCGCCGTCCTGTTCGTCGGCGAGAAGGGAATGCTCATGGCCGATTACGGCAACCGGGTGCTGCTGCCGGAATCGCAGTTCCAGGGCTTCCAGCCGCCGCCGCAGACGATCCCCAAGTCGATCGGGCACCACCAGGAATGGATCGCCGCGTGCAAGACCGGGAGCGCGACCACCTGCAACTTCGACTACTCCGGGGCGTTGGCCGAATCGGCCCTGCTGGGCATGGTCTCGTTCCGCGTGGGCGAGAAGATCCAGTGGGACGCGGCCAACCTGAAGGCCGTCAACTGCCCCAAGGCCGACCCGTACATCCGCCGCCCCTACCGCGACGGCTGGACGCTCTGAGGGCGTCTTTTCCGGCCGCAGAAGGCAGGCGTGCTCCGGGCCTTGGCCCCTTTGCGTGAAAAGTCCCGGGCCGGCAAGCTCGCGCGGATTTGCCGCGCGTGAGCGTCGGCAAAACCTTGCGCGTCTTGGCCGGCGAGTGCTCTCGAAGGATCTCCCCGCGCGAAGATCCTTGCCCGCGTTCGAGTTGTCTCTGCCGCTCGGCAGCCGGCCCAGATTTCTTGAAAGTTTTTGCTTGACTTCGCACTTCCATCGGGTATATGCTTCTTGCTGGACAACCAGCGCGCGAGTTTCCAAGAGTTGGCGTCAACAGCACACGTCGCCATCGCGGGAGGCAAGTCGTGGCAGTGAGCCGCCTGGAGAGACGAAGCGGGATCGGCTGGTTGTTCGTCCCGGCGACGCGGTTGGCCCGATCCGGGCCTGGGTTCCGGGCGCTCGGCCGCGGGCTGAGCGCCCCAGATCGGCGTCGGAGGTTGGGTACACAACCGCAATAACTTCTTAGCGGCGCGGCGGATCATCAGGCCCGTCCGCCTTATCCTTTCCGGCCGCGGCCGCCCTGCTCGAGAGGAGGACTATCAAGACCAGCGTCCATTCGGGTGTTTGATTATCCGTAACCTTCAGCCCGATAAGGAGTTTTCCTGGTAAAACGTTTGTGGTCGTTCACTCCGGCGCGCTTGCCGCCTGAGGACGAGTTGCCGCCCGTCGAGCCGGGTCAGCAGGGTCCTGACCGGCCGGACAACGTGCCAATCGCACGTGGCCCCGTCTCTCGCGGTTGGCGCGCCCTTTTCGTTGGCCGGGTGCCGAGGACTACTCCCCGGAACGCCGCTGGCGGGGGTAGATGAGCGGCCGCGGCATGGGCACGGGCATGGGAATGATCCGGTGCTCGACTTGCACGCCGTAATGTACGAGGTTGCCGGTGAGACTGACCCCGTCGCCCAGGAGCCCGCCGCCGCGCGTCCGGATGCCGGACCCGGAGCCGGGCGTCCCGCTCCGCTCGCTTCCCACCCGGCTAATCCGCTCGAAGAAGTCGATCGCGACCCGGTCAACCGGCTTACCCTCATCGGGCGGGCGACGCTCGCCCAAGACAATGCAGTCCACGGCATAAGAGTCGAGTAGCTTCGGCAGGAGGGCCCGCGCCAGTCCTTCGTTTCCGAAGAACTCGCCGCCCAAGGCCCGGCCGCGATCGACGAAGAGGAACCCCACGGTCCCATCGGGAACCTTGGGGACAATCTCGTGCCGCACCTCGGCCAGCCGGTCC
Organism: uncultured Planctomycetaceae bacterium; assembly: GCA_964354135.1. Classification (GTDB taxonomy): domain Bacteria; phylum Planctomycetota; class Planctomycetia; order Pirellulales; family Thermoguttaceae; genus CAYGZA01. The sequence continues at coordinate 1,701 of CAYGZA010000235.1, forward strand.
TGCACCGGCTTGGCATTGAGAGCGATTTCGAGGCTCCCGGTGGCGTTCTCGGTGCCCAGGGCGGAGTTGTTGCGGGCCACTTCGGCCCAAACACGGGCCTGATCGGCCCCAAGGCGGAGTTCCTGCTGGATCGACTGAGGGACCAGGACCTTGGCGGCGGAGAAGTGCTTGTCCCCTTCCCACCGCCGGGCCTCCACGCAGAAGACGCTTAGCTCGACCCGCTGGCCGGGGGCGACGATCACGTCGCTCCGCACGGTCCGCGTCTGCTTTCCGCCGGAGATCACCTCGCCGGCCATGATGAACACCTGCTCGTGCCGGCTGCCGTTCTCCACCGTTACCAGCGGGACGGTTCCTGCCGCGCCTTTCTCGCTGACCACGAGGACGCCCCGGGAGATTGCTGCGTCGAGGGTCAGCCAGTCGCCGCGAAGCTCCGGCCCACCCGAAAGGAGCACCGGGTAGACCGCCAGGCCGCGAAACGTGACCGGCTCGGCGATCTGGATCCGATCCAGGTACCTGGCCAATTCCGGGACGTGCCGGACGGTCGGGAACCGCTCCTGGGCCGCCGCAGGCACGCCGGCTGCAAGCAGCAGGCCTCCCAGCCATGCTCCGGCACTCCGGAGAAGCCGTCTGGGGTTTGACGTCAAACGCCGGCCTCCGCTTTCGGGCGCGTACATGGTCCTTACCTCCGCTTGCGACAGCGAGAGACTATTCCACTTGGTCTTTGACGAGGCAGCGTGGAGAGTAGTTCCCGGCCTTCGGGCCGGATACCGTTTCTCGACCCGCCGGGTGGACGTTGTGGCTGCCGTCCAATCGGGTGGCCAGAGGGAGGTGTCTCACACCGAGGCGCCGACGCGCAAAGACGGCAAGCTTCTTGTCACTTGCCCGGCGTTGGTTGGCGTCTTTGCGGCCTGGCGTGAGACCTTCCCTCGAAGAAGAGGTCGCTTTCCTCAGCGGCCCGCATCCCTTCGGCGATGCCTTGGACGGCCGTGGTGCCGCCGTTGGCGAGGTCGCCGCCGGCAAAGACGCCCGGGAGCGAAGCGGCTTGCGAATCGGGCGGAGTAGCCACCAGGCCGTGCCGCGTGAACTCCAAGCCGGCCATCGCCTCGCGCAACTTTGCCGGGATGCCCTGGCCGAGGGCCTCGATCACCGTGTCAACGCGCAGCACGCTCTCGGTGCCGGCGACGACCCGCGGCGCACGGCGGCCGCTGGCGTCCGGCTCGCCCAATTCCGTCCGTGCGATCCGCAGGGCGGTCAGCTTGCCGTCGCCGCCGGACTGGTAGCCCAGCGGCTGCGTGAGGATCAGGAGGTGGCAGCCGGAGTCGATGAGCCGCCGGCGCTCTTCCGGCCAGGCGGGCATTTCGGCCAGCGAGCGGCGGTAAACGAGATAGACGTCGCGGGCGCCAAGTTCTTTGGCCGTGAGGGCGGCATCGATCGCGGTGTTGCCACCTCCGAGCACCGCCACCCGGCCGTCGAGCGCGGTGATCTTGCCCCGCTTCACGTCCCGCAGGAACGCCAGGGCATCGGTTATTCCGCACGCCGTGTCTAGTGAGGTCGAGCCGCCTAAGCCTATTGCCAGAAAGACGGCGTCGTAGCCGCCGCGCAGCTCGGCCAAGGAGACGTCGCGGCCGAGGGCCTGCCCGAGATGGATCTCGATCCGTCCCGCGGCCTTGGCGGGGGCGAGGATCGCATCCACCTCTTCGTATGCCTCGCGGTACCGGCTGCCGGGGATGACCACGTCGGGGATGCCGCCCAAGCGGTCGCCTTGCTCGTAGATCGCAACGTGGTGCCCCTTTTCCAGCAGCCGAATGGCACAGGCCAACCCCGCCGGGCCCCCGCCGACAACCGCGACGCGCCGTCCCGTTGACTGCTCCGGCAATCGCACGCCGGTCAGCCCCGCCTGCCGCGCCAGGCGGCTGACGGCCAATTGGATGTCGCGGATCGGCAGGGCGTGCTCGCTGAAGATCCGCTCCAGGCAGCCTCCCTCGCACTGCACCTCCGCCGGGCACACGTAGGCACACATCTCCGGCAGCACGTTCGAGCGGCGCAGGGCATCGTATGCCTCCCGGATCCGCCCGTCGGCAAACGCGCGGATGAACGCCGGCACGTCCACCCGTGCCGGGCAGTTGGCCGTGCAAGTGGCGAACTCGCAGTCGCGGCACCGCCGGGCCTCTTCGCGGAGGCGGTCGACGGCGTAGCGGCGGCCCAGCTTGTACTGCTCGCCGTAGATGCCGCTGTCGCGGACCACGCAGCCGGTCATCGTCCCGTCGCGCATGATCTGCGAGCAGCCCGAGCAGGTGATGCACGCCTTCTCCGGCTTCATGCGGCCCTCGGCGAGAATGTCCCTGGCCGCGTCGGGGTACGCGAACGCGCTTCGCCCCTGGCCGATCAAGGCCGACCAGCCGGCCCGGATGACGCCCGCGGCAACGTAGGGCATCAGGTGCCGCAGCCAACTGTAGCCGGTCGCCACCACGGGCAAATCCGGCAAGGCTTGCTGCACCTGCCGGGCCAAGTCCACGAGCCGTGCCACGCCCTCCAGCGGATGCTCCTCGGCATATTCCATGCCCGCGATCGGCCGATCGTACGGCCGGCCATAGTGCGGATTGTAGTAGGGGTTGCCCGCGGTCACGTTGACCAACGGGATGCCGAGGCTGCGCAACTGCCGGATCAGCTCGATCGGCTCGCGCAGGTCCGGCACGCGGCAGTCGTTACGGTCAACGCCGAAGCCGTAGGGGTGCGGAATCGCGTCGTACACGTTGATCCGCGTGGCGACCAGCAGGCCGGACACGGTCTGGCGGACCCTGTGGACGACCTCGCGCAGGAATCGGGAGCGGTTCTCCAGCGAGCCGCCGTACTTGCCCTCGCGCGTGTGGGAAGCGAGAAGCTCCGAGACCAGGTACCGGTGGCAGGCCTTGATGTCCACCCCGTCGAAGCCGGCCCGTCGGGCCAGCCTCGCCGCCTCGACGTAGACGTCTTGCAGGCGGTCGAGGTAGTCGTCGCTTACCAAGGGGTAATCGCTCGGCAGATTGTGCTTGGGGTCAAGCACGGCGCTGTGATGGGCGATCATCGGCCGCGGCAGGCCCGCCGGCTTGCTGTAGCGCCCGGAGTGCGTCAACTGGATCACTGCGACGATCTCGTGCCCGAAGGCCGCTCGGGCCGCCCGCCGCGTGGCCTCGACCAACCGCGCGTACTGGCCGACGTTGCCCGAGTGCAGCGCCAATTGCCGCGGATTCGATCGGGCCTCGTGGAGCACGGCGGTCGCTTCGAACCACAGGAACCCGGAGCCGCCCTCGGCATACCGGCCGTAGCGGCGGAAGCACCATGTTCCCGGCGAGCCGTCGGGGGTCGAATCGAAACCCTCCATCGGTTGGACGAGGAACCGGTTGGGCGTCCGCAGCCCGCCGATGGAAACCGCCTCTCCGAGAATCGAGAGGTCTTCGTCAATGGGCAGAGAGACGCCGGTCGCATCCAGCTCCGCCCGGAGCGCGTCCAGGTCCTTGAGGTGGAACCGCTGGTGCCTGGTCATGGGCGGCCGGTCGAGCTAGCCGGGTCGGGGTCAGTTCGCCTTGTCGGCGGGTTTGTCGCGTCCACGATGTTCCCGCCCCGAGCGGGGTCGCCCTGAGGATTTCCGATCGGGACTCTTGGCCCGGGATGCCAGGTTGGCGGAGACGACCACGCCGACCACTTCCTGCCACGTCGGGATGGCGCGATGGGTCAGCTTCTCCGACTCCGGGTGATCGGCCGACACTTCGGTCGAGACCTCGTCACCCGCCTCAGGGGCTACGGCAGCCAGCAATTCGTCGTCGTCGTCTTCTTCGGGGATCGGTGGCGGCTCGTCGGCGGGTCGGGCGGCGGCCTCGACGGCCGGCTCCAGGTCGTCCGGTTTTGCAGCCGCCCCCGCTCTCTCCTTGCCGGAACCGCGCCGGCGGCGGCGGGGCTTGCCCCGGCGGGGGCCGGACGGGTCGTCCCGGCGGTGCGCCGGCTCGACGTCGCCCGGCACCTCCGGCGGTGTCCTTCCTTCGGCCGTCTCAGCCGGTCGTGTCCCCGGCTCGCGCTCCGACGGCTCGCCCGCCGGTCGCCGCGATGAATCGGCCGGCCCCGCCTCGCCTGCCCGCGGTGATCGCCTCCGCCGCCTGCGGCGCTTGGGGCGTCTTTCACCGTCCCGATCGCCGGGCGGACCCGCCGGCTGGCTTTGCTCGGCAGCGATCTCCGACATCAGTTCCGCGGGCGTCGCCAGCATGGGGAAAGAAGGCTCCGACTCCTCAAACGGAACCTCTTCCTCGGACAGGGCTGCTTGCGGCTCATCGGGCTCGGGTTCTGGGGGGGCCTCGATACCCAGTTCTCGGGCCAGAAGCGACCAGTCCTGAGGGGTGGGCCGCGTCTCCGGCGGTGTGTGAGGGTGTGAGGGTCGGGGCTCAACCACCAACGAAGACGGCGGCTCCGGACCGAAGGAAACAGAGGTGTCCGCTGTGGTTTCCGGTGGAGGCTCGGCCGGCTCGGTCTCTGGCGCGAGCGTTTTCTCGGGTTCTGGAGGCGGCTCTGCCCCGAGGGCGGAAGCCAGTGTATTCCAATGGTCGGTCTTTGCTGGATCTGCCATAATTCAGCGAGGGGTGAGTAAGATGGGTCGGCGAGGTTCCTGGAACCCACGCCGTTTCGGGGTGGGTGGACAAACCGTCAATTCAGTATAAGGCGTTTCTCAGGATGTGAGAAGCCGAACTGGCCGCCGGCCGGATCGCGCGGACCGCCGCAGGGATGGCCTGACGGACCCAAGAAGCGCGAGAGGGGAGCTGTTATCAAACTGATTCCGAGAAGTCGATGTGACTACGCCCCAGGGCCTTTCCGACGGGGCCCTTTCCGAGCGGTGGACTCTCAGCGTCTTGACGCAACCATTTGCTGAATAATAATTTAAGATGCGTGCTGCGGCCCAAGTTGTCCGGTCCTCGCAGGCCGGTATGCTGATTGCACTTCCGATCAGGTGGAAGTTCCCCCAATAGTCCCCCTGTTCGAAGAAGGATTCGTGCCATGGCTTCTTCCCCGCGAGTAATCGGGCCGGCCGGGATGATCCGATGGTTCATCGTCGGTTCGGCATCGTTGTTGATGACCTGGAGCGCCGCCGCGTGGACCCAGGCGAAGGGGCCCTCCGCCTCCAGCAACTCCGGGAGGAGTTCCATGGGGAGCGGCGGTTTCTCTCGGTCCTCCGGCGACTCCCGTGCTTTTCGCGCCCCTGCGACCCGCTCCTATGATGCGGTGTCCTCATCCGGGCGCGCGTTCAGGGAGGCGTCCCCCAGCGTCCAGACCAGGCGGTGGGAAGGCCCGAGGGTCTCGATCGACGCTCAGCCCGGCAGGCTCGGGGACCGTGTGATTTCCCGCTCGCCTGTCACGGCTTCGCAGCTCAACATCGCCATCCCGCCGCCACCGGCGATCCGCGGGCTGGCGACGCCGGACGTCGCCCGGTCCAGGATCGATTCGCTTCCGGGGCCGCAGGGCCAGCCGTCATCCGGGGTGGCAGTGCCGACGCTGCGTCAGTCCATTCAGACACTTGGGGCAAGCTCGCCGCAGGTTTCTCCGCCAGGGGTCCAGCCGAGCATGGCGGACGTCCGCCGGATGTTAGCAGACAACAAGTCGGGTGCGTCTCCACGAGTCGCCGGCGCTAGCGCGGATGCGAAACCGGCCGGCGGAGGGGCCAGGGCATCCGGTGGGGGTCCGCCTCCGGCGGCAGGCTCTTCACCGGGCGGGAGTGCTTCGCCCGGCGGGTCCCGGACGCCTGGCGCCGCTTCGTCGCCGGCCGGAGGTTCTGTGCCGAAAGCGGGGACCTTCAACCCCGACCCAACCAAGGCGGTTGGTCCCTCGACCCCGACCCAGCGCCCGTCGCTTGGGGATCTTCGCAAGATGATTGGCGAAGGGAAGTCGTCGGCCGGAACGCTCCCGGCGTCCGTCGGCAGGGCCGCAACGCCCGGAACAGCCAAAGTCACTCCTCCCGGCGTTGACAAAGTCAGGCTGCCCGCGGATCTGGCGAAAGCCAAGAAGCCCGACACGTCGAGCGGGCTGCCCAAGATCGACAAGGCCAGGCTGCCAGGCGATCTCCCCAAGGTTAAGTTCCCTGGCGATCTTCCCAAAGCCACGGGGCTGGGAAAGGGCGGTGAGGGCACGAAGACCTTGCCTTCTGCCATCCGCGTCAAACAACCCAGCATCCCCGAACTGGGCACGGCGAAGGGGATATCGGCGGGTGCGGCCAAGGTCGGATTCGCCGAGCGCGTGCAAAAAGGCCAATTGGACCCGCTCACCAAGGGGAACGTCGCCCAGCAGATCAGGCTCTCCGAGCAATACAGGGCGGCGCTCCAAGGCGACGTTGCCCGCCGGCTGCAACTCACCAACAACGTCACCAATGTGACCAACGTCAACAACATCAACATTACCAGGATAAACAGGGTAACTAATGTCAACAACATCTTCAACGCCCATCCGCACTATGCGTACCGCGGCTGGGTGAGCCCGTATTACCAAACGCAGGCCTTCCACTTCCACCACCACCTGCCGTATTTCTCCACGGGTTTCTGTTGGTATCCGCGATGGAGCCCCTGGGTGAACTGGTCCTGGCACTACCGTTGCCTTCCGTTCTGGGACCCGCGGCCGTACTGGTGCCGGCCGGTGGTTTACGTGGTCGCCACCCCGTGGGTCTACTGGACGACGCCGACGTGGGTCGCCCTGCCGTCGGTCCCCTGCGGCACGTGGGTGGAGGTGCAGAAGGTAGTGATCCTCGAGGAGCAGTACGACGTGCAACTACTGGCCGTGCGCTTCGTGGACCCCGGCCACCCGGACCAGAAGCTCGGTCCGCGCTACCGGATCTGGTTCCGCAACAACAGCGGCAAGGCCGTCACCACGCCGTTCAACGTGCAGCTTCTGGCCTCCGGCGACGGACAGCTCCATCAGAACCTGCCGCAGGCCGGCGCGCGGATCGCTTCGATCGGGGCCGGCGAGACGCAGTCGGTCGACGTCCGCCTGCCGCCGGAAGTCAACGCCATGACCAAGGACGCCAAGGGGCAGCCGGGCGCGTTTACGACCCTGCACGTGCTGGTGGACGCCAACCGCGAGGTCAGCGACGCGAACCGGGCCAACAACGGGGCGAAAATCGCCGCGGGAGAAATCCTCCCCGTCGATCCCGTGGCCTTCGAGGTTGACCCGACGACCGTGCCCGCGGGCGGCGAGGTGATCCTGGCAGGCGAGGGTCTCGGGCCGGAGCCCGGCAAGGTCCTGGTCCACCTCGGCGGCCTGGAAATGGAGGCGGAGATCGTCGGCTGGTACGATCTGGGCGTGCGGCTGAAGGCCCCCAGCCTCCCGCTGGCCAGCCCCACGAAGGCGGAATTGATCGTGGTGCGCGGCGACGGGGCCGCCGCCAATCCGGTGACGATCACCGTCGACCCGCCCGCCCTCGGCGGCGCGGCGGCCGAGTCGGGCCCGCCCGCGGCAGTCCTGCCGTCACCGCCCAAACCCGAGGTGATCCTTCCCCCGGCATTGCCCAAGTAGCTCGGGCGGCACGATCCGACTCGTGGGGTGCGACGTGGCCGAGCTTTCTCGGCCGCGTCGCCGCTCTTCCCATCGCACACACGCCGGGCTATGATCCGTAGGGGTTGTTTCCCACCGAAACTCGCTGTGTGTTGTTGGGCACCCGAACATGAATGACACCGGTGCGACAGGGCTGCCCTCGCCTCTGGGCCACGAGGGCACGGACATCTGTGCGGCGGTCGAAGCCGCCCGCGGTTTCCTGCAGAATAGCGGCACCGCCGCCCTGCTGGGCCGGGTCGGCCAAGTGGTCGAAGAGATCCCGCCCACGGCGCCCTTGGACAAACGCTTCTTCCAGAGGTCTTTCCGCGGCGACGTCTCCGGCCCGCCGGACGACCTCCTCACCGGCCTGGGCCTCTTCTACGTGACCGAGCAGCGCAACCTCTACTTGGACTGCACCTCCGGGCACTACCAGATGACGTGGGGGTACAACCATCCGGAGCTGAATGCGGCCGTGGTGCGCGCCCTCCAGATGGGAATCGTCTGGGACGACCACAGCAACATCCCGGGCCATGCGGTCAAAAAGCTCTCGGTGCGGCTGGTCGAGGTGGCCAACGGCCTCCCGCCCGGTCAGCTCGAGGGACTGGAAGGGGACGATGGGCTCAACACGGTGGCCCTGGGCGTGTGTACGGGCTCGGTGGCGGCCGGCGGCGCGCTGAAGCTGACGCTGAAGCACCACGAGATAGTCCGCCCCGGCGTGGATCCGGTCCTGATCGCCATTGCCGGCAATTACCACGGGACCGACTTCCTGGCGCAGCGGCTGCGCGGCATGTGGGGCGAATACTTTACCGGCCTGGAGGTGGTCGAGATCGAGCCCAACGACGTCGCGGCCCTCGAGGCCGCCTTCCAGGCCCACCGCGGCCGGGTCGCCGCGTTCTTCGCCGAGCCGATCCTGATGAACCGCGAGTCCATCCTCCTCGACGCCGAGTTCCTCCGCGCGGCCCGCCGGCTGTGCGACGAGGCCGACGCCTGCATGGTGCTGGACGAGATCCAGACCGGCTTCTGGTGCCCCGAGGTCTTCATGTTCCGGCAGTGCGGGATCGTCCCCGACATCCTCGTGGTGGGCAAGGGGATGACGGCGGGCTTTCACCCCCTCTCCGCCCTCGTTTACCGGCGCAAGTACGACCGCCTGGCGCAGTACGACGCCATCAGCACCAACGGCAACGCCCCGCTGGCGTCGCTGGTGGGGCTCTGCTGCCTTGCCTTGATCGAGCGGGACGCGGCGCGGATCGAGGCCCTCGGCCGGCACTACTTCCAGCGCCTGCAAGACCTCCCGGCCGCGCATCCGGGGCACGTGGCGGCGATCCACGGCAAGGGGCTCCTGGCCGGCGTCAAGTTCCACACGGTCGGCGATGCGACGGCGTTCCACCGCCGCTGTCTGGAGCGCGGGCTCTGGACCCGCGCCCACACCTATCACGAAGGACACAGCACCGTACTGACCAAGCCGGCCCTCGCCGCCGACCGGCAGACCCTCGATTTCATCGTCGATACGTTCCTGGAGATCCTGGAGCGGCTGTGAGGAGCCATCAGCCGTCAGCTATCAGTAGTCAGCGGTCACGCATTTCGGTAGCCGATAGCTGAAAGCTGATAGCTGAAAGCTGACTGCTGATAGCTGATAGCTGATAGCTGATAG
>CAYGZA010000236.1:0-10762 GCA_964354135.1 uncultured Planctomycetaceae bacterium
TGGTTCCGCTTGAAGTCCTTGACCTTGGTGGTGACGTTGTCCGAGGCGTCGTAGAAGTCGATGCTGGAGATGCCCACCACCGGGCCGCCCCAGCCGCCGACGACGAACGACACGAAGGAGTCGCCCACGGGAAACGTGGTCGTCGCGAAGAAGTCGGTGCCGTCGACCCGCATTGCCTCGAGCGCGACTTCGTAGTCCATCTTCGGCATGGGGCCGGTGTAGGTGATGCCGGTCATCATGGCGCCCTGTTCGAGGACGATCGTGCCGTCCTTGACGTAGACCTTCCCCTCGCCGCCGAACTGGGGCATCTTCCAGTCCTTGAGCGTCTTGCCGTCGAACATGTCCCGCCACGGGGCCTTATCGGGCTGGTCCTTCTTCGTCTCGGCCTTCTTCGGCTCCTTCTTGGGGTCATCGGCGGCGGCAGCGTGCCGCACGGCCGGCATGAAAGCCAGGAACATGCCGACGACTATCCCGAGCACAATGCCCCACTTCCCGTGAAGACAATGGCCCGCGTGGTGCCGCCGGCTCGGTTGTGCAACGCGATGGATCGTCATGGGTTGAGACTCCTGGGGTAAGGGTTTCCAGAGCGTCCACTCTGCCACATCCGCCGGGAGAAGTCCATACGGGGTTCCTCAATGGCGGCCCCAACGCCCGCCCGGGACTGATGCCCGGCTCGGCAGGAGCCTCGCCTTCCCGGGATCACGCAAGGCTGTCCCGAGCTACGGGTCCGTCTACCGCACCGGCGGGAGCTTCACGCCGCAGGCCTCCTGGGCCCGCAAGAGGACTTCCGCGGCCTTCTTCCGGGCCCTGGCGGCCCCGTCGCCGAGGATTTCACGGACCTTGGCGGGGTGGGTCTCCAGCTCCTTGCGGCGCTGGCGGACCGGAGCGAAGTAGCCCTCGGCGAGATCAGTCAAGACCTTCTTGACCTCCCCGTAACCGAATCCGCCCCGCCGGTAGGTCGCCGCCATCCCCTCCCGCTCCGCGTCGCCGGCAAACAGGGAGTAGAGCTGGAAGAGGTGGTCGGCTTCCGGGTCTTTCGGCTCCACCATGGGCCGCGAGTCGGTGACGATCCGCATGATCTGTTTCCGCAACACCTTGGGATCCTCGAAAACCTCCAAGGTATTGTTGTAGCTCTTGGACATTTTTTCGCCGTCGGTGCCGGGGACCCTGGCCGACGTTTCGATCACCTTGGCCTTCGGCAGCACGAACGTCTCGCCGAACTCGTGGTTGAACGCGGCGGCCAAGTCACGGCAGACCTCGATGTGCTGCACCTGGTCCTCCCCCACCGGAACAACGTCTGAGTCGTAGGCGAGGATGTCGGCGGCCATGAGCACCGGGTAAGCGAAGAGCCCCGCGTCGGCGGGCAATCCCCGGGCCTTCTTGTCCTTGTAGGCGTGGCATCGCTCCAGCAAGCCTATCGGCGCCCCGGTCATCAAGAGCCAGCACAACTCGGAGACCTCCGGAACGTCGGACTGGAGGAACAGCGTGGCCCGGTCGGGATCGAGCCCGAGGGCCACGAGGTCGGTCGCCGCATCGAGGCTGTATCGGGCGAGCGTCGGGCCGTCGCGCACCGTGGTTAAGGCGTGCAGGTTGGCGACAAAATAAAAGGCGCCTTGGGGATCCCCTTGCAGCTCGATGTACTGGCGAATGGCCCCAAAGTAGTTTCCCCAGTGGAAACGGCCCGTCGGTTGAATTCCGGAGAGAACGCGCATCGCTGCTGCCTTGCTGCCGAAAACCGCAGATTACAGATCTCGTATCAATGTAAACGGAATCCTGCGATCCTGGGAAGACGATGTTCCTGCCGAGCGGGTTACGGGGGCAAGCTTGGCGACCACACGTGCGGCTCGGCAGGAGCCTCGCCCTCCCGGAATCACGCAACAGTGTCTATTGGAAGTCCAGCGTGCCGACGACGTCCGCGATGCAGCTTGCGCCCAGCTCCGCCAAGGCGGCGGGGAGGGCATCGAGGACTTCAGTCGCCACGCTCGGGTTGTAGAAGTTGGCGGTGCCGATTTGCACGGCTGTCGCCCCCGCCACGAGGAACTCCATGACGTCGTCGATGGCGGCAATGCCGCCGATCCCCATCACCGGCACCCGGACCGCCCGGGCGACTTGGTAGACCGCGCGAAGGGCAATCGGCTTGATCGCCGGGCCGCTCAGGCCGCCCATTCCCGCGCCCAATCGCGGCCGGCGGCGGCGCCAATCGACGGCCATACCCAAGCAGGTGTTGATCAGCGAGACGGCATCCGCCCCACCGGCCTCCGCCGCCCGGGCGATCGAGGCGATCGAGGTCACGTTGGGCGTCAACTTCGCGAGGATGGGCAGCGAACACGCCTTGCGCACCCCCGCCACCACCTTCTCGCACATCAGCGGGTCGATTCCGAAGTCGATGCCGCCGCTGACGTTCGGGCAAGAGACGTTCAACTCCAAAGCGGCCACGCCGACAACGCCGTTCAGACGGGCCCCCAGCCGGATAAACTCCTCGTAGGTCTTGCCTGCCACGCTGACGACGATTGGCGGTCCAAGGCCCGCCAGATAGGGCAACTGCCGCTCCATGAACGCCTCGATGCCGTCGTTATCGAGCCCGATCGAGTTGAGCATCCCCCCGCAAGTCTCCACGGTTCGGGGCGGCGGGTTCCCCATGCGGGGCTCTTGGGTGATCGTCTTCGGAAGAATGGCGCCGAGTCGGCTCATGTCCACCAAGCCAGCCATTTCCCTGGCATAGCCAAAGGTCCCCGAGGCGACGGCGATCGGGTTGGCCAGGTGCAGGCGGCCCAGGTGAACATCGAGGCGAACGTCGGGGGATTTCACGTGGCGGGAGGGCTCGCGGAATGGTCCAAGCCGTGTACGAATCTCAGGTAAGTGGCCGGCCAACAATAACTTTGTGTTTTCAGGGCCGCGTGCCCTTCACCCCTTGCCCTCCTCCGCGGACGGGAGAGGGGAGTTATTGTGGGACAGCCGCTACGGGACAGTGTAACGGATTCGGCCCCCCCGAGCAACCAGCAGGTTGCCCCACCCAAGAAACAGACATAGGGTGGCCCCCGCCTGCCCGCGTCGTTTGCGCGTGGCAGGCGGCGACCACCCTACCGATCGAACCCCGATGCGGCCAACGACTTGCGCCGGCTCTTCGGCGCACGGCCAAGGCGCCCGGGGCGCCGGCACCCGGCTGCCGGATCAAATCACGCCGCCGTGGGTCCGGTACGGCGTCATGTGGTCGGGCTGGTCGAGAAACCAGATCCGTTCCCACTCATCCAGGACGTGCCGGAGGTTCTCCGACACCCAGATCAACTCCTGAGTGCGACGGTTGGAATCGGACGAAAAGGCGGGAATCATACAGCCTGCGGTAGCCAAGACCATCAGTCCGCAGAGCACAAAACCCAACAGAGCGCGCATTACCTAACTCCTGCGTAAGAGGAAACTTGCATCGTTACGGGCGCACCGCACGCGGGTTCCAGCGTGGTGCCCAAGCGCCAAGGCGCCCTGCAGCCGGCCAACCCGGCATTCATGTGTTTTCCTTGTTGCGGGATCGGCCCGAAGCAGACGGGATAAGCTTCGGGAACTCCTGTGAATTCAGGATCTTACAACGAGTCTGAAAGCGATTCGCACCGGGCAGGCCGCGCTCAAACCCGAGGCTGGGTCGCCGACGGATTCTTGGGCTACGGCGGCCTGCGCCGTTTCGGTGTCTTAGGATCCCCCGGTGCCTGGGTTGTACGCCGCCATCGCTCCGGCCGGTTGAGCAACCGCCGATGCCGTCGACGCTTCCTGCGATGGACCGCCGGCGGCAATCCGCGCGGCCCGTTGCCGCGCCAAGTCGCGGACTTTCTGCTCCATCTCCTTACCGGGCTTGAAGGTAACGACGTACTTCTCCGCCACGCTGACCTGATCGCCGGTCCGCGGATTCCGGGCTTTGCGGGGGGCACGCCGTTTGACCTCGAAGACGCCGAAGTTCCGCAACTCAATGCGGCCGTCTTCTACCAATGCCTCGACGATGGCATCGAACGTCTTCTGGACGATCTCCTTGGTCTTGAGCTGAGTCAGCCCGATTTCCTCGGAGATGGTACGAACGATCTCTTTCTTAGTCACGACTGGTTCCTCCTGTGCGAGGGACCGCCGGACCGCTCCGTCAAAGTCCCCTGCGAACAACCCGGTCACGCTCCAAGTGTAGGTGCCGTAACGACTACAGTCAAGATCAATCACTTGGCTCGAACCGTTCAAGGAGGTCTGAGGCGGGCAAATCCAGCCCGAGCCCGCCGGGGGCTGCAACCAGCCGCCTTTCGATAAGTTCTTGTTGCCAAAGAGCTTAGCCGCTCTCAGCGCGAGCCGGTCCGCGTGGATTCGTCGCAAGTCTTGTTTTTTCAAGGACTTACAACTTAGTCCATGCCGACCCCCGTTCACAGCGTCGGCGCGGCGGCTCCGCGAGACTTCACGGCCGCATCCCTATATCGGCTCCGGAACCGGAAAACTCTAGCTAGACCGAAAAATCGGAAAACCCAGAAAAGACGGCACGAAACCTACTCTAACGAGGGGTCAGGCATGAACGATCGACAGGCGGTCCTGGATCTCCTCGCACGAGAAGAACGGCCCCTGCCCGATCCCGGGGCACGCCCGGCAGGTCTCCACCCAGGTTCGGGGAGAACGCACATTCGACTGCCAGAACGGCCAGGTGCGGCACTGGGATGGGCGGACATCGTACACCCGGCAGCGGCGGGTCTGGCCGTCAAAGAAGACGCAGTCCCCGTTGGGCATTTCCACCAGGCTCTTCCGCCGGCCCACGGAGCGGACAAACGCTTCTGCGAATTGGGGGATGTCCAGTCCCATCGCGGCAGCCAACGCCTCGATCTCGGCCGCGCCGACCCAGACGTATCCGGGCGATCCCGTGCAGCAGTAGCCGCAGCCGAGACAACCGAATCGCAGCCCGTCGCGATACCAGGGTTCTTGAGGCATGAGCGGTACTCAGCAATCAGCCGTCCGCTTTCAGGTTTCGACGTGCCGCCTTCAGCCGCCGATTTGGTACATCGGGCAATCGGTGGAGGCCAGTTCTCCTGCATCGCTTCCATGACGCTCCTTCTTTCCGCATACGGCATCGTGGATCAGCGTCGCCAGTTGTTCGTCGCTCGCGCCGCTCCGCACGAGGGCCCGGACGTCCCAGTGCGCCGTGGAGAAGAGGCAGTTGCGGAGATTCCCGTCTGCCGTCAAGCGGAGCCGGCCGCAACGGTCGCAGAACGGCCGGCTGACCGTGCAAATCAGCCCGATCGAGCCGCCGCCGCCGACAAACCGGTACCGGGTTGCCGGGGCGCGGGACTCCGGCTCGGAAACCGGCTCCAGCGGCCCGATCCCGTCGGCGAGCAACGCGAGGATCTCGCCGCCCGAGAGGACCGATTCGCCGGTCCATCGCTCGTCGGCATCCAGGGGCATGAACTCGATGAAGCGGAGTTCCAGGCCGTGCTTTCGGGCGAATCGGGCCAGCGGCACCACCTCCGCTTCCGTCTGCCCGCGAAGGGCCACGACATTCAGCTTGATCTGGCGGAATCCGGCGCGGCAGGCCGCCTCAATCCCGGCGAGCACGCGGGCCAGCTCGTCGCGGCGGCTGATCCGGGAGAACTGGCCTGGGTCGAGCGTGTCCAGGCTGACGTTCACCCGCTGGAGCCCGGCCACTTTCAGCAGCTCGGCATACTGATCCAGCAGTATCCCGTTGGTGGTCATCGCCAGATCGTCGATCCCCGGCACGGCGGCAACCATCCGCACCAGCCGGCAGATTCCTTTGCGGACCAACGGCTCGCCGCCGGTCAAGCGGACCTTGCGGATGCCCAAGCGGGCCGCCACGCGGACGAATCGCTCGATCTCCTCGAACGAGAGGATCTCCGCGTGCGGTCGGAAGAGCACACCCTCGGCAGGCATGCAATACAGACAGCGGATGTTGCAGCGGTCCGTCACCGAGACCCGCAGATCCGTGTGCAGGCGGCCGAAGCGGTCGATCAAGGGACCGGCAATGCTCACGGGGCTACGTCTCCCCGGTCCGTGGAGCGGCCGACGCGTGGTCCATCCCGGGGTGTACCCACCGGCTGCCGCCCTCGGCCCAGTGCTCTCGTTTCCAGATGGGGACGACCTGCTTGATCCGGTCGATGAGCCACCGGGCGGCCTCGAAAGCCGCCTGCCGGTGAGCCGCGCTTGCGGCAATGGCGACGCTCACCTCGCCGACGGCAAGCCGCCCCAAGCGGTGAACGATCGCGCAGTCGGCCAGCGACCAGCGCGTGCGGGCCTCGGCCTCCAGCTCGGCGAGGGTCCGCTCGGCCATCGCGGAGTAGGATTCATACTCGAGGAAGAGGGTTTCACGCCCGTCGGTCATCTCTCGCACTGTGCCCAGGAACAACACGACGCCCCCGGCCGCCGGGGAGCGGACGGCGTTTACGGCCGCGGCAACGTCGATCGGTTCTTCGGTCAGTTGGATCATGGCTGGCTCTGTCGCGGGCACCCGCTACGGTCCATTCTATCCGCCGCTGACGGGAGGAATACAGGCAATCTCGGCCCCGGCGGGGACGAGCGCATCGTCGGCGGCGTACCGGGCGTCCAAAGCGAACGTCATCTGCCCGAGAAACCCCGAGAGTTGGGGGACGCGGGCGGCCAACTCGCGGCGCAACCGGGCAATCGTCGCCCCCTCGGGCAATTCGATCTCGATCACGTCCCGGCCGGCAGCCTGCTTGGCCACGGCAAAGAGCCTTACGCGAACCTTCACGTGACGATCCGCTCCTTTCCCGGGGCCGTGAGCAGGTCCGCGGCTTGGGGCATCAGGCCGTAGGCCAGCGCAAACAGCTTCAGCGGATGGAGGGCCGGCTTGTTGGTCCCCTGCTCCATTTGGATCTTGCAGGTGCTGCACTCGGTCGTTCCCGCGTGGATGTTCGGGTCGCGAAGGCGGCTGATCATTCCCCAGCCGACGCGGAGGCTGGTGCGGTAGTTCCGCTGCAGCAGGCCGAACGTCCCCGCCATGCCCGAGCACCCCTCCTCAATGCGGAAGACCGTCAGGCCGGGGATCAGCCGCAGGAGATTCTCGCCGGGAGAGCCGACCTGGAGGGCCTTCAGACGGCAAGGCATGTGATAGCCCAGTGCCGCGGAGATCGGATTCAGGTCGAGCTGCAGCGTCCCCAAGGTGTGCATCTTCCAGAGGTAGGTGCAGGCCTCCGACGTGTTCTCGGCGACCAGGCGGGAGTCTTCGTCGTCCAGCAGGCTGGGATACTCGCGGACCAGGCACAGCGTCGCGGCCGGCTCCGTGGTCACCACGTGGTAGCCCTGGCGCACCGCGTCGGCCAGGATGGCCACGTTGTGCCGGGCCAGCTTTCGCGCCCGGTGCAAGGCCCCGCAAGAGATGGCGGGCACCCCGGCCTGTTTTTGCTCCGGCGGCACGTAAACGGCCACGCCGTTGTGCTCCAGCACCGACACCAGGGCCTGTGCCAGTTGGGGATCGAAGTAATTGGCGTAGGTGTCGAGGAAGTAGACGACCTTGTGGCCGGCCCGCTTGGTCGGCCGGGTCAGCCGCCGCCGCGCCGCCCGGCGAATGAAACTCCGCCGCGCCAAGAGCGGCAGTCTGCGGCCCTGGGCGATTCCCAGCGTCTTTTCCAAGAGCCAGCGCATCTGGCGATTTCCGATCGCCCAGTTCACCAGGTACCGGATCCGCGATCCCAAGACCGCCAGCAGATCGATCCGGGTCATCGCCCAGTCGGAAAACGCCAGCCCGTGGGCCGCCACGTAGGCCCCTTTGCCCTCCAGCATCAGCTTGGGAATATCGACCTTGGCGGGGCATTCCATGGCGCACATGTGGCAATTGAAGCAGAGGTCGGCCACCGCCTTGAACTCATCGCTGGTCAGGCTGCCCAGCGCCATCTGCCCGGTGATCACGCCGCGGAGCAGGTTGGCCTTCGCGCGGGGCGAGGCCTCTTCGCTGGGGAGGATGCGGAAGATGGGGCACATCCGCACGCCCGCCGCCTGGGAACGGCACTCGCCGCACCCGTTGCAGGTGCGGACCACTTCGGCCACCTGCACCGGGTTCCAGTTCAACTGGAGCTCGATCAGGTTCCGCAACGGCGGCCGGTCGTTCGGTTCCGCGGGGCCGGGCAATTCCGCGGGCAGGGAGACGACCGGCCGCAAGTTGGCGGTGATCGGGGCCGGGTCGTCGGCAACCACTTTTCCCGGATTGAAGATGTTCTGCGGGTCGAAGACCCGTTTGACCTCGCGCAAGAGATCGTAGAGCGGACCGTACTGGCGGCGGACGAACGGGGTGCGGCTCAGACCGCAAGCTCGGCCGCTGCTGATCGTGCCGCCGACGTCGAACACCTCTTCGTACAGATCCTCGGCCAGCCGCTGCGCCTTCTGGAGGTCTTCCGCGGCGGCGAGATTCAGGAACGGCTCGATGTGCAGTTGCCCCTGGCCGGCGTGGCAGAACATCGACGCCGTGACCTGGTGCCGCTTGAGCACGTTCTGCATCCTCACGAGAAACTCGGGGAGCACTTCCGGCCCGACGGCGACGTCCTCAACCAGCGGCACCGGCCGGGTCGGACCCTTCATGCGGTAGAGCGTCGGGGTGATCTTGCGGGCCAACTGCCAGAAAAGCTCGACCTCCGCCGCGTCGAACGCCTGGCGCGTGCCGAACGCCAACTGCCGCTTCCTGTGGATCTGGTCGACCAGACGGTGCAGCCGGTCGCGGACTTCCCACTGGCTGCCGCCGTCCAGCTCCACCAGCAGGACCGCCTCCGTTTCGCGGGGAATGAGGAGGTCGAAGCGGACCTCGTTTTCGCGGGCGAGGCCCAGGTGGCGGCGGTCCATCAGGTCGCAGGCGCTCGGCTGATGGAAAAGGACCTCCAAGACCGACCGCGACGCCTTCTCCAGGCTCTCGAACAACAAGAGCGCCACCCCGCGATGACGCGGCAAGGGCTGGGTCGCGAGCACCGCTTCGGTCACTAGCGCGAGCGTCCCTTCCGAGCCGGCCAGCAGCTTGGCCAGGTCGAGATACCCCTCGCCCAGCACGTCCGCCAGTCCATAGCCGCAGCGGTTGACCCGGCTGGTCGGCTGATGTCCGCGGATGAGCTCCTGCCCGCCGGCGAGCAAGGAGACCAGCCGGCCGATCAGCTCCCGCTTACGCGGATTGGCGTCGGCGCTGGCTCCGTTTTGCAGCGGCTCGCGGCCGGCTTCGAGGATGCTGCCGTCGGCCAGCACCACCTCGAGCGAGACGACGTGGCGGCGGGTCGAGCCGTACTTCAGCCAGCGGCTGCCGGCGCCGTCGATGGCGATCATCCCGCCGACCGTGGAGACCCCGCTGGCCGCGTCGGGCCCGAAAACCCGGCCCGTCCGCCGCAGATTCGCATTGAGCCGCTCGAGCGATACCCCCGGCTGCACGCGAACCGTCTCCGCGTCGATGTACTTCACGCGGGCGAGCCCCCGCGTGAAATCGACGATCAACCCGGGGCCGAGCGACTCCCCCGCCGATCCGGTTCCTGCGCCGCGGGCGTGAATGGGAATGTGCTTCTCGGCCGCATAGCGGACGCAGGCCGCTACGTCGGCCGCGGAGCGCGGCCGCACCACGCCCAGCGGCTTGATCTCGTAAATGCTCGCGTCGCTGGCGTAGAGCTGCACAAAGACGTCGTCGCAGCGGACCTCGCCCGCGATCAGTCCGCGCAAGTCATCCTGGATCCGTTCGCGCTGCTGATCCAACGCCATTCAACGACGGTCCCCATAGATCAGCGTCATGATCTCCGCCCGGCTGGACGGATTGGAGCGAAACGCGCCTTTCATCGCCGAGGTGACGCAAACGCACCCCGGCTTGCGGACGCCGCGAACGGTCATGCAGGTGTGGACCGCCTCGATGACCACGGCCACGCCCTTGGCCCGGAGCTCCTCCATGAGCAGGCGGGCGATGGTCTCGGTCATCCGCTCCTGGACTTGCGGCCGGCGGGCAACGCCCTCGACCACCCGGGCCAGCTTGCTCAGCCCGATCACCCGGCCGTCCGGCAGGTACCCGATGTGCGCCTTGCCCACAAACGGCAGCAGGTGATGCTCGCAGATGCTCTCGAAGCTGATGTCGCGCACCAGCACGACCTCGTCGTACTTCTCGGCGAAGAACCTCTTCAGGTGGACACGCGGGTCCTCGTGCAGCCCGCTGAACAACTCGGCGTACATCCGGGCGACGCGGCCCGGGGTATCGCGGAGGCCCTCCCGCTCGGGGTCTTCGCCCACGGCGAGAAGGAGTTCCCGCACCGCGCGCTCCAGGCGGGCGCGATCCACGCGGCCCGATTGCTTGGGCTCCAATTCCTCCTCTTCGACCGTCAAGCTGCCGTTGACGATTTCCTGCTTCTCGGGCGACAAGGACAAGGACATCGATGGACTCGCTGTTCTATGAACCGCCAATAGGCGTTGGGTGCTTTCGGGAGGCCGAGGCCCCCGGCCGAGCGGGGCGAAGAGGCCGGACTCGTGGTCCGCCAAGTTGAATCCTAGCCCCCCACCACAGACCCGTCAAGGCGGGGGAGCCGGCGGCTGTGCCTAGGACTTCTGCCAGAGAACGGGGCGCGGACGGGGAGGACGGGAGGGGGCGAACGGGGACATGCTACTTCTTCTGTGAGTGCCCTGGTCGGCCGCGGGAGCGAAGGCTCGCTTCGCCCACGCAGTCCCGCGATTCACGGCTTGCCCGGGGAGAGCTTGAACTGTGCAAACTCGGCGGTGAAGGGCTTGGTGGTCGCATTGAGCGCGGCCACCCCGACTTTGACTCGGGCGGGCAGATCGA
>CAYGZA010000237.1:0-10739 GCA_964354135.1 uncultured Planctomycetaceae bacterium
TGATTTTCAACGGCAAGATGGGTAAGCAGCCCTTCCAAGTGTCGAAGATGGGTTTCAGATGGGAGAGAGGAGCGGTGCAGGGACAAGAAGCCTTGGATGATGCCCGCCGCCCGTTGGACTAGACGCGGCGGAGCGCCCGACCAGTGGGACCCAGAGCGGGCTACGTCACCCGAAAGTCTAAGACTTACCCCTTTTGCGGTACGATAAAACTCTTGTTGGCCGGTTTCGTTTGCAGATTTCTCGCTTGCTCGCTTGCCAGCACGATGGAAACCTCGCTGCACCGCGACCTGAAAACGATCTACGCCGACCAGGACGCCCAGTTCGAGGCGTCGCTTGGCGGTTACCGCATTGATGTGATGTCGGGCGGTCGCCTGGTGGAGATCCAGCACGGGTCCCTTGGGGCAATCCGCGACAAGGTGCTGACGCTGCTCAAGGATCACGCGGTGGTCGTGGTCAAACCGATCATAGTGCGGAAGCTGCTGGTGAAGCGGGCTCGCAGGGGAGGCGACATCGTTGATCGGCGGATGAGCCCGAAGCAGGGCACACCCTTGGATCTGTTTGACGATTTGATTCATTTCACGCGGGTGTTCCCTCATGATCGGCTGACCCTGGAGGTGGCGTTGGTCGACATCGAGGAATGGCGCTACCCGGGCCACGGCCGTCGGCGACGATGGCGGCTGGACGACTACCGGATCGAAGACCAGAAGCTCGTGGCCGTTCGCGCCGTCCGCCGTTTTCAGACGACCGCGGACCTGGCTGGGCTCGTACAGGGTCCCCTGCCATGTCCATTTCATTCGGGCCATCTGGCCGAATTGCTTCGGGTGGACCGGTGGATCGCCCAGCGGATCGCCTATTGCTTCCGCGAGACAGGCACAGTGCGCGACGTGGGCAAGCAGGGGAATACCCGGCTCTACGAATTCGCCGAGGTCAGGAAGGCAGGCTGAGTCGTGGGGATTCCCTCGAATGCTCTCTGGACTCGCGAGTCCGCTTCCGTTGAATGATGGGTAGGACGCCGACGCTTCACGCCACGGGGAGATGACACGCTGTGGCGATCCCGAAAAACGTGTCCAGAACACCACGAGAAGGGTCCTCAGACAGCCGCCCGACGGATGGGGGGCAGGGCCGTTTCACAGACGGTGGTTTGATAAGACGTCCGAGCAAACGGTCGAGATTACTGGACAAAAGGAAGGGCGACTCGAAGCCGCGCTGGTCCGGAGCGAGGCGAACATACGGCTCTCCGGCTCGGCGGCAGACATGGCTGTTCTCCAACAGACGGCCGCCGATTGCCCGTAAAGTCATTTCGCTGATGCTTTTCGGTAGGTTATCAACGCAGCGCCCGGCTTTTCTCGAATTGCGATCGATAGGCCGTCCTCCATCAGTTCTCGGCCTGTCATCTGGTAGGGTTGGTCGGCATCCAAGTCCGACACGACATAGCGTGCGTCCGGGTCCAAACCAAGCAGCTTGTACCGGGCCGAAACGGAGGGGCAGTTGGGACGCCGGAATGCCTGGATCAGCCCGGCGGCCCGGTCGGGACGGTCGAACTGCCAGGCCATCCAGACGCTGTCGGCGGCACTGTACTCGCTGAGCGGATAGAAATCGCCAAAGTAGTAGTCCACCACAGCACGCCACTGGGCCAGGAACCTTCTTGCCAGTTCGGGGTTGAACTGCTTGCTTCTGGCGTCCCAATTCCGCTGGAGAAAGGGTGCTATGCTGCTCCGGAAGCCGTAGGGAGAGGGATGCCAATTGTGGACGGCGTCGAAGTATGGAAGCCACAAAGCAAAGCCGTAGGTGTGACACTGATTGCCTTCCGGATTTCCCTCGAAATCCGTGCGCAACAGGGGCACGGCTCGGCGCATCGTCTCCAGGTCGTCGCGCCGGCCTCCGCTAGCGCAGGAGTCGATCAGCATCCCCGGATGACGACGGCGCAGTTCATCCCAGTAGGAAAGGAAGCCCTCGACGTAGCGGATCTCGGTGATTCCCTGGCGGTCTGCGGCGTCGTTTGCCCTCCAATAGCTCAAGGGATCTAGATTGAAGTCCGATCGGTAGAGGTCGATGCCTTCCTGCGAGATCATCTTGTCGATATGATCGACAAGCCAGCGGACCGCCGCCGGCTCATTCATTTTCAACAGACCGCCCTGCGCGCCCCCGTAGATCCATTCCGGATGGTTCTTCGCGAGCCAGGTATCCGGGCAAGCGCGTTCCACCTCGAACCAGACGATCACCTCGATTCCTTTGGCATGACAGTGGTCGGAGACGGCCTTGAGGCCACCCGGGAATCGCTTGCGGTCGACTTCCCAGGTGCCCACCTTGGGCCAGCCGGCCCCGTCGTGTTGGTACCAGCCGGCATCCATCCACCAATAGTCGAGTCCGATCCCTTCTTTGAGCAGGCGATCGATCAGTTCGATGTCGCCCGATTGGTTGCAGTTGAAACCGTAGAACTGGTTGGCGGAGCCGCCCAGCTTGGGCGAAAGCGGCTTTCCGTGGTCCTTCGGGAAAGCGTGGTCCAGCATCCACCGCCGCCAGATGTTCTGGCCGCGAATCCAGTCGCCCTGGTAGAATTGCAGGACAACCAGCGGCGTGCGTATCTCTTCCCCGGGGTGGAGCCGGAATCGGGTCAATTCCTGGCCGCCCACGACGCGAAGCCCCGCTTGACCGTCGCGCTGGAACCGGGAAGCCCATTGCCCCGGCCAGGCCAACACAATCAGGACCCCCTTCCCCTCATGGGGGAGTTCCAGGTTGTAATAGGGCCACTGTGCGCTGGTTGGACGCCCACCGGCCGACACAAACGTCTTCAGTGCGTTGGGGCCAAGGGTCGACCGAAGGGGTGCAAAGGCATCGATGGAGCATGTGTCGCCAAGGTGATGATCCAGGACGAATTCGCCCGCGGAGCCACGCTGAACAGTGGTGTCCAATGCCTGGATCGCTTCGAGAAGGGGCGTGTCCGTCGAGCCTTCATTCTTGAAGTACAGCGTCCACTCAACCGTCGGGTAGTCCTTCCACGCCACGCCCGTACAGCGCACCGCCGACCCTGTTTCGGGATCCCCATAAGTCAGAGTGTGCTGCGTGCGGTGAGCATCTAGCTGCTTGGAGCTTCGCTCCAGCTTCCATTTCCCGAGAAACTGCGCGGACGGTTGACCGCCGTAGGTGAAAGAGAAGAACGGCTCGGTACCATACCCCCTTTCCTTCTTGTCCTCGACGCCCTCGAACTTTGCCGCCACCCATCGCCGGGACTCCCCCATCTCGGCGGGGGTTGGGGAAACAGCCGGGGCGACTTCGGGCGACACGACCACCAGGGCGGCCACGATGAAAAGCTGGACTCTCGTCTTCATGAGCATACTTTCGGGCAAGGCAGGGGTGGCTTGAGCAGCGGGAAGAAGAATCCCGTGAGGCCCAGGCCCGCCGTCGTCGCAAGCGGGCCGCACGTCGGATCGCCGTCGCCCAATAGGCGATGGTGATTTTCGATTTTGACCGGCATGCTTCGAGGGCAGTTCACGGCTACTTTGCCGGTGAAGCCGTCTTCTTCGCGGGCGTTTTTGGGGCAAATTTCTCTAGCTGAAACACGTTGTCGGTGCCACCGGTACCCGGGAGCGGGTGGCGCTCGTCTGCGGCATTGACCGCATAGCCTATCCCACGTTCGGCCAGTTCCAAGGTGGAATCGTCGAGGTACTCTGGCGAGATCGCAAAATAGTACGTTATCGAGTCTTCGCGTACAACTGCTGGAAAGCGCATTTCCACGATGCGAGTCTCTCCCTTCCTCACGAGGAGGTGGGCCTGGATCCAACACGGCTTGGCGAGCTTGCGAGTCACTGCAAAGTGGACGAGGCCGTCGTCTTTCATTTCGGCAGTTACCGAGAATTCTGCGGGGTTCTGTTTCACGTCGTCAGGGGTCCATTCACGTCGCACGACCACGGCCAATGCCGTGGTTGAGACTGTGGCTACTACCAGAATTGCTGCGGGCAGTTTGCGGAATCTCATAATCGGCTCCTACTAGATTGACTGTGGTGAACGTGTGGGCGTTACCGTCAACGAATCGCCAGCCTTGGGGGCCGTGGCAGGCTGAGTGGCTGAGTACGCTTCATCAGAAGGCATTCGGAGGACCCAGCGGTGGCCTACTGCCGCAAGTCCAGCTGTCTTTCCGTGCGCTCCCCCAGCACGAAACGCTGGTCGCGGGGAAACTTGGCGATCTTGGGATTCATCCAGAGCACAAAGTCGTAGAACGCACGAATGATCGGCAGCTCGTCGTCACGCAACGCAACTCCTCCCGCACGCGTAGTTTGAGATTATATGTCGCGCGCTCGCTACGCTCGCTTTGGGCAAAAGGGAAGAGAGTCAAACGGCAAACAGTAAGAAGCACAGACCGCATATTGCTACTGAGTCCTGGCAACCCGGAAGCCTGTGACGATGATCATCCGGCCGCCCGGCACGCCCCTGTAGCGCGCGGCGGAACGGGCGAAGTGCGGCCCGAGGAACCAGGAACCGCCACGAAGGACACGGAAAGTTCCGCTGTCTGGGCCGGTGGGGTCGTCTACGGGTGATTTGCCGTAGTAGTCCGCGCCGTACCAATCCGCGCACCACTGCCAGGCATTGCCGTGCATGTCGTAGAGCCCAAAGGCATTAGGCTTGAATTGGCCCACCGGCGCTGTGAACACGTAGCCGTCGCTGGCTCCCCATCCCACCGGGAACTTCGCCTTGGCCGTTGCGTCGGCCACGTTCGCCACCTTGGCCAGCGTCTCCGGGTCATGGCCACTATGGTATCGGGTAGTCGTACCTGCGCGACAGGCGTATTCCCACTCGGCCTCGGTCGGCAACCGATAGGTCTTGCCTTCTTTGCGGCTGAGCCAACGGCAGAACGCCACTGCGTCGTTCCAGGTTACGTTGACCACCGGGTGCTCGTCGGTCTGCTCGAAACCCGCCTTCCGCCAAGAGTAATCCTTGATGTGATAGAACGCCTTCTTCTCGGGGTCCCATCCGAAGGCCCCTGGAGGGACATAGACGTCTCCCTTCTCCGCGTCCGTCTTGTAGCCGCTGTCCTTGACGAACTGGCGGAACTGGCCCCGCGTGACGTGGTACGTGCCCAGATAGAACGGTTTGGTGATTCGCACCCGGTGCTGCGGATGCTCGCTCTTCAAAAAAGCTGTCAGGATCTTGTCGCCGTGGATGTTGAAGAAAGCAGCCGTTTCCTCCGCCGACTCGCCGCTGCCCATCATGAACTCCCCCGAAGGGATGAGAACCATTTCCATCTTCACTCCACCGCCCAAGTCTACCGAAAGCTTCTTCGGCGACTCTTTCTTCTCGCTGAAAGCGGTTCCCGCCATTGTGAAAAGCATGATACAGCCAACCACGAAATGTCTCATAACGTGTCCTCCCATGAGAGATTGCAGTGGCCCGGCCACGCTCACGCCGAACCATGACGGCTAATATACCCCGCCCACTGGCGACATCGCCCATACTGACAACAACCTTGGACGTGGCAAGACGACAAGAAGTTCCGAATTCTCGCCGGTTTTCTTGACTTGGAAGAAACAAGGGACGGGACAACCGCTCGTTGTAAGCGTGAGAGAATCGCCATCGCCTGTCTCAGCCCCAACTCTGCTGCCGGACCACGTTGCGAGTCACGATAATGAAGGCGGGCAAGACTGGTGGGGGGCATCGTCGCCAAGACTTCCCGCTGAACTTTCCCGGAATTCGGTCGTTTCTCGGCACGTCCGAAGAAAGGCATGAGTAAATCGGAAACCCGTCGCCGGAGTGTGCTTTCGGGACTGCCCAGCCACTTGGGCATCGCGCGGAAACGGCGTCGTAGCAGCCATTGGAGGAGGATCGCTGTCAACGCCAGTCGCCCGCTCGGTGGGGTTCGGTTGCCATCCCGCCCGGCATGCGGGCCCCTTGTTCATTCTGCCGGCGGGGTTCGCGTCAGGACCAATTCTCCGGGGGCCAGCCGACAAGCGACGCCGCGCCGGGAAACCGATTTTGTCGAGCGCTTCAAGAGTTGCTTCGCGAAGAAAGGCTGACGTTTTCGTAGTCCTTCGGGAGGATGGTGGAGCTTCCCACGCGGTACCGCCCGGCGGCGATGTCGCTCCGGCTCCGCACCCCAGGCAAGGTGACGGCCGCCACGGTCGACGGGCAGCCTGCCCCGTTCGACGCGGCCACGGGCACCATTCGCTTGCCAACGGCAAGCGCCCGCGTCGCGATCGAAGCCCGCACGACCGATCGCCGAGAGCAGGGCTCTCTACTTGCGGACCTTGAAGCTGCGCACCGTCGTCTTTTTCTTGCCGGCGTGCTCGGCCTCGACGCGGACTTCGGCGCCGGTCCGGGCCGCGAACGTGCCGTCGCTCCCGACTTGCACGCGGCTGCCGTTGACCTTGACCGTTGCGCCGGGCACCGTGACCCCGCGGACTTCCACGGCGATCGGGCCCTCGACGAGGGGCACGTTTTCGGGCGGGTCGGTCTGGACCAGCAGTGCAGGCTCCTGGCCCAACGCGACGATCTCGTCGGCCACCTTGCGGCGAACGGCAGCAATCCGCGCGGGGTCCTTCTCCGTGTCGGCGATGGCGGGGACGACGAAGCGGGCCAGCTCGAGGGCCCTTCGCCGCGGGTCCACCGCCGCGGCCGCCCCGCCCAGCCGCTCCTTGAGCGCGGCGGTCTGCCGGACCAACAAGTGCAGGTACTCGAAATCCTCGAGGCTCTCCCGCTGGATCTCCCAGCGGATCGAATCCAGCGGCCCCTGCGAGCCGGGGTAGACGACGTGGGTGTCGCCGGGGGGGAGCTGGTCGCTGGGGGTGCCGAACGGCTCCTTGCCCCAGAAGTTGAGCCCCCAGTGGAGATACCCCGTGAGGTCCTCGGAGAAATTCATCCAATGGAGCACGCGCACCCGGCTCAGTGGATAATCAAGAAAACGGTTAGGATAGACGTTGCCGTAGGGGTTGCAGCAGATGTAGAACCAGAACTCGCCGTCTTTGCGGCGGGCCTCGTAGGCGTCGCGCCAGCGGTCGAAGTGGATCAACTGCGGCACCCAGACCTCCAGAGCCCCGGAGCAGTCGATCGTCTCGATGGCCTCGATTCGCCGGAGCCGCGGCGCGGCGCGGCGGACCTGCTCGGAAATCTTCCGCCACGACGCAAGGCTGCCGAGGATCGGCTCGTCGCCGATGTGGATCAGCGATTGGGCGAGCCAGCCGCGCTGGTCGAGGTGTTTCTCCAGGTCGGCCAACAGCGGCAAGAGCCCGTCGTCCACGCCGAGCGTCACGCGCTGGCCGGTTCTCCGGTCGCGCGCCCGGACGCTGTTCAGTTGGAACTCGGTCCCCCAGCCCTTCTTGCCGCCGCCGACATGGCCGATCTCGATCCGGTCGGCCATGCCCGCCCGCTGAAACAGCTCGACGAAGCGATCGAACCGGCCGTAGTCGAACGCGACCTTGCCGTCGGCCTCGCGAGCCACCTCGATCAGGCTCCACGGCACGAGGACGACGTTCTGCCGGTGGGCCGCCATGTTCCGCGCGTAGCGGTCCAGCATCGACCAGTAGGGCTCGGACCAGAGCTCGACCTTGTGCGACGTGGCGATGGTGTTCAGATTGAACCAGTTCGTGACCAGCACGTGCCTCTCGTCGGGGAGCGTGAAGGGATCGACCGCCAGCTCGATCGGCAGCGTCGCGCGGGCCGAGCCGGCGACCACCGCCACCTGGCCGCGGTACGACCCGGGGGCCGTCTCCTTCGGCACGTACACCGTCAGCCACACCGGCTGCGTCGCTCCCGCGGGGAGGTCCACGGCGCGGTCCTCCAGCAACGGATCGGGCACCTCGCACGGCGCCTCGCGGACCCGGATCGTCTCGCTTGCGCGAGTGTTCTTCTTCAGCGGGATGAAGCCGACGAAGTTCCAGCGAAGATGTTCCGGGCCGATGGTCGATTTTCCATCGGCGTGGCCGAGCGGCGACAGCTCGACGCGGACTCCCTTGAGTGCTTCCGGCGAGCGGATCGCGATCTGGCCGGGCTCGTATTCGTTCCGCGCGGCCCGCAGGGCCACGGCGCGGGGGGCGTCGCCCGGCTGCGCGTCGCGGAAGACCTTGAGGTGGGGATCCACGGCCCAGATCGCCAGGGGGCCCTCGGCGGCTGAGCCGGCCCCGGGCCACGCGGCTATGGCAGCGACGATTCCCATCCACCACTTCAGTCGTGCAGTCATGACTGGCTCCTCCCTCCTCTTGTAGAAGACCCGCGCTCGCCCGCCATGTTAGCCGGACCGTTTGCGTACTGCAACGTCCGGCCCAAGCCGATCGTTCCGTGAACCGTGGCCAGGGTGCGACGCACCAGACCACGTTACCCACACCCCACGCGATACGCGCGTCCAGCCGTTGCTCAGACGATGTCTTCGGTTTGCGGATCCCAACGCACCGCACGCTGCCGGCGGTAGGAGGCCACGGCCATCTGGCAGGCAACGGCCGTGCGGTATCCCATCTCGAAGGGGCAGTTCGGCTCCTTGCGGCTGCGGACACAATCGAAGAAGTTCTGCATGTGCTGGTCCGTCAGTTCCAGGTAGCCCGGGGTGACGTCCCATTCCGAGGCGTTCTTTTTCCGCCCCGGCGGCAGAAACACCACCTGATCGGATTCGTCGTGGAGCACGGTGCCCTTGGTGCCGAAGAGGTAGTCGTGTGTCTCGCCGTAATAGGAGTTGCCGAACATGGAGTTCCAGGTGAGAAGGAGTCCCTCCGACTGGTTCATGGACACCGACATCGTATCGGGCGGCTCCATCTTGGGCGAGCGGAAATTGCCGCCCGCCATCGTCACCGTTTGCGGAATCTTCAGGCCCAGAACCTGGAACCAGTATGCCACCTGGTGGACCATGTTCTCGAACACGTTGCCGCCCGAGTAATCCCAGAAGAATCGCCAGTTCACGTAGCGATTCGGATCGAAGTCGTGGTGGGGGGCATCGCCCTCGAAGCCCGCCCAATCGACGTGGGCGGCATCGCAGTCGGGCGGGATCGGCCTGAGCCAGCCGCCATACGGAGCGTTACGGTAATGGTGCGCCTGGATCGCGGTGATGGTGCCCAAGCGATCAGACTTGATCCAATCCTGGATCTTGGCAATGCTCGGCGCGGTGTTCATCTGCATGCCCACCTGGACCACCCGCCCCGAGCCGACAAACGCCTTGCGCATCCGCCGGGCGTGCGCGGGATTGAACGCCATGGTCTTCTCTTGATACACGTCTTTGCCTGCCTGGATCGCGGGCACGAAGTTCAGCGCGTGCTGGTGTTGCGGGCTGGCGATGAGGACCGCGTCGATCGAGGTGTCGTCCAGGAGGCGGCGGAAATCCTTGTGCGTCTTGACTGCCGGGGCAACGGCCTTGGCTTCGTCCAAGCGGCGCGTATAGGGATCGGCCACGGCGACGGCCTCGACGTTCGGGCAACGCAGGGCGGCGCGGAAAATGTCCCGGCCGCGGCCACCCGCCCCGATCAAGCCGAAGCGGATGCGATCGTTGGCCCCCAGGACCCGCGATTCGCCGACTCCCGACGCGGCCACCCAGGCCGCTCCCGCGGCCCATTGACGCAATGCCTCACGGCGACTGGGCATGACCTTTCTCCTTGAAGTAGGGTTGACCGGGTTCAACAATGGCTGTCATCCAACTGTCATGGCTTCTTCTGCTTCGCCGCCTTTTTGGGCATCGTCTTGCTCGCTTGGGCCGCTTCATTCATCTTCTTCTGACCGGCTGCGATGAAGTCGGTGATGTCGAAGCCAAGCGACTGACCATCCGCGATCTTCTTGCGCGCGGAACGGATCGCGGCCTCGGCACCATCCGGGATCTTGTCCTGCCACCAATTCATCCGTTCGCTGTAGCACCAGATGTATTCATCGCTGGTCGTCAGCGCGTAATAGACGTTGTGCTCAAACCAACGCAGCCGCTCCTGCGGCGTGAGGTACGTGCTGAGATACTTCTCCGCTGGTTGCCGCAACGCAAGCACCTGGTCCATGTAAAGCGCCATGCCGGCCTGGAAATTGACGGCGTGCTTCGTGCGAAGCTCTGACGGGACCAAGGTGAGCGAACGCTGCTTCATCCGATGATATGCCTGGTAGAACGGCTCGCGGGCCGTGAAGTAATAGGCCAGCTCGTAGCCATCAATGATCCGCACGCCCGGCGCGGCCGCTTCGAGCGCGCCGTTCCAGAATGCAGAGAGCAACGCCCAAGGCTGCTTGGAAAGCCGCAGTTGGCGGTCCTGGAGACCTGGTCTCGCAAGCAGTTCGTCAAACAGGCTCTGGTGGAAGAAGGTCAGCAACCGCACGTCGGGCAGTTCCGTCTGGAGGGCTGTCATGAACTGGGCGCCGCGCTTGCGGACCTGAGCCTCGACCTCGGCGAAGCTGCGGTCTTTGTTCTTTCCCGCATAGGCCCAGGGGTTGTCGCCGTAGGGCTCCGGATCGAAGACGATGCCGACACAGCGCCCGATCTTCGCGGCCCGTGCGCTCAACCGCAGGTTTGCGGTGATGCCCTTCCACTGCTCGTCATTGAACCAATCCATCCTCCAATTGTTGGCCGCATAGAGACAGAGGAAGTTGTCTGTGAATGTCTTCCATTCGATGGCAGCGAGGTCATCGAGCTGCGGTTTGAGCTTCGCCTCGTCCCACGGGCGCGGGTCGAAGGCGTGGTTCCACTCCCGCAGCCTGACGATGATGCCGTCGAAAGGTTTCTGCTCCATGTTGCGGATATCTTTCCGCACCTGATCGGGATAGGGCACGTCCCAGCCGTATTCGATCAGCTTCTTGAC
>CAYGZA010000238.1:0-10734 GCA_964354135.1 uncultured Planctomycetaceae bacterium
CCGTAGCCCTTGCAGTAGCCGGTGGCCTTGTGGGTGATCTCGGCCAACATGCGGCGCATGTCGCCCCCCTTGGCGATCAGGTGGCCGTGGCCGCGGTGATTGCTGCCGATGTAGTCGTCGGGCCGCAGGGCGCGGCAAACGCCCACCGCGACCGCCTCCTGGCCGACGTACAAGTGGGCCACGCCGCGGAAGCCGCCCTTGAGGATCAGGTCCTTGACCTTCGATTCCCAGAGGCGGATCTTGAGCATGTCGGTGTACATGGCCGCAAGCTGCTCGGGCGTGAGCCCATCGGCATGGCTGGAGCCGTACTGGGCCTTTGCCTGGCGCAGAGCGGCGGGGGCGACAAAGACCGTGCCGCCCCCGACCAGTCCGAGGCCCTTGATGAAGGACCTCCGGGAGACACCGCTGGCCTCCCTTCCCTCCAGCACCGTTGCGTGCTGGGGCTCGGCAATTCTGCCCTTTTCATCCATTGCGGATCCCCTTTGTGAAAGTGCGTGTACCGCAGGTCGAGCGAAGGCGGACCCCTCCGCCGAACACCATTGTGCGCTTTCCCGATCGGCGTGCAACAGGGCGGCCATCGGGCGGCTGCGCATTTCCGGCTGCAAAGCCCACGGGTGGCAACCCGTGGGCCTTAGTGGGCCTCCGCGGCGGAGGCGGCGCGGTTGAACTGCCGCGACACCAAAAGGAACGCCAGCGTCACCGGGACCATCATGACCGCCAGTAGGGCGAAATAGGGCCCGGGGCTAAGCACGTCCTCATAAAGCCGGACAATCTGCGTGTTGAGCATGTTCCCCAGAAAGACCGCTCCCAGCCAGCACCCGGTCACGAAGCTCTTCATGGCCTCGGGTGCTCCGGTGAACGCGAGTTTCAGACCCTCCACGGAGATGCATATCTCGGCGACCGTGATCAGGAAGTAGGCCACCAACTCCCAGACGACCGATATCTTCTCCGTCGGACTCGCGACGTATCCCGCAATCGTCATGATCACCGAGGTGAACAGCGTCAGGACGAATCCCATCAGCATTCGATCCGTTGGTCGGAGGTCCCACCCGGCCCGGGCGAGGAGGCGCCATACGACGCTCATCACCGGGATGAGCACGAGAATCAGGAGGGGGTTGAACGCCTGCACCTGCGCCGGCCCCATCTCCCAGCCGAGGAAGTTGAGATCCAGGTAGTTCTTGGCGAAGAAAGTCCAGGTGCTGGGACTCTGATAGAAGACCGCCCAAAAGAACGACACGATAATGAACAACCCGAGGATCCGCTTGACCGTCTGCCATTGCTGTCGACGGCGCTCCGGCGTGACGGGAGCGCGCGAAATCGTCTCGACGGCGTAGAAGCGCTTCCCCAGGGCGAAGAATCCCAAAGCAAAGACCATCAACGCCGCCGGGAACATGAAGGCCGTCGAGTAGTCGAACCTCTGCGAAATCTCCGGCACGCCGAAGGTGGAAATGGTCGCCCCGACGTTGATCGAGAAATAGAACATCGCAAAGGCGTGGGCCCGAAGCTGGACTTGTCCCGGCCGCTTCTGGTCGTACGTCATACCCATCAGCGGCGAGATGTTCGGCTTGATCACGCCGCTTCCCATCGCCAACAGAGCCAAGGCGACGTACAGGACGGAAAGACTCTCTATCCCCAAGAGGAACTGCCCGACAATGTACGGAAGCGAGAATGCGACGATCGTGCGATACTTGCCGAAGTAATGATCGGCGAGGTATCCGCCCAACAGAGGAAGGATGTAGACCGCCGCGTTGAAGTAGGCAACGACGCCGCTGGCGTCGGACTCGCTGAATCCCAGCCGCTCATTGAGATAGAGAGCCAGAATCGCCTGCACGCCGTAGAACGAGGCCCGCTCGGCAAGCTCGCCCCAGAAGATGAACCAGAAGCCCAGGGGGTGATGCCAGATCCGGGGCCGTTCGGTAACGGAAGCTCCGTCAAGAGCGGCGGGGGTGGAGTCCTGGGCCGAAGGGCCACTTTTCGGTTGCTCAGTCATGCAATCTCACATCGTGCTAGGGTCGCCGTCACTCCGGTAGGTTATGCTTCAGCATAACGTGAAGCTGAACAGCGCATTATGCTGAAGCATAACCTACAACTACAGCTAGAACTACTGGCGTTGCGTCCGCGTCCGCAGGAACTCCCGTTCCTGCTCGTCCAGTTGTCCGAAGAGGGTTTGCGTGCTTAGGTCAAAGGAGCGCCGAGGGCGGCCGTCGGGCCCAGCGCGGCGGTCGCCGTTGTGGAAACACCAGCCGGCGGCGCCGCCTTCACGCGCACCCCGGACGTCCGTCAGAAAGTCCTTCGCCAAAGGGTCCCAGCCCCCGAATCCCCGGCGGAAAGGCTCCTGATAGTACACCGGCACCACGCGGCCCAATTCCTTCATCCAGCCGAGGTACTCGCGGGTCTTGGCCGCGGTTTGGCCGGGGGACTTGGCATCGCGGGGGCGGTGCGGGGCGAGAAAATCCACCCGGACTTTGCCCACGTACTCTGCCAACTCCTTGCGGCTGACGTCGCCGGCGTGCGAGGCGGTCACGAGGCGTTCCGGGTCGAGCCGGCGGACCGCCTCGCGGAGTTCCTTGAGGTCTTCAAACGGGGTATGACGCGGGTCGCGGATGTTCCGCTCGTTGGAGAGGTCCAGATACCAGTTGCGGTGGGCCTTCAGTGCCGCGACGATCGCCTCGACCGCCCGGCGATGCTCGGGCAGGGTCCCCAGCCGCCGCGGCCCGGTCACGCCGTTGCCGCGGGAGAGGGTCACGTCGACGACCATCCCCCGACGATCGCACTCGGCCACGAGCCCTTGGAGCTTCTTCAAGTACGGTTGCCGCGGCGAGCCGTCCCGGTTCACGGCGGAGACGTCGCTTCCAAAGGCCCCCCACGTCGCCCAGACGCGGATCCAATGGAAGCCGAGCCGCTGCATTTCGTCCAGGTCGCGGCGAATCGTCTCTTCCGGGGCCCCCAAGGCCCCGTAGTAACTGATTCCCAAGAGAAACGTCGGCCGGCCGTTGAGAGTCAAGGCCGTGCCCTGAACGCCCAGCCGCGTCGCTGGGGCGACCGAAAGCCCTTCAGCGGCCGGGGCGATGGCGAAGGCCGCAGCCACTAGCAGTTGACTCAATCCGGATGAACACATGGTTGTGACTCTCGTGCGAGAATTGATGTTTCACGCAAACGCGCAAAGGCACGAAGAAAACAGGGGTCAAGACCGGGTGCGGCGAGCATCTACACCTGTCTCCTCTTCGCGCCTTAGCACCTTTGCGTGAAACCTTCTTGCTGAAGCCGTAGGTTATGCTTCAGCATAACACGCCTGTCGATGGCGCCAGATGGGACGGCTCTTCCGCCGGGCGCAACGTGCTGAAGCATGACCTACTTCTCTGCGATATGCTGAAGCATAACCTACTTCTCTCTTGCAGAAGGATCGCGGCTTGTGCGCCCTCAGCGGGCCTTCAGGTCCGCGGCGAAGGCCCCGGGATTCAGCTCCTCGCCGGTGGCGTGTTTCGTGAGCTGATTCCAGTGGACGGTCCGCGCCGGGGTGAAGACCCGATCAATCATGAACCGGCCGGCCGCCTTACTGCCCACGTAGATCGCCTTGGCCGGGTCCGCCCCGCCGAGCACCTCGCGGGCGATCGCATGGTGCACCTGCGAGGCGAACAGCTCCCCCATCATGTAGTTATGATAATAGGCCGGGGCGCTGACGACGTGGATCTTGCTGGCATAGTCCGGCTCATTGCGCCCCTCGGGCCGCTTGACCTCTTGGTACTTTTCCACCAGGTCCCACCAGAGCCGGTTCAAGTCCTGGTCGGGGTTGCCGTAGAGTTCCCGCTCGAAGCGGAACATCACCTGGCACCAGCGGGAGAAGATCAGCAGTTGGTTCCGCCGCATCTTGGCCGCGGCGGCGCGGAACTTCTCGGGCTCCGGCACCCGGACGCCCATCGCGGCGAGCCAATCGACGTTGTCGGCGAAGCGCTCGAACATCATCGCCGTCCCTTCGGTCGTCAGGGGATGGGCGTCGGTCCGCAGCACGTAGGGCACGCTGCGGGGAATGTACTTGCTCGAATAGACGCCGTGCCCGAGCTCGTGGACCATCGTCGCCAGCCATTGCCGGTTGGGGACGATGTTCACCAGCACGCGGACGTCTCCCTCGCGGTCGATGTCGGTGCAGAAGCCGTGCGGGTTCTTGCCCGGTTTTTCGTAGAGGTCGCTCCGCCGGATGATGTCGTCCACCGGGAGCCCGATGCCGGCGTAGAACTCGCGGCATAGCTTCAGGATGTCCAGCGACGCGTAGACCAGCTCATTCTGGGCCGCGGCGACGGACGGCGACTCCTGGAAGAACGGGTCGTGGTAGTGCCAGGGGCGAAGCTGCCCCACGGGAATCCCGCAGTGGGCCGCCAGCGCGGCGTCCAACTCCGCCTTGGCCTCGTGGAACGGCCGGCGGGTCAGCCCGTCCAATTCGTCGAAGAGCTTGAGCACCTGCTCCTGGCTCTGCTCGGCCAGATAGAGCTGCATGACGTGGTAGTCGCGGAAGCCGAGCTTTCGGGCGGCCTCGTTGCGGAGCTTCACCAGCTCCTTCAGCTCCGGCTCGACGACCGGGCCTACCTGCTTGCTCGCCTCCCAGGCGGCCCGCCGCCGGGCCGAATCCTTCGACTCCCGCAAGACCTTGCGGATCTCGTTGTCGGTCAGCTCCTTGCCGTCGACCCGGGGGCGGAAGACGTTGAACGCCTTCTCAATCGCGTTGGCCTTGACGACCATCTTCTTGAGCAGGTCGGGATCGACCTGCCGGGCGAGATATTGCAGGTAGAGGACTTCGATCTGGCGGGCCAGGAGCTTGTCGCGGACTTGGCCTTCCTTGAGGGCCTTCAGCTCGGCAAACGTCTTGGGATCGGCGAGGCGGAGCTCGAGCTGCGTCTCGATCTCCTGTTTCCGCCGGTACTGCTCTTCCTTGCCGGAGATGTTGGCATCCCACCACGCGCGGCCGACCGCGATCTCCAGCGGGCGGATGTCCGTTTCGTGCGCCGCAATGAACTGCCGCGCGCGGGCGTCGTTGTCCTGGGCGGCCGCCGCGCCGGGCGAGCCGGCCACGCTCAGGGCCAACAGACCGAAGACCAAGATCGAAACGGCGAAGTGCGAGCTGGACATACGGTTGTCTCCTTCACGGCCCCGACCAGTGTGCCACATACCCCAAACCGGGGTCCCCGACCGGCGGTACGACGAGACAATATGACACCTTCCGCCGTCCAGTGCAATTCGCGCAGCCCGCGCGGCGGCAGAATGGCGGAATAGGGCGTGCCGTAAGGCCGAGGCTCCTGCCGAGCCGGCGGATGTGATAGATTACCCTCCGATCCCGCGTCAACCTTCCTCAAGCGACTCCCGCCGTGCCGTTGCTCCTGCCATGCTCAAGGAAACCACGGTCCGATCCGCCGCCGTGCTGACCCTGGGATGCATCGCGCTAACTGCGGCACTTCCGCAGAGGCACGTCGCCCGGGCCGGCGAGCCGCCACAGGCCCCGGCCCGCACCGACTGGCCGGTCTTCCGGCACGACGCAGCCCTCTCGGGCGTCACTCGGGCCAAAGGGCGGATCACAAAGCCGGAAGTGCAATGGGAATACTATCTCGGCACGCCGCTCGTGCCCCTGGCAACCTCCGGCAGCCCACACGACCCGCAAGTTGCCGACCTCGACGGCGACGGCCGGCCCGAGCGATTCTCGTGGGACTCTAAGACGCTCACCGTGTCCGACCTTGCGGGCAAACGGCTTTGGTCGTTCACGGTGGACGGGCATCCGCTCGGCGGCAACGTCCGGGTGGCCAGGTTGTTTCCCGACCGCAAGGGCGTGCAGATCATCTCCTTCTCTTCCCGGATGGACACCGGCGAAGGGCAGGGCTACTGCTTCAGCTTCGACCAAGGCGTCGCCCGGGGAAGGCTCGCCTGGACCACGGGCCCGCTCACCGGGCAGCACTCGCCCACGCTGGTCATCGACGACGTGGACGGCGACGGGCTGCCGGAAATCGTCGCCGCGCCGCACTACCGCGTGCAGATCTTCAGCGGTCAAACCGGCAAGCTCAAGGCCGAAATCCCCTGGGACGTGGGCCGCAACTACGGCATCCTGCTCACCCGGCCGCGCCGCGACCGGCCGCAGAAGGACATCTTCATCGTCTGCGATTTCGTGCTCCACGTCGACTGCATCCGCTTCGACGGCGGGAAGTGGGTCCACGCCTGGGGCCACAAGTACGTCGAGCCCAACGCCCCGGTGCCGAAAGGCCGGCAGAAGTACATTCGGGTCGGGCCCAACCCGGTGGCCGACGCGGACGGCGACGGCCGCGACGAGATGCTCTACATGCTCGTCGATGCCGGCCTGGACGACCAGTGGCACCTCCGCGTTCGCGACTGCGAGACGGGCAAGGTGAAGGCCGACGTCCCCGGCGTGTGGCTCTGGTCCATCGCCCCGCCGGCTGGCGACGGCAAGCCGCTGGTGGTCTACACGCCCACGCCGCGCAAACGCCCGCCGGCCTTCTGCGATCTGCACGCCGGCACGCTTGCGGGAGACAAGATCACGGACCTTGCCGTGCTGCGGCAGGTGCAGCCGCTCTTGACCGCGGCCGCGTTCCCGCCGACCGCACACACGATCGCCGACGAGGGGCACCTGGAGCTGCTCACGGCCGACCTCGACGGCGACAAGCGGCCGGAGTTCTTCTTCGGCCTGGCGAGCGAGTCGGGTAGATTCGCCGATCGCTTCCAGGCCGCCTCTCTTTCACCCGACGGTCGGCTGGAAACCAAGTGGAAGTTCGAGCGGCCGGGCCACCGATTGAATCTCGTCCACGTCGGCCCCGGCGCGGGCGGGGCGCCGGCGGTTCGCGTGCGGGACCTGACCGCGGGGCGAGTGCTCACGGTGGACCCGCGCGGCGGCATCGTCGCCGACGAAGACCTCGGCAAGCCCGGGGGCTTCGCCACGACCCCGATCGTGGTTGACTTCCGCGGCGACGGACAGAACGAGATCGTGGTGCAGAACGCGGCGGAGGAAATCGTGGCCCTTCGGCCCGGGAAGCGGCGCCACGACCCGCCGACGATCCTCTGGTCCGTGCCGGGCGTGGCCATGAACCCATCGCCCGGCTACACGTGGAACGGCCCGCTTTGCCCGCAGGCCGCCGACGTGGACGGCGACGGCCGGCCCGAGGTGGTCTTCGCCTCGCAGGATTCCGACGGCTGGGCCGTCCTCGCGTGCGTCGACGGGGCGGGCAAGCCCCGCTGGAGGCGCTCGTTCGAGGGCTGCCCTGGGGGCGGCCTTCAGGCGGGCGTGAACCTCTGGACCTTCGGCCGCTTCACCGGCCGGGCCACGGGGCTCGACGTGTATGTCGACGTCCACCGCCGCTCCAAAGGGAGCAGCGAGGGCTGGATGCTCCGCGGCGACACCGGCGAGGTCGTCTGGCACAAAGAGGGGCTGCTCGCCAAGGAGACGGCCATGCCCTTCGGCGGCGGACTGCCCGCCGTGGCCGACGTGAGCGGCGACGGCATCGACGACCTGGTCCACGAGTTTTGGACCCTCTACGGCGTCATCTCCGGCAAAACCGGGGAGCCGATCTTCCCGCCCGCGTTCCTTTGGGGCCCCAAGCACTTCGGCCGCTGGTTTGCCTACTGCTCGCCCACGGTCGCCGATCTCGACGGCGACGGGCGGCTGGACGTGTACTTGAACTCGGCCTCCAACACCTGCGGCGGCTACGCGGCCGTACGGATCGACGGCACGCCGCTCTGGGCGGAGTTCCACGACAACCTGACGGGCCCGGCGGGTTTCGGGCCGGTCGGGGATTTCGACGGCGACGGGGCCTTGGAGATCGGCGTTCCCGTGGTCAACGGGACCTTGCTCTGCCTCCGCGCGGCCGACGGCAAGCCCAAGTGGCGCATCCAATCGCCCGTCAGCGGCGACGTGGTGGCCGGCGACGTCAACGGCGACGGCGTCCTCGAATTCCTCTACTCCGGCGGCGACGGCAAGCTCCATGCCGTAAGCGGCAAAGACGGCCGCCAGCTCTGGACCGCTCCGGCCCCCGGCCGCCCGGTGATCGCCGACATCGACGGCGACGGACTGGTGGAAATCCTCGCCGTCGGCCCCGACGGCGTGCTGCGGATCGTCGGTCCGGCGGGCAACGCGTCGCTGCCACGTGCCAATGGGCAGCACGACGAATGACCTATCCGCCTTGTCCTCGTTTCCCTCTGCCGCAATCGACGGCACTTGAAGGACGGCCATTGAGGCGATGACTGAGAGCACGAACGACCACGTTTTCATGACGACCTCCCGCCGACTGTTGCCCAGCTTCACCCTGAGCCACGAAGGGCGTGGCCGGCAATCCTCGGCCGATTGACCAATCCTCGCCGCCGTGGGTGCCCCTGGCGGCTTGTCCGCCAGTGCTGAACTTGCCTTGGCCGCGGTCTTCACGGGCTGACAAGCAGCCCGTGGCACCCAACAAGGTAGGTTATGCTTCAGCATAACGCTTCATGCCGCGCCTCGCGCCATGCGAGTTTGCGGGGTGTTATACGATTAACCCCAAGTTTCTTGCTTGGCGAGCAAGATTTTGGTTGTCGGCCACGCCGCGCTAGGCTAAAGCATAACCTACGCGACTGCCCACGATTCCCCCGCTGGGTCACATGGTGCGGCATCCCGGATACAACGATGCGTGCAAATCGAGCCACGCATCGAACCTAGCCGAACCGGCCAGGAATTGAGTATGATGTCCCCGGAATTGCCCCGGAATTGCCCGGGAGTGCTGTCGCCTGGCCCATCATCCGTTACAATGCACGGGGGATTCCGGCTTGAAAACGGCTGCTGCCTTCTTGGCTGAACATGAAAGGGCATGAAATGGAGCGCCGCCAGTTCCTCAAGAGTGCCAATCTCGGCGGGATCGCGCTGTTGGGCCTGAATGCTCCGGCGGCAGGGCAGGCTTTGCCATGCGAGGCGAAGGGTGAGGCAAAACAGTCCGCGCTTGCGCTGCGGCCGTGTCATCTCCTGTGCCTGATCTGCTCGCTCGGCGAAGGGGACGCCGGCAAACAGGACCCGAAGCTCAAGCAAGTGCGCGAGGCCATCCGGCTGGAGCCGGACCGACCGATCACGCTCGTCTGCAACGCCGGGGACGTGTACCTCTACCAGGATCCGGGCACTGAAGCCGATACGCCGGAGGGAGCGGACTATAACCGGAAGCGGGACCTGGACGTGCTCCAGATTCTCGATCTGGAGCCCGGGGCCACGCTGCCGGCGCGGGCCCTTCTGCTGACCCTCCTCAGGCGGATTCCTACCGTGGCGGGAATCTGCGGCTACACGAGCGTGACCTCAGAAGGCTGGAAGGGCTGCCCCAAGGCCACCAGCGGCAACTACGAGAAAGGGCATAAGCTGGGCATCGCCGCCTTGATCCCCCCGAGAACGGAAAAGGAAATGGCCGACGAGAAGCGCAAG
This sequence comes from uncultured Planctomycetaceae bacterium, assembly GCA_964354135.1. Classification (GTDB taxonomy): domain Bacteria; phylum Planctomycetota; class Planctomycetia; order Pirellulales; family Thermoguttaceae; genus CAYGZA01. Next base: position 9,419 of record CAYGZA010000238.1, read on the forward strand.
TCGCTGGAAGCCCTGTATTCGGCCAAAGAGGTGACGATCCGGCCGCACATCCTGCTGTGCGCCGTGTGCCAGTACGGCGGCGGCGTGCGCCCGCCCTTTAAGGAGGACAACCTGCCGGACCTGCTGGACCTGATCTTGCACAAGAATCCGGACATCCTCATCAAGATGGCCCGGGGGGCCGACTGGATGATGTGCGCCCCCTGCCCCAAACGCGCCGTGAAGCTCAACGCGTGCGTGAACGTCTTGGGCTCGGGCGGGCTGAGCAACGAGAAGCGCGACCTGGACATGCTTCAGAAGCTCGGCCTGCACTTCGGCAGCACGATGAAGGCCCGCGATCTGTTCCGCCTGATCTTCGAGCGGATCCCCACGATCCAGGCCATCTGCGGCCGCGAAAACGTTATGCCCTCGGTCTGGTGGGACCCCTGCGGCGAAAACTACCGGACCAAAGGCAATGCCAGCTTCGACAAGGGTAGAAAAGAGCTGATGGAGAAGCTCAAGCTCGTCTAGGCGGCGGGAAACGAAGACGATCTGATGCATCCGGCGGGAGGATGCGCGGCGTCGAATGCCCGGAAACCAGTCGCCTGGATTCGAAGCAGTGCCATTCGGGTCAGAGCGCACTCAGTCATTAGTGGCGCCCCAGGTTGCTCCCGTTTTCGCGCCGCCGTAATCGGGTCCCCGACAAACGGGACAGGCGACGAAAGGGGACAAGTCCGATTACCGTGGCCATCAGGTCCTTGGGCCGCGTCCGCGGGGCCTTCGTCGCCCGTCAATCTACCGGGCTTGCGCGCTGAGTCAATCGACTCTGTACGCACCGGGCAGTAGGGAGAAGGGGGCTTTCAGCTTTCAGCCCTCGCCTCTCGCCTCTCATCCGTCGCCCCTCGCCCGTTGGCCACAAGCGAGCGCGCCGCGGGGCGAGAAAACCGATTCGCTAGCCAAAATGGCCCAAGAAGTCACAACGTCCGATCACGACCAGGGTTGAATGCGGACAAAAACGCCCTGCGGGCGGTTTTCGGGCGGTCAACAAGGGCTGGTTAAGAGTGGGTTTTGGCGAGGCCGCCGCTGGTCAACTGAAATCGAGATTGTCGGCGTATCGTCTTCAGGGCATTGGACTTGCCGAAGGCCCCAGGATTGTTGGCCACGGGCCTTCTCGGGTGCCCGCCCGACGCGACGTTGACCAGGGCCTTGTCAAGCTGAGTCCTTGCGCCGCACTCTGGGTGGAAAGGCCGCAGATTCCGCCGCGCAACACCTTGGCCAGCCAAGAGTTCATGGCCCAGGTCGCCCCAGATTCACAAGAAGCGAAATTGCCGCCCGAAACG
>CAYGZA010000239.1:0-10695 GCA_964354135.1 uncultured Planctomycetaceae bacterium
GCCGAAAACTACGAAAACTTTACCCGTCAATCGAAGATTGACGGGACACTAGGAGGAGTATCGCCGTGATTCACGACGTTGTGTCGGCCGTCTACAAGGGCGGCTATCGCATCGAGATCGAGTTTGACGACGGCAAGAGGGGTGTCGTCGATTTCTCCAAGCACGTGGAGCGCGGCGGCGTGTTTGATCGCTTCAAAGACCTCGACTTCTTCAAGAACTTCGAGGTCAACGCGGAACTTGGCGTGCTTACTTGGGGCAATGAGATCGACATCGCCCCCGAGACCCTTTATGCCGAAGCCACGGGATCGCCGCTGCCGGCGTGGATGGAGCCGGACGCCGCCAATCCCCGGCAAGAGGACGTGGCGCAAGAGCCCGTCCGGTGAACTTCGCCGCCCAAGTTAGCCGATCCGCTCCTTCCCCACCCATGAGCGGAGGACTTCCGGGATCACCACCGACCCATCGGCCTGCTGGTAGTTCTCCAGGATGGCGACCAGGGCACGGCTGATGGCGATCGCCGTGCCGTTGAGGGTGTGGACGAAGCGGGTCCCCTTCTCGCCCTTGACGCGGTAGCGGATGTTCAGCCGCCGGGCCTGGTAGTCGGTGCAATTGGAGGTGCTGGTGACCTCGCCGAACTCACCGCGGCCGGGCATCCACGCCTCCAGGTCGTACTTGCGGTAGGCCGGGCCGCCCAGGTCACCCGAGGGCGTGTCGATCACGCGGTACGGAATGCCCAGCCCGTCGAAAAGCCGGCACTCCACGTCGCGGATGCGATCGAGCATGGCGTCGCTTTGCTCGGGCAGGGTGAAGGCGAACATCTCCACCTTGGTGAACTGGTGGACGCGGAAGAGTCCCCGGGTCGCGCGGGCGTGGGCTCCCGCCTCGGTGCGGATGCAATGGCTGGTGCCGCAGAGCGTGATCGCCATTTTGCCGGCGTCGTCGACCTCGCCGGCGAGCATCCCGCCGAGCGTGATCTCGGCCGTGGCCACCAGGCTCAGGTCGGTCCCTTCGATGCTGTAGATCTGCGTTTCCGGCCCGCGGGGGATGAAGCCGATCCCTTCGAGGATTTCATTGCGAGCGAGGTCCGGCGTCGTCGTCGGCGTAAAACCCTCTTGCACCAGCACGTCCAGGGCGTAGCGCTGCAAGGCGAGCTCCAGGAGCACCGCCTCGTTCTTGAGGAAATAGAATCCGTGGCCGGTGACCCGCGCTGCCGCCTCGAAGTCCATCAGGTTGAGCTTCTCCCCCAGTGCGACGTGGTCGAGCGGCTTGAAATCGAACTGCGGCAGCGGGGTCTTGCCGCGGAAGAGTTCCTTCGGCTCCATGCCCACGGGAGCGTCGGGATGGGTCATGTTGGGGATCTGCCGCAAGAGACGATCCAGCTCCTCGGCCACCCGACTGGTCTCTGCCTGGGCTTCTGCGGTGCGCTCGCGGAGGCGGCGGCCTTCTTCCTTGCGGGCCTCGCGATCGGCCGCGTCCTTCGCCTTGGCGATCGACTTGGAGAGGTCGTTCACCTGGCGGTTGAGCTGGTCCAGCTCCAACTGGCCGGCCTTGCGGCGGGTCTCCAGCTCCACGACCCGGTCGACGTCCACGCGGACGCCCCGGCTCGCGCAATTTCGTTTCACCAGCTCGGCGTTCTCGGCGACGAATCTGCGGTCAAGCATGGGGGCAGTAGGCGGTAGGCGGTAGGCGGGGATTAGGTCTTCTTGGCAATCGCGCTCAACTCTTCCCAGAGCCGGGCGCTGGCGCGGATGCCGCGGTGAAAGTCGGCCAGGGAGAACTTCTCGTTGGGGCTGTGGGTGTTGTCGTCGTCCTGGCCCCAACCGATCAATAACGTATCGGCCTTGAGCGTTTTGTGGAAGGTCGCTACCACGGGAATAGAGCCGCCCTCGCGGACAAACACCGGCCGCCGCCCAAAGGCCCGCTCGATCGCCCGGACCGCCGCCTGGACGTAAGGGCTATTCAGCGGCACGAGCACGCCGGGCGACCCGTGGTAGGGAGTCAGCTTCATCGTGATCCCCGGGGGACACAGCCCGGTGAGCATCGCGGTGACGGCCCGGGTGATCTTGTCGGGGTCCTGGTTCGGCACGAGCCGGAAGCTGAACTTGGCCCCGGCTTCCCCGGGCAACACGGTTTTGGCCCCCTTGCCCTGGTATCCGGCCCAAAGGCCGTTCACGTCGCAGGTGGGTCGGGCCCAGCGTCGCTCCAACAAGGTGTAGCCCCACTCGCCGGTCGAGCCGTCGACCCCCAGTTGCTCCAAATATCGCTTCTCGTCGAACGGCAGCCCGGCGAACTGCTCGCGCTCCTGCGGCGCAAGTGGCACAACGTCGTCGTAGAACCGCGGGACGCAAATCCTGCCCTGCTCGTCCACCAGGGCCGCCAGCATCCGCGCCAGGGCGTTGGCCGGGTTGGTCACCGATCCGCCGAAGGTGCCCGAGTGCAAATCGCGGTTCGGACCCGTCAGCAACAGATCGAAGTAGAGGATCCCCCGCAGCCCGTAGGTGATCGCGGGTTGGCCGGGGCCGAATTGCGAGCCGTCGCTGATGACCACGCAGTCGCATGCCAATTGGCCGGCCTCACGCGCCAGAAACTCCTGCAAGGCCGCGCTGCCGACCTCCTCCTCCCCCTCGATTACGTATTTGAGATTCACCGGCAAGCGGCCATGGACGCGGAGCCATGCCTCCGCACTGAACACGTGGGTGAGCATCTGGCCCTTGTCGTCGGTGGCGCCGCGGGCATAGAGGTTTCCATCCCGCCGGGTCGGCTCGAAGGGGGGCGATTTCCATAGCTCCAGCGGCTCCGCCGGCTGCACGTCGTAGTGGCCGTAGACCAGCACGGTGGGAGCCCCGTCAACGCGCGGGGATTCGGCAAGCACCAAGGGATGGCCGCCGCTGGTGACGAGCTTCGCATCAAGACCCAAGGTGCGGAACCGCTCGACGACCCATTGGGCGGCGCGGTCAATGTCGCTGCGGTACGCCGGATCCGTGCTGACGCTCGGGATACGAAGCAACTCGCACAGTTCTTCCTCAAAACGGCCCGCCTGGGCCTCCAAGTACTGGTCGATGGCAGACATCATGCGATAACTCTCGGCAGATCAAGAAGTTAGGGAGGGTTTTGCGGTTCGGTCCCCATCCAATATACTGACCTTCGTGCCGACGGGCCACTGAAGACAGAGAATCCGTCTCGCCCCATCTATGCCCAGCTTCCTGACAAAAACCCTCGGCTGCAAGGTCAACCAGTACGAGACGGAGTACCTCCGCCAGGGGCTCCTGCGGGCGGGATACCGGGAAGCCGGCCAAGGCGAGCAGGCCGATCTCTGCATCGTCAACACCTGTACCGTCACGCTGGAAAGCGACTACAAGAGCCGCAAGCTGATCCGCGCGCTGGCCAGGAAGAACCCCCGGGCCGAAATCGTTGTGATGGGCTGCTATGCGACCCGGGCCGCCGAGGAGGTTGCGGGCTTGCCGGGCGTCGTCGAGGTGGTCACCGACAAGCGCCGGTTGCCGGAGTTGGCGGCCCGCTTTGGGGCCCGCGACGCGCCCGCCGGGATCGCCCGGTTCGACCGCCTCCATCGGGCCTACGTCAAGGTCCAAGACGGCTGCCGGATGGAGTGCAGCTACTGCATTGTGCCCAGAGTCCGGCCCGTGCTATGGAGCCGTCCGGTCGATGAAGTCCTGGACGAGATCCGCCGGCTCGTGGAGCACGGTCACTTGGAGATGGTGCTTACGGGCATTCACTTGGGGCACTACGGGTTTGGCCTGACGGATCGCCAGGCCGACGGCCGGCCGATCGACTTGGCACATCTTCTGGACCGTGTGCTGTCGTTGCCGGGCGAGTTCCGCGTGCGGCTCTCCAGCCTGGAGGCCGCGGAGCTGAGCCCGGTGCTGATCACGTTGATGGCCGAGAACCCGGAGCGGATTTGCCCGCACCTCCATATCCCCGTGCAGAGCGGCTCGGACGCGGTGCTGGCGCGAATGCGCCGCCGGGGGGGAATCCGGCAGCTTGTTGACACGTGTCGCCGGGTCCAAGCGGCGCTCGATCGGCCGGCGCTCACGACCGACGTGATCGTCGGCTTCCCCGGCGAAACGGAGGCCGATTTCCAGGCCACCTGCCGGGCAGTCGAGGAAGCGGGCTTCTCGAAGGTCCACGTCTTTCGCTTCAGTGCTCGGCAGGGCACGCCGGCCGCCGCGATGCCGGATCAGGTGCCGGCTCCCGTCAAGCAACGACGAGCGGCCCAATTGGGGGAGATCGGCCGCCGGTTACGGGAGCAGTACTGCCGCGGGTTGGTGGGGCGAGAGCTGGGCGTCCTCGTGGAGTCCCCCGCTAAGGACTCGCCCGGGATGCTCGTCGGCACGGCCGACCGTTACGTGCCGGTGGAGCTTCCAGCAGGACCGGACCGGCTGGATCGGCTCGTGCGGGTCACTGCCGGGCAGGCGGTTGGAGGACGCATTCGCGCCGCGGGGCCGATCCACGGCCCCCGCTGAGTGGTGGCAAGGTAGCCCCCTCGTTAGATGCGACCTGACGTTGAGTGTATTGGCGGCTTGTTCCCACGCGGGAGTGTGGGAACGAGAGCAAGGGGGCACTTCTCTGTCCGCCGACCACCCCGGAATCGCCCGGGAATCCGCTCTGGCCGCAGGTAGGCCCTTCTGTTACACTCCCACCCACTTTGCAGGGACCGGGGACCTCGCGACGGCGGTTCTCGTACTCGTCGGGACGACAGCCCTCGTAACGACGCTCTGCGTCGTCGCGCAACGCTTGGTCGCGCACGGAGAAAGGTGATGAGGAACGGGCGAAGGCTGATGGAGGTGCTGGCGGCCGTCGGGATCGGCTGGTCGGCCTCGTGGGCAGTAGCGGCTCCTTGGGAGAAGCTGCTTAGCATCCAACGCGTCGAAGCCGACCCGCAGAAGCCGTACACGATCACCGAGCAGAATGGGCCCTGGATGATCATGGCGTGCAGCTTCTCGGCCACGAAGGCCCCGGAGCAGGCCCGGCAGCAGGCCCACGAATTGGCCCTCGAACTGCGGAAACGATACAAGCTGCCCGCCTACGTGTACGACAAGAAGTTCGACCTGGGCAAGGAGGTCTACGGCCGCGGGGTCGACGAGTTCGGCCGGCCGAGAAGGATGAAGTACAACCGGGGCGTTTCGGAAATTGAGGAGATCGCCGTGCTGGTGGGCGACTATCCGGCCGTCGACGACCCCGAAGCCCAGGAAACCCTCCGCAAGATCAAATACTGCGAACCCGAATGCCTGAAGGTCCAGGAAGGGAAACCCACCACGCGGAACCTGGCGGCAATGCGGGCGATCCAAAGGGCGCTTTTGTCCGCCGGCAACGAGAAGAAGAACAAGGGCCCGATGGGCCACGCCTTCATCACCACCAACCCGCTCTTGCCCGACGACTTCATCGCCCCCAAGGGGCTCGACGAGTTGGTGCTGAAGGCCAACGAGGGGGTCGAGCACTGCCTGCTGGACTGTCCGGGCAAGTACACGGTGCAAGTGGCCACCTTCACGGGCCGCGTGATCATCGACCAGAAGGAAATCCAGCGCATCCGGCAGGGCAAGGAGATGGAGAGCCAACTGGCCGAGGCCGCCCTGAAGGCCCACGAGCTGACCAAGGCCCTGCGGATCAAGGGTTACGACGCGTACGAATTCCACGATCGATCGGCCAGCATCGTCACAGTGGGCAGTTTCGGCTCAGTCGGCCCGACGCGGGCCGACGGCGTCATCGAGCTGGATCCGAGGATCCAGGCAACCATCGACCGGTTCAAGGGGGAATTGAAAGTCACCCCGGAATACCCCCGAGGGGTCATGGTGCCGCAAAGGGTGATCGGTATCTCGTTGGACGCTCAGCCGCTGGTGGTCCACGTCCCCAAGCGGTCGGCCAACGCGCTGGTCCGGCACCAGGCCAACAGGGCGAAGTGACTGCCGCGATGTCCGGGCCGCTCTTGGTCATCGGGACCGCCAACCGCAAGAAGGGGCGCGAACTGGCCGACTTGTTCGCCCCGCTCGGGCTCGAGCTGAAGACCCTCGCCGACTTCCCCACAGCCGTTGCGGTACCTGAAGAGGGGCGGACCTTTGCCGAGAACGCCGTGCTCAAGGCCACGCAGCAGGCCCGGCATCTCGGCACGTGGGTGCTGGCCGACGACAGCGGCCTGATGGTCGACGCCCTTGCGGGGGCCCCGGGCGTTCATTCGGCCCGTTACTCCGGCCAGAACGCCACCGACCAATCGAACAACCGGCTGCTCCTGGAGAAGCTGGGGGACAGGCCGCCGGAAAAGCGCGCCGCCCGGTTTGTCTGCCACATGGCCCTTTCCGATTCCTCGGGAGCGGTGCGGGCCGAGAGCGAGGCCTCCTGCCGCGGCCGGATCCTCTTCGCCCCCGAGGGGAGGGGAGGATTCGGCTACGACCCGTTGTTTGAGGTCGTAGAATACCACCGCACGTTCGGCGAGCTGAGCCCTGTGGCCAAGGCTTGCCTGAGTCATCGGGCCCGTGCCGCCCGGCTCCTCATCCCGGCGATCGTTCACCTGCTCGATTCCGGCCAGTGGACGGCGTGAATCGGTCCGTTGGCAGCACAGCCTCGCTATGGACAAGTTCGTACAACAACGTCATAAGGCCCCCGCACCGCTTCAGCGGGTCCGGGAACTGGTGATCGCCTGCCCGCCCATGAGGAGCAACGTGAACCTGTCGCGAATCGTCCGTGCGGCGGGTTGCTGCGGAGTGCGGCGGGTGATCTGCTCCGGCAGCGCCAAAATCCTTCCCGAAATCGCCCGCGACGTCGGCGATTCCCTCCTAATCGAAACCCATCGCACCCTTCCGCCCGTGCTCCGCAAACTCCGCACGGAAGGGTTCCGATTGGTCGGCCTGGAGCAGACGAGCAACTCGCAGCCGCTTCCCGGCTTCGCCTTCGAGCGAAAGACCGTTCTGGTGATTGGGAACGAGCGGGTGGGCGTCGAGGATGAGGTTCTCCGGCTGTTGAACCACGTCGTGGAGATTCCGGTGTACGGTCTGCCGTACGCCCATAACGTGGCCACGGCCGCCGCGATCGCAATGTACGAATACTGCCGCCAGTACCCCCACGGATGACAAAAACGAGAAGACGGGCCATCACCGATGATGCGGGGAGTCCCGCGCCCGATATCGGTGAGGCCCCTTTCTCCCTCCCCATGCGATTGCCGCATAATGCCCAAGCCCACGGGTCGCAGCCCGTGGGCTTGGGACTGTGGGAACACGCGTCGGCGGCTACTTCTCCGCCGGGGCGTCGATGTCGCGGACCTCGACGAGCGAATGCTGCACCAATACCCCGTCCTCGACGTAGCTTACCGCGGTGATCGTGCGGAAAGTCTTGAGCGCGTTGAGCACGGTGTGGACCTGGTCCATCACGGTGGGCGTGGGGCCCCTCCTCAGCTCGCTCTTCTTGGCGACGGCCTTGACGGCGGGCTGCTTCATCCCGCCTTTCTTGGCGGCGACCTTCTTGGCCTCAAGCTTCGTCACGTCGGCCTTCGCGACGCCGGCCTTTTTCGCCTCAGGCTTCTTGCCCGCCGGCTTCTTCTCCTTGGGCCCTTCCGCCGACCCGAGGAACTCGACGATTTCGGGATTCTGCCGGACGGCTTCCCTCACGCCCAGCTCGATCCACGGCGTGGCGGCGTCGACCAGTCCGGCCCAGTCGAACAAGCCGGCGGAGAGGAGCGGCCGACTCGTGTCGCCCAGCACCCCGCCGACGCTCAGCGGAGTCGCGGTCAGGAGCCGCTCCGCGTGCCGGTTCGACGCGGCAACCACCGCGAGCTTGTCGGACAGGCCGAAGTTGAGCGCGATCTGGCCGTCGAGCCCCCACTCGTCCGGCGCCGCATAGTAGTAGAGCGTGCCGGCCGAGGTCTGTGTGCTCTGCGGCTTGGGGATCTTGAGGTCCGGGATGTCGGCGCCCGGGGGGGCCAGCTTGCGGACCGCGTCGACCGCGTCGTTGAAGATCTCCCGGTAGTCGCCCATGGCGCTGGCCAGGAGCTTCGAGTCCTTGATGCCTAACACCATGGCCGGCTCGATCATCGGCATGGGCTTTTCCGTGGCCGGCAGGGCCTTGAGGAACTGGCGGCTCTTGAGCCGGGCATCGAGCACGAAGGCCCCCTCTCCTGCGGCCGTCGCCGGGATGAGCTTCTTGCGGGTCGTCTCGTCGAGCCGCGCCAAGAGCGGCCGGAACAACTCGGTCGCCTTCTTGTAGACCTCGCGGGCATCGGAGTCCATTTGCGGCACGGCGTAGGTCTCGGCGTAGCGGTGCCCCATCTTGAGCAGCTTGACGAGGAACTCGTAGCCTTGCAGATCTTCCTTGACGCTTCCGCTGGCCCCGGCGGCCAGCGCGAGGATCGGCCGCCCGCCCAAGTGCTTGAGGATTTCCAGCGGCTGGGCGTTCTGGGCGAAGGGCGTCTCGCCCCAGTGGTACGCGTAACTTTCGACGCCCCGGTCGGTGAGCAGACTCACCGAAACAATCGCTCCCGCCTTCTGGGTGAAACCCTTCAGGTCCTTGGCCAATTCCTGGGCGTCCTTGTGGATCTGGGTCTTGAGGTCCTCACTCAGGTTCGCCTGCTTGACGAGCGCATCGACCGCCCCGGCCAAGTCGTCGACATCGCGGCCTGTGAATGCCAGGCGCTCGGCGACGGCCTTGCTGACGTAGCCCACACTCGCAATCCGCGCGTCGGCGAATCTCTCCAGCTTCTTCATTTCCTCGAGCTCGATCAGCCGCTTGCCCTGGCCGAGCTTCGCCAGGCAATCCGTGGACGGGCCGATGGCCAACAGCACGTAGTCCTTGCGCAGCCCGAGCGCGGCGACGAAGGTGGTCTTCTTGATCTTCTCGACGACCTTGTAGAAGTCCCCCTCCTCGACTCCCAGTTGCCCCCGGATCATGTCCAAGGGGATCGTGTCCCAGGGGATCATCCCGCCGTTGACGCTGAAAGTGAGGTAGTCGCTCTGGCCGACCTTCTGCGACTTCACGAGAGAGCCGATTTGCGGGGTGGCCATGGACGCGAAGTTGATCATCGCACTGAGCTTGCCGAGCTGCTCCACGGCCAGGTCGCGGTTCTTTACCCGGAACCCGACGATGACGTTCGGCACCTTCAGCAACTCGATGTTCTCGGCCAGAGCTGCGAATACCGTCGTGGCTTGGACGCGGTTCATCTCGCTCGGCGTGTGCTTGCCGCTGACCAGGGCGGTCACCTGCCCCATGGATCGCGCGCCGTTGAGCGCCTGGAAGAGTTCCGCGACGTCGATGGCGGCCGGATCGGCGTAGACGAACACTTCGTTGGCAAACATGTCCCCGAGAAATGCCAGGCCCTTCCGGACCTCGGGGTTGTCCATGAATGCCTTGGCCATGGCGCCCTGCGGGCTGCCCTTGGCGGCCTCGTCGAGGGACCCGAGGGCCTTTTGCACGGCCGGAAGGGCCTTGAGACTGGCCCAGGCCCGGCTCTTGGCGACGATCTGGACCTGCTCGCCCAGCCGGAGCGACGAGCTGTAGAACGCGGCGTCGGCGGGAAGCCATTGCAGTGAGGTGTCGAGCTTGTCCAGAGGGCCGGCGGAAGCAAGCGGCGCGGCCCAGCCGGCAGCCAACAGGGCCGCCATCGCGGCCACCGTGAGGCCCCACCGCCGTCGGTGGAAGAGGTGAAGATTGCCCATAGCGTGACTCCTTGTTCCAGACCTGTAACGAAAACAGACCATCTCAGAAGGGAATTCGCCGGTCGGCCCGGCATCTTGGCGTCGGTGTGAAAGAGGGCCCCAACGGGGGTGATTTCGACCCCCTTGCGAGTCCCCAAAGGTCTACGCCCGCGCGTGATCGCCAAGGGACGTCGGACAGACCGTCCGCCCTCCCGGAATCACGCAAGGCTATCTTACTACCGGCAATCAGGGGCACTGTAACCCCCATGATTTCAATGGCTGTTCCCCGCCAAGGCAGGGGCCGGCTACACCTGCTCGCGGACCACGAATGGCTCGCGGTAATCGCGGGTGAGGAGCTTGTCTGCCTCGTCGCTGCCGACGAACTTCTCGGTCTTCGGGTCGAAGGTCAGCTTCGGGCCAAGCTGGTAGGTGGCCTTCGACAGGTCCATGCCCAGGGTCCCCTTGAGCTGGTCTTCGATGGCCTTGATGCTGACGTCGATGTGGTCGCTCTTGCCCATCGCGTCGTACTCCTGGCCGAAGGGCACTTGCTTGCCCAAGCGGTAGGAGATGTTGCCGAGGTGGCAGAGCATCGCCGAGAGATGGCCCTCGCCGATGTCGGCGTTGAGGTCCTCGACCTTGCGGCTCCGCACGGCATTGATGAAGTTCTCGTAGTGGTCGCCCGGCTTGATCGAAATGTCTACCTTGACCAGGTCTTCTCCGGCGTCCTTCCCCTTGGGATAGAACCTGCCGCCCTTGATCGTTCCCTCCTCCAGGTAAAACTCGTTATCGACGTGCTGGGCGAACTCGCCGCCGGCGGGGCCCTTCTTCCCGTTCAGCCCGCGGATCTCGTAGACCAAGAGCGTGCCGCCGATGTCGAAGACGGTCAACTGCTGGTTGGGCGTTTGGCCCTGGTCCTTGAAATCGGGCTCATCGACGAAGCGGCCGCCCATCGAAATGACGCTAAACGGCTGCGTCAGCTCGCCGATCGACCACCGGGCGATGTCCATCTGGTGGACGCCCTGGTTGCCGATCTCGCCGTTGCCGAAGTCCCAGAACCAGTGCCAGT
>CAYGZA010000240.1:0-10688 GCA_964354135.1 uncultured Planctomycetaceae bacterium
CATGAAACACGATTCCGCGTCACCCGTCAATCGAAGATTGACGGGACACTAGGTACGGCCGCAACTCGGGGAACAGCGGAATCGCCCGAGATTCCTTCCCAGGATGGTGCTCCGTCTTGGGACTGGGAACGCGAATCCGCTCGGCTTCCCAATCCACATCCTGCCAGCGAAGCGATAGCACTTCGCTGGGGCACCGCAGCCCTCCGTGTCGAGAGAGGGCCACGATTACCCGCCACGTCGTATCCGGGCACGCCTCCAGCAGCTTCGTGGTATCCTCTGCCGTGATAAAGTGCTGCCGGCCTGGAGCCATTGTCGCCTGGGTGGTCACGTCTGCAAACGGGTTGGCGTCGATCAGCTTATGCTTGACCATCGCGTGGAAAACCGTCTTGGCGAATTGCAGCCGCTTCCGCACCGTCATGGGCGCCAGCTTCTGGGCAATCAGGTGCATTTTGTAGTCGTCCGCGTCGCCGGCCGTGATTTCCCGAACGGGTTTCCCATCGCCAAAGAATCCGATCAAGCCGCGTTTCCCTTGCCCCCAGATTTCTCGGGTGGCGGGTTTTACGTCCACGCGGCCGTCAATGTAGCCGTCGAGAAAGTCTTGCAGCCTGGCGCTTTGCCGTCGGGCGACCAGCCCGACGCGGGCCAGCTTGTCGGCCATGCGCGAATCGAGGGACGCCACCCATCGGGCCGTGTCGGCTTCCACGGGCTGCCGAGTGATTGCCGCGTTGTTCAGTTGCTCCACCTGATAGCGGATTGCTTCGGCCGTTTTCTGGGGCACCCTGCCCAACCTGACGGTTTTTCGTTTGCCATCGGCGGCAGTGAACAGGACCCGCCGCTGCCCGCCCGGGTCGCGTGATACGCTTGCCATCTTACCCGCCTTTCGGTTTGCACCGCTTCGTCAATCTGATTTCCAAGCCAAGGTACTTGCCCACGCTATCCAGGCCCCCCATCGAAAGCCCGCGCTCTCTGCGGAGGAATCGAGACAGCGCCGACTTGTCAACGCCCGTCTCCCGGGCAAGCTCGCCCAGCGTCTTGCCGCAATCTCGGACGATGCACCGCAACTGCTCCGTCAACGTCTGTGGTACTTTCTTTCTCATCGGCATGATTCTATCACTCCGTTGCCATTTCGTCAACACCCCGATACCGCCCGCCGCCGTTTGCCACGTTTTGCCTTTCATGCTTGCCCAGCTTCACACCCCGCCAAAGCCCCGCATTCGCCTCCAGAGGGCCGCCTGCCCGATGGGGTCAAAGTATCGACCAGGGCCGCGCGAACGTCACCACGGGCCTCCTGCGCGGGTGCCGCCAGTGCCGCCGCTGCACGCTCCTCTGCCACGGCCGCGGGCGTCGTGGCCTCGGGGCGCTCACCTTGTGTTACGGATAAAGCCGTAACACGCCGACTGCGATATGCCGCCTGCCGGCACGCCGCGGAGCAGTACACGGCGTCTGTCCGCCGGGGGACATATAGGCTTTGGCAACTCTCACAGCATCGCCTTGTGACCGGCCGGAACACCACAACCGCGGATGGGAATGGGGCGCCGCTAACGCAGCCTCCAAACCGCACCCGACCCCGGAGGAACTCGACTTCGGCATAGGGCAAAACGTAGTCCTGCCACCAAGCGGTATCAGGCCGCGCCGGCAAGAGGCAGACCACCGTTGCACTCGTGAGGCTCGACTCCCACGCCTTGCGGACCCAGCGGCCAATCCCTCGACCATAGGGCGGGTTGCACCAGCAGCGGCCCGTCCATGCTTGCTGGAGCCCATCTTGCTCCCTGTCAAAGTACCGTGCGCACTTGGCGTTCTCCGCGGTGGCGCACGAGTCCAAGTCGAACGGACCATAGCGCTTTGCCAGCTTGGCGAACAGGGCCGGCGGGGTCGCCCATTCCACGGATTCGGAACTAAAGAGGGCTGGGGCGATCACGTTGTAGCCTCCCGGTGCATCGGGCCGGTTTCTTTCATCGCCACCACTCAGCGTTCAGGGAGAAGTCAATCACCGCGTCGAAACCTGCCGCAAACTGCTCCCGGGCCGGCTCGCCCAGGACGTCCTCAATTCGTTCCGCCCGCTCGTAGGCGTCATCTATCCGGGCTTGTTCGGTCGTGCCCCAAACCCCAGTATCTTCGATCTTGTTATGCTGCCAGGCCGCCAGTTCGCCTAACTGGTAGGCTTGGCTTAGCAGGTCCAGGTCCGCAAGTTCATTCAGCGCGTCTTGCCAAACATCGGTCATACATCACCTCCCGCCGGGCGTCGGGGCCTCGGGATGCTCTGGGTCCCAGCGGTAGGCCGCCGGTGGCCACGGCTCGGGAGGCTCGGGAGCCGGCTTCGGCTTCTTCCGCCGGCCGTGGGGCCACCACCAGGGAAGCGGCTTCTTGTTGTCCTGTACCAGCGTCAGTTTGTTTTGGGATCGAGCCATTGCTTCACCAATTCCGGAGTTGCGGGCGGGGGGCAGTGTCCACAGACCACCGCCCCGTGAATCGACAGCCACCATTGCCGCCAGCCGCACCAGTGGCATGGGCCGGCCGCCGGGTCCGCTGGCGTACTGTCGGACCATGCGGGCAGGTCCTCCCACGCCAGTCTCGGGACCGGGGCGTCGGGCCTCTGCCAACCCGGCCGCCCGCGGGTGTCGGGTGCTTGCACCCAATCGGCAAACGGGCCGGCCGCGTCCGCGGCTGTGTTCAAGACGGCCGCCGCCGGCTCGGCGAGTAACGTCACCCGGGCCATTCCATCACCTCTTCGGGGGATCCGTCAATTTGCGTTTTCGGCTCGTTGTTGGGTGGCGACAGTGACAGAACCTCAGTTTCGTCGGGAGTTACGGGGGTTGTGTCACTTGTCCCCGGAGAGAACAGCCGAAAAAAAGAGGTGGGTCGGCCGCCCCGGTCGGTCGTGTTGAGGGTGTGCCACCCCCCAAAACCGTGCTTGGCTAGATCGCTCAATGCGGCTTCGGCCGCTTCAGCCGTCGTGTAGCTCTTGTTGGCCCTCATCAGGTCCCGTGCCGAAACCTCTGCGCCAAGCCGGGCTACAAGTTCCGCAAGCTCCCGCTGGGTCTGCTCGGCTTCCGTTTCTTGAAGAACCCGGTATAGGCGCCGGGCTTCGGCGCCGAACCAGCGCACGAGCATCACCCCGGCCTCTACGCTCTCCGGGCCGATGGCATCCATGTTGAATTGCTCCCCGGCAGCAAAGCGCACGAGGTGGTGGATAAGGGCCAGTCGAGCGCCCGCGCTTTCCAGCTTGGACCAGAGCGAAGCGAGGTCGCCGGCCGTGCTTTCGTATTGCTCCCGGCCGTGCTCGTTGACGAATTGAGCGAAGACGCGCTTGCCCTCGGGACTTAGGGGGATTTCGTTGGGGCAGGACTGGCCGTGCTCGTCCGTGACGGGCTGCAAATGCGTCACGAGATTGTGAAAGACGGCAGCTACCCCCCGGGATACGGCCTCGGGGACCGTGGCCTCACGCCACGCGCGGGGCTGTCTCGGGGGCATAACCAGCAGCAGTCGCGCGACGAGCCCGCAGTCAAAGAATCCCGGCGAGAGAATGCGCCGGAGGGCCTTCGGCTGGATCCCGCCTGTCACCGATACAGCAGCCGACGAAACGAAGACGTGTCGTTGCTCGCCCGTCTTTCTATCGACGCGCACGGGGCCGGCTGAGTGCATAGACAACCAAGAGGGTAAATCACTCCCTTGTTGTTTGTATTGAGAAAAACCCCAAATCCACGCGGCCAATTCGTCACGATGGACCAACAGCCCACGGGGATTCTCTGCGAGTTGACAAGCCAGGGCCTCGATGGTTATGTCGCTAACGATGTAGCGAGCACACACCGGCTTTACTGGCGCCTCCGGCGGCTCGCCGTCTTGTCCTTTGGCGCCGCGCTTCCAAGCTGCCCATTTCTTCTCGTACAGCATTTTCTGCCGCTCGTAATCCGCAAACTCGGCAGCGTACTGACGGGCCGCTTCCGCTTCCCGTTTCTCTAAGGGCGCCATGACGGCTCGCGCTGCCGGAGTCTTGCCCGTGCCGCTCTCGGCTACTACGCCAGTCCAAAGCACCGCAGGCTCCGTCCAGCCAGACTTTACCCTCACCCGATAGCTGTTGCCGATCGCGCTGGCGAGGGCTGCCAGCAGGGGTAGAGCTACAGCCGCGGGGTCACAACCGATGGAACGCGCCGCCGCCAATACGTAATCTCCGATCGAGCTGGGCAGGGCCTCCACGGGAAACGCCTTCCAGTCGGGCAGCGCCACAGGGTAGACTTTTCTGCCGCGCACGGGGGCTTCACGCCGCCGCTCTCGCCACCCGGGCTCTACCGCGTCGCGTAGCGCATGCCAATCGCGGCCCGCACAACTGTTGTGGTGGCACCCTGCGCCGATCGCCCCGCTGGCGTGCTGGACGATGTACGCGCTCCGGTTGCGATGAGTCGAGTCCCAGGGGCACGTGCCGAACACCCATCGTCGGCCGCCTTGCCAGGGCTCCGGGCCGGTCACGTCGAGGTTGTGCTCCGCAATCCACCGATCAAGATCGAAGTGACCATCCCGATTGCGCCGCGGACCGTTGGGCGGTGGCTCCAACACCGGCTTCACCGTCGCTGCCAGCGCCTGCAACTTGTCGATGGGGACCACCTCTACGGTCTCTGGCATAGCTAACAGTCTCGCCACGCGGTGCGGTCGCTCGGGCGTGCTGTCTCCTTTAGCTGCAACAGAGCCGTACAACTTCCAGATCCGCGCGGGGTTGTGTGGGGTTTTATCCACTTCGGCCATCGTGTAATCGGCGTACCCTTCGGCCATCGCCTTTAAGCAGCGCTCCACCAGGCCGCCGTCTCCAGCGGGAATCTCGATCCGATACAAAAGATGCGCGCCGTTCCCGCTGTCGGCATAGATCGGCTCGGGCCAGCCCTTATGTCCCAAGTCCAGCTTGATCGCATGCGCCAACACCCGCGCGGCGCGCCGTTCCGTGTCGGTCGATGAGATTCCGGCCGGGCGCTTCGCGTCGATATCAACGGGGAGCCACCGCCGGAGAACCACGTCGTGGTCGCCGGTCAGAGGGTCCCTGGCCGCCGGCCGGATGCGATTTACCGCCCGGGCCAGCAGCGCGGGATTCACCGGATTGATCGTGACGTAGACGCCCTTGGCCTTCTTGATCGACAGGGCAGCCTCGGCCAGCGCGGACCAGTCGTTGAAGTAGCCGGATTCTGTGTGAGGGTTCTGATACGCTGGCGTGCTGGCGTCCAAAACGCGAAGCTCCACTACGGACCCGGGCTCGAATAGGACGCCCACGGCGCGGAGAATTTCTTGTTTGTCGGGCTTCACGGCGACGCCTCCTGTTGTTTGGTAATCCAGAGGCGAAGCTCCTCCGGGCTGTAAAGCACGCGGCCGCGCAAGCGGACGGAGCGAATTGGCCCGCGCGGCGCGGTTATGGCCCACAAAGTTCTCGGCGACACGCTCAGCGCCCTCGCCGCCTCGCGGACGGTGAGCAATAATTTGGCCACAGCGGGGGTGTCATTGGCCACAGCCCACCTCCTTCCGGGCCCGGACAAACACCAGCCGGATACCGTAGGCGTGGGCGAGTTGGCGCCGGGCCGACCGTTCGAGAGTCTTGTCCTTTGAAAGCCGTGCCGCGCGGGCGATGACCACCAGGGCCGCCGCGCCGTCGGGATAGTCGCGTTCAAGAGTGATTTGCGATGGCATCGGGCGAATCCTTGTTCCTGGGTTCACCCCTCCTATGTTCGTTCGGTTTTCCCACCGAACAAAACTGGCCGGCGCAACAGAAAGGGCGGTTTTCCTCGAAGAATAACCGCCCTTGCGAGATTTCGTATTTTCTGGAATTGTTCAGTTCACGGGTCGAATTGTTCAGTCCTCCAAGCTATCCGGCTGCTTCTTCCGCTTGGGCCGTCGCCGCTTATCAACCTTCACGTCCAGACCCTTCTTGTGCGCCTGTTCCGCCTGTTGCAACCGGGCTAATTCTCGGGCAATCGCCAATTCCTTCCACGCAGCCGTAGCAACCACCGTTGAGGGCCGACACCCCAACCTCTCCGCAAACTGGTAACAGGTCCACACGTGCGTGGTCGAGTCTTTAATCAAGTCGATCATCCGCGCCGCCACGGTCGCCTTGGGATGCCTCTTACCGTTGCCGTCTTCCTGCACGGCCGCCGGCCTCAGTTCCGCCGGCTGGCTCGGCTTGGCGCCCGCCGACTCGGATTCCACTGTGATGGCGTCTTCGCTCGCCGGTTGGGCCGGCTCCCCTTCGGGCTCGGGCTTTCTCGGGATCTGCATCCAGGCGCGGCCTTCCGCGTAAGCCTGACGGACGCGGTAAGTCAGGTCCCCGACACTTCCGATAGGAAAGTGCTCAGCGCTGCCCTGCGGCGGGCGGATGAGACACCTTGCCTGGGAACGCAATCGCTCGGGGAGTCGTTCCGCTTCTCCCCGCAGCCACTCCAAAAGCAGCCGTTCATCTTCCTCGGTCCATGCCCCAGCCTGGTCGAATTCGCCGGTGGCCCCGAACCGTTCGCGTTGGAACTCGGCGGCTCGCTCCTCAAACGCAAGCACTTGGTCCACCACGATGCCAAGAGAACGGAAGGCATCGCTAACCTTGGGATGAGAACCCATGCCGTCAAAGCCCCGTGCCCGTATGTCGGCGTCGATGTCCCGGGCAAAACCCGCCAGCCCCATGTGGAACTTTGCGACTGCCTGGCCGAAACAGACTCCCCGGGCCTGCCCGTCGAACGGATGAGAAGCCATATCCTGTCTCCTGTCGGGCCGAACCCGGCGCGGGTCCGCGGAGACAGGCTAGCGAACGCCGCGACGGGTCCGTTTTAGCCGCCGGCTTGCGCGCGCCGACGGCCACCCGGAGTATTGTACGCGCTACGGCTACCGGCATTTCTTCGCAACCGCCTAACCCAATCGGGGCCCCTCTACTGAGACTATTTTGCCAAAATCTTCATTTTCCTTGTCAGGAATCGGGGGTCAGCGGGCATTAACATGTGAGGTAATGGGGCGCGCCGCTCGTACCCTTGTCGGGCATAAGCGGAACCGGGAGGTTGAAAGGGGGTGGACTATGGCAGGGATGACTCACGGCGGTAAAGCTCCAAACCACACAGGGGGACCCACTATGAGGCGGTACTTGACTTGCGCGTGCGTGCTGCTTGTGACTCTCTGCAATCTCCCGCAGTTACAGGCAGGGGTATCCCTCACCGGCCTGGGATATCTCCCTGGCGGGAGCCGCGACAGTTGGGCAAAGGGTGTCTCTGCCGACGGCAGCGTGATCGTGGGCTGGAGCTTGAACGCCAATGGGACAAACGAGGCTTTCCGTTGGACGCGAGCGACTGGCATGGTCGGCCTTGGCCTAGGAGCGGGGGGCCGGCCCAGTGATGCGTACGATGTTTCCTCGGATGGTTTGGTGGTGGTTGGCGCGGTCCAACAAGCGGCAGGTACGGCCGCTTTTCGTTGGACTCAAGGTACCGGTATGGTCACGCTACCTGGACTTGGTGGAGGCGAAGCGCTGGCAAATGCCGTATCCGCTGACGGTTCTATTGCGGTCGGCCATGTCGGCAACCGAGCCAGTCTCTGGAGGCCCAATCTGGAACTCCTCGGAGGGCCCATGTACGGCGATGATGCCTTCGGCGTCTCGGCAGATGGGTCAGTCGTCGTCGGTAGTGTCCCAACCGCCCGAGTCAATGAGGCAGTCCAGTGGCGCGATGGGACTTTTTCGAGACTAGGGTATTTGCCTGGGGGAAGCGCCTACGGCAGTGCAAACGACGTTTCCCATGACGGTCGGGTCATAGTCGGCTACAGCCACTCACAGGAAGGCATCGAAGCTTTTCGATGGACGGAAGCAACGGGGATGGTTGGCCTTGGCGACCTGCCTGGCGGGCATGTCTACGGCTCCGCAACTGCCGTCTCTGCCGACGGTTCGATTGTCGTCGGAAACTCGCAGGTGGCCTATTCCAGGCAAGAAGCCTTCATTTGGGACCAGGCAAATGGTATGCGAAGCTTGACAGACGTACTGACAGGTGCTGGCGTCAATCTGGACGATTGGGTTGATCTTCATGCGTATGGAATCTCGGACGATGGACGCACGATTGTGGGCTACGGCCTACGTCCATCCAACCGGCATGAAGCTTGGGTAGCGACAATTGAACCCATCCCAGAGCCCGCCTCCTTGCTTGTTTGGTCGCTCCTGGGGGCCTCGGGCGTCGGTATCGGCTGGTGGCGGCGGAGACGGCAGGCTGCGTAGCGCCAAGAAGCGAACCGTCGGAGTTCACGCCCGCGTCACCCGGCGCGGGTTCTCTCATGCTGTCGTGCCCAGCCCCGCCCACGTGGTACAATCAGCGGAGAGGGCCTGCCATGACCGCCGCTGCCCAAGCCGGCGCCACGAGAATCTGTTCGACCTGTGGGGAGCGGTATCCGGTCCAGGCGTTCCGCTTCCGCGATCGGCAGACCGGCCGGCGGCATTGTATCTGTCGGCAGTGCTGGGCGGGGTATATGGCCGGCTGGCAACGAAAACGGCGCGAAGCTGATCTCCACCAACTCATCCGAGGCTTGGCATCGGCGACACCTGAGCAGCTTCTTGGCCTGGTGACTCGCGCGTCGCGTCGCTTTCACGGTGCGAGGCGCGCGGCCCAACTGTTGGGGAACCACATCCGCGAGATTGGGGAAAGTCGGCCAGGTGGCAGGAGCGCGATCCAGGCGTGCAGGGCTATGGCCAACCTTGACCTGATCGCCGAAGCGTGCAGGACTGTACAGTAAGCCCGGACCGGCCGCGATTCTGTGCATCCCGTTTCACCTGTTGCCATTGCGACGCCCGGGGCGGAACCGAGGTTACCCTCCCCCTCGGCTCACTTTCCCACGGTGGGAGGTCCTATTCCCCCCTTCTAGTGAAACCACCTGGAGCGATCTTTCTCAGGTGGCTGCTAGACCGTCTTGTCTCGAAAAGGCATCCCCACCTCCTTATTCCCGGCCAGGATTTCCACCGGACTCGCCGGCCCTTATGATGGGGGGCGGCCCAGAGCGTCCGCTGACCGGTGGGATCTTTCTGCGCGGATGCCAACGCGCCCAGAGGGTCGTCCTATGGACTCCAAGACTTTCCTGGCCGACCTGGAACTGCGACCGCTGACCCTGGCGGACCATGCTGCGCATGGTGCCCCCGGCTCGCTGGAACCGCTCGGGCTGATGATTGGCCCCGGCTCCGGCGGGCTGGAGGTCGTCGTCGCCCGCAGCGAACGGAAGCCCACCCAGGATGCGCTACGCACTGCGTGGAAGAACCGCCAAGGCGGTCGGGCGACTCCGGTTTTGCTGGTCGCCCTCCACGGCGACCGGGCGGCCCTGTGCGGCCCTGCGGGCGAAATCCCGCCGGTATTCCTGGACCTGGACATGGGGCAGGTGGAGCGCATCTGCCGCACCGCCCTGGCCGAACCCAATCGCCATGCGGCGACCCGCTTCCTCTGGTCGGTGTTGCCCGAGGTCGAATCGCAAATCCCCGGCTTGAAGAATCAGGGACTTTTCGCCATGCACGAATTGGAGAAGGGCGTCCCGCAGCGTTCCGACTGGTCGCAGGCCCAGCAACAGGCCAAGCACCTGCTCGACAAGCGCGGTCGCGACCTGTTGGCCGGGCTTGGCTTCCAGGTATCCGACACGAATCAGCAGTACGCCATCCTCCGTTGCGGCCAGACCAAGATGGCGGTGGCCGTTTTCCTGGACCGAAGCGAAGCCTGCGACATCGCCTCCGACCGCTTCGGCGGCATGACGCCCGTGCAATACGCTCTTGCCAAGGCCGATGAGGAGAACTTGGATTACGTGCTGGTGGACCACGGCTCGTCGCTGCGGATTCACACCGCTGCGGGCAAGGGGGTGGGCCGCCGGGGGCGAACCGAGACCTTCGTGGAAATCCACCTCGGCCTGCTGCCCAGCGACCGCGCGGGCTACCTGTGGCTGCTCTTCTCGGGGCCGGCGCTCTCCAAAGACGGCGCGTTTTCCCGAATCCTTGACGCATCGCAGGACTACGCCTCTTACTTGGGTTCCCGGCTGCGCGACCGCATCTACGATTTCGTGGTCCCGCGGCTGGCGATCGCCATTGCCAAGGCCCGCAAGCTGAAGACGCCGACCGCGCAAGACCTGAAGCTGACCTACGAGATGGCGCTCTTGGCTTTGTTCCGGCTGCTGTTCATTGCCTACGCCGAAGACAAGGATTTGCTGCCCTGCCGCACCAACGAGCGCTACCGGGATCGGTCGCTGAAGAAGAAGGCCCGCGAAATGGCGGCGCTGCGCCAACAGGGCACGCCGACCTTCGACGACAGCACCAGCCATTGGGACGAAGTGGTCCGCCTGTTCCAAGTCGTGAACACGGGCAAGCCCAAGGAGTGGGGCGTGCCGACTTACAATGGCGGCTTGTTCTCGGAAGAGTCGGATGTGTCACCGGCCGGCTTTCTATTGGCCGACATCAGCCTGCCCAACAAGGATTTCGGCCATGTGTTGTGCGACCTGCTGGTCGATCCGATCCCTGAAGGCGAGGGCGTCTTTGGGCCGGTCGATTTCCGCAGTCTTGGCGTGCGCGACTTTGGTACGATCTACGAAGGACTATTGGAGAGCGAGCTTTCGGTCGCCGAGGAAGACCTCGCCTTGGACAAGGAAGGCCAGTATGTCCCGGCGGGCAAGAAGGAACCCAAGGTCCACCAGGGCCACATCTACCTGCACAATGCCGGCGGCGCGCGTAAGGC
>CAYGZA010000241.1:0-10567 GCA_964354135.1 uncultured Planctomycetaceae bacterium
GCGAAGCGTCGGGTGAGCATGTCTCCACATGCCGACCCTGCCTCCGGCAGTGACGGCATGCCACCCAATCAGTGACCGGCTCGGCAGGAGCCTCGCCCTCCCGAGATCGAGAAACCCCCCTCAGCCACACGATGTTGTCCTCCCGCTCCTCCTGCACCGGACGCCCGCGCCACGGAGCAGGGTACTCGCGTAGGGGCAGCGGGTCGGGCGTGAAGCCGAGCGGCAGGAACGCCAGGGTCAGCCACCCCAGCGCGGTCCGCCGGAATCCCAGCGGCACGCTGTTGTCGGCGGTCGGCGGGTGCTCGGGACCCATCAGGACCAGAAGGAACAGCATCAGCCACCACCACCACAGATGGAACACCGCCACGGCCACGATCGCTCCCCAGAGGAGCGCTGCCGCCACGGGCCGGGCCCACCCGCGCAAGAGGCCGTAGAGGATGTGGCCGCCGTCGAGCTGCCCGATGGGAAAGAGATTCAACGCCGTGATCAAGAGCCCGACCCAGCCGGCCTGCATCATCATGCTCAAAGGGTGTACGAGGGGACCGAAGACGATTTCGTACCCTTCCGGCTTCGGCCCCAGGATCCATCGCCCGAGGAGCTTGAAGACAGGCGGCTCGCCGAATTCCAGAAAGCCGGGGCCGGTCAAGGCCAGTTTGCAGTGCATCAATCCCACCACGCAGCAAGCCAGCGTGGGCACGAGGCCCGCCAGCGGTCCGGTAATCCCGATGTCGAAAAGCGCCCGCCGGTCGCCGGATCGCGCGTCCATGACGATGATCGCCCCCATCGTCCCGATGGGCGCGACCGGCAGCGGGATGAACAGCGGCAGGCTTGCCCGCACGCCGTAGCGCCGGGCCTGGACATAATGCCCCAGCTCGTGGCACAACAGGATGGTCATCAGCGAGACGCAGTAAATCCACCCGCCGACGTAGTACGTGCTCGCACAGGTGGCCACGAAGAGCAAGAGCGGGAGCCACCTGGATAAGAGAACCGATCGAGGGGGGCGCGCCTCCCTAACCGTAATGGTTTCGCCGGGAGGGACCAGAAGCTCCGAAGGCAAGTCGTCGCCGTGGTTTGCGCCGGATTCTAAGGGCGGGGGCTGGCCGTTGCCGTTCATCCGTTGCCGTTCATGCGGGGCATTCTGTACAACTCGACTGGCATGTCGGAGAATTGTACCGCCCGCCGTGCGGGCCGGATAGGTGGCGCCGGCGCCGTCCATCCACCACCGGGGATCAGGAGACTCGGCCATGTTGGACCGGTTTTTCGGGCTTTCGCGGCACGGGACGAGCGTCCGCACGGAGCTGTTCGCCGGCCTGACCACGTTCTTGACGATGGCCTACATCATCTTCCTTCAGCCGGCCGTTCTCTCGGGGCAACTCTCCGGGCAGCCGACCGGTATGGACTTCGATGCCGTCACCGTGGCGACCTGCATCTCGGCGGCGCTGGCCACGGCGATCATGGCCCTCTATGCCCGGTACCCGATCGCCCAGGCCCCGGGCATGGGCGAGAACTTCTTCTTCCTGGCGGTTCTGCCGGCGGCCGCGGCAATGATCCAGGAGCAGGTTGCGGCCGGGAGCCTCGCGGCCGGGAGCACGTCGGACTGGAAGGTCGCTTTGGGAGTGGTCTTCGTTTCCGGGGTCTTGTTCCTCTTGCTCTCGCTCTTCGGCCTGCGGCAGGTCATCTTGGATACCACCAGCCCGAGCATGAGGCATGCCATGGCCGGCGGGATCGGGCTTTTCATCGCGTTCATCGGGCTGAAGAACGCGGGACTCGTGGTGATCCTCCGAGGCACCAAGCCCGAAATGGACACCCTGGCCTTGAATCACCTCCTGGCCTCGCCCGACCTGATCGTTTTCTTCTTCGGCCTGTTGCTCACGGCGGGGCTCTGCGCCCGCCGGGTGCCCGGGGCCATTTTCTGGGGGATTGTCGCCGCGGCGGTTCTCTCCGTGGCCTTGAAAACCGGCCTGCCCCACGCCCCCGCGTGCATCGCCCAATCGGACGCGGTAACGAAGTCCTCGCTCATGGATGAGAAAGGATTCCAGATTGCCGATCGGCTGGTGTCCCAGCCGCCGCCCATAGAGCCGACGTTCTTCAAGCTGGACGTCATCCGGGCCCTCTCCTGGCCGATGATCCCGTTTGTCCTCATTTTTCTCGTCATGGTCGTCTTCGACACGCTCGGCACCCTGGTGGCCGTCGCGACCCGGGCGGGAATCATGAAGGGCAACGAGCTGCCGCGGGCCCGGCAGGCCTTTCTGTCGGATGCGGCGGCGTCGGTCGTCGGCGCCGTCTGCGGCACGAGCACGGTGACGAGCTTCATCGAGAGCACCGCCGGCGTCGAGCAGGGAGGCCGCACCGGGCTGACGGCCCTGACCACCGCCGTCTTGTTCCTCTTGGCCTTGTTCTTCTCCCCGATCATCAGGATGGTCGGCAGCTACGCCCCCATTACGGCGCCGGCCCTGGTGGTCGTCGGCTCGATGATGATGATGAGCATCACCAGGATCGAGTGGTCCAACGCTGCCGAAGCCGTGCCGGCCTTCCTCATCGTCTTGGGCGTCCCTTTGAGTTATTCGATTGCCGACGGCCTGGCGCTTGGCTTTATCAGCTATCCCGTGGTCAAGCTGATTTCCGGGCAGGGCCGCGACGTCAAGTGGCCGATGTACGTCATCGCGGCCGTGCTGGTGGCCTACTTCGTCGTCCTCCGCTCGTAGGCCGTCACACTATCCGACATTCCGTGGGACGAACCATGAGCAAATCGCAAGACGCCTCTGAGCCTGCCGTCGTAATCACCGGGGCCTCGACCGGGATCGGTGCCGCCTGCGCCCTGGAGCTGGACCGTCGCGGCTGGCGGGTCTTTGCCGGCGTCCGATCGGAGGCTGCCGCCCTGAAGCTCAAGGAACAGGCATCCCATCGCCTGACGCCCGTGATGATCGACGTGACCGATCCGGACGGCATCGCCGCGGCGGCGGGAGCGGTCGCAGCGGCCGTCGGCGGCGCGGGCCTGGCGGGCCTGGTCAACAACGCCGGCATCGTCGTGCCCGGACCGCTCGAGCTGATTCCGCTGGAAAAGCTCCGCAGGCAGTTCGAGGTCAACGTGATCGGCCAGATCGCCGTGACCCGGGCGTTCCTGCCGCTGGTGCGGATCGGCCGGGGCCGGATCGTGAACATGGGCTCGATCAGCGGCCGGGTCGCCGTTCCGTACCTGGGGCCGTACGCCGCGAGCAAGTTCGCCCTGGAGGCCCTGACCGATTGCCTCCGCCTGGAGCTCCGCCGCTGGAAGATCCGCGTCTCCATCGTGGAGCCTGCTAGTGTTAAAACCCCAATCTGGAGCAAGACGCAAGCCAAGTCCGACGAGGCCGCCCCGCAAGTGGCCGCACAACTCGACGATCTCTACGGCGCGGACATTGCCGCCTTCCGCGCCTTGGCCCGTCACGAGGGCGAGCACGGCATGCCCGTCGAGAGGGTCGTCGAGGCCGTCGTCCACGCCCTCACCGCCCGGCGGCCCAAGACCCGCTACCCGGTCGGCCGTCGGACCAGGTGGGCCTTCTTTGCCCTCAAGTTCGTCTCCGACCGCACCCGCGACTGGCTCGTCCGCAAGGCGATGGGACTGCGGTGACGCAGAAGCGCAAGGGTGGCATGCCCTCACGACGCGCTCGCGTCGGGTGGGCATGTCACATGCCGACCCGGGCTGCGCCCGTGACGGCATGCCACCCAGCCCGTGACGGCATGCCACCCAGCCGCGACCGCATGCCACCCAGCCCGTGACGGCATGCCACCCAGCCGCGACCGCATGCCACCCAGCCGCTATTGCAGCTTCGGCCCCGCGATCCGTTCCCCGCGGCGCTGCCGCGCCTGGTCGGCCGGGTCGAAAGTGCCGTAAAACAGAGCGTTGGCGTCCATCCAGGTGGCCAGGCGCTCGAGATCGTCCGGGCTGAGAGCGACCTTTTCGTGGCCGGCGCGCAGGAGCTTCATCAGGCTGGAACCCCGCGCGCCGAAAAAGCCGGGCATGCTCAGCGGCTCGCTGTTGACGGCGCGGAAGTCGCCGGGCTTGCCGCCCCAATCGGAATACGGCACGCGGGGGGCCAACGCGTTGTAGGAGAACGTGTAGTGCCCCTGCGGCTGGCCGGTCAGGACGATCCCGCCGTCGGCCTTCTTGGGGTTGTGGCACGACACGCAGTGCTTGTCCAGCACCGGCTGCACGAGGATCGGGTAACTGAGCGGGTTCGAGCCGTCGGGGCCCGGTTGGATGGCCGAGGGCTCCCGGGCCATGGCAAGGGCCGCTCGGCGCTGCGCCGGCGCGGCGGTCCGCGGCTCGTGGCAGCCGACGCAGGAGGCGCTCTCCCCCGGCTGCAGGTAGGCCACGCTCCGCATCACCTGGACCGCCTGGCCCAGCTCGTCCAGGGCCTGGAACGAAAGCGGGATTCCCGCGGGGGCGCGGAAAAAGGCCGATCCGTCCCGCTCCACCGGCACGGTGCCCAGGACCTGCTTGCCCGGCGAGATGCTGGGGAGCCCGAGCGGCGGGTTGTTCGCGTGCCAGGTCGATTTCGGCAACACCTGGACGATGCGGAGCCGCTTCACGCTGCCCGGCTCAAGCGGCGGCCAGCCCTGATACACGTCTTGCACGAAGAAGGTCCCCTCCTTCGGCGCCGACGGCTCCCGCAGCGACGGCAGCCGCGGCGGCACCGGCCGCGGGCGGAGCGGCACCGGCCAGAGGCTCGCGATGTTCAGGTCCCGATACAAGAGTTCCTTGTTCCCGAACGCGTCGACCAGGTAGATCCCGAACATGTTGGCCGGGTTCGGGTGCGGCTCGCCGATCAGACTGTCGAAGCTGTACGCCGCGAGGAAGTACTTCTCCGAAAGCGGATACGGCGTGCGGTAGCAGTGGCCAGGCCACCGCTCCGCCTCGGGCGGCACCTTGGGCGGAACGGGCACGCCCACCGGGTTGTGCCACGTCGTTGCGCCGCGGGAGATCACCGGAACCTCGCTCTCCGGGAACAACGCGTCGGGCGTCAGCCGAGTGATCGGTCCCGGGCCGTCAATCCCCCGGGTAATGTCAAGCAGGATGATCGAGCCGGCGGTCATCGCGTGGTGGGCCCCGGCCGTGGCCATCACGCGCTGCGAGCCGGGCACCGCCCGCGACTCCCACACGCCAATCGGGCTGAACGTGTTGTTGCCGTAGTAGATCCGCACGTCGGTCCCGTCGGGCCGGGCCGTCCAGAGCTGCTGGTAGAAGACGGCGTTGCGATCGACATAGTCCCAGCGGGTATAGATCACGCGGCCGTCGCCCAGCACGGCAGGGTCCCACTCGTGCGTCTCGTGGAACGAGATCGGGTGCGGATCGGAGCCGTCGGCGTTGGCCAGGGCGAGGGTGTGAACGGGGCAAGGCCCTTGCCCGCACCGGTGGAATCCCTGCCGCCGCGACGAGATGAAAACGATCTTCCCATCCGGAAGGTATCGCGGGGCGAAGTCGTCGAACGGACCGTCGGTGATCTGCCGCAGGCCGGAGCCGTCGGCATTCATCTCGTAGAGATGGAAGAAATGGTCGATGTGCCGCTCGCGGTCGGGCGAGACCGTCTCGACGTGGCAATAGGCGAACAGGATCTTCGTACCGTCGTAGGAAACCTCCGGGAACTCGTAACTTCCCAGCGGCAGGGCCCCCGCGGCAAGCCGGCGGCAGTGCATCGATCGGCCCGGGCTGTCGAGCACGAACGCGCCGCCGCCCGGCCGGGCGCAATTGCCCTGGTACTGCGTCAACTGGTGGCTGAAGAGGCTCGGCACTTGCTTGACCAACACCAGCGGCCCCACCCGGGCCAGCGGATTGGCCAGGGCGATTTCCCGCCGCAGGCGGTGTACGTCGCGCCAGAGTCCTTCCCAAGCGGCTCCATCCGCCGGTGCCGCAGCCGCAAGTTCCTTGAACCGTCGCTTCAGGTCCTCCCAACGGGCCGGGTTTTCGCCTAGCGGAATCCCGCCGGCCCGAAGGTCCGCGATCAGGGCATCGCCGCGGTCGAACGTCTTCTGGATTGCCGCGGGGTACGTGCTCGGGGCCCGCTCCGTGCCGATCCCGTCCTGCATGCGCCAGTCCCATTCGACCAAGGCATCATCGATCGCCTTATGAAGCTGCGGGAGTTCCGGCGGAGGGAATTGCTCGGGATTGCCTGCCGCCGCCGTGACCGGAACGTCGATTCGCCGATCGCCCGCCTGGATTCGGATGTCCCGCCACCGGACCGCGGCCTCACCGGCGCCGGACACCGGCCGGGACCGCAGGCGGAGCCTGATCGGCCCGCTGCCGGGCACGGCCACCTCAAGTTGGGCCGGAGTGCCGGGAGTGACCGCTCGCCACGCAATCTCGTCGCCCAACCCGAAGCCCACCTCGGCCGATCCCGCGCCCACGGCGACCGCCTGAGCGGTGATCTTGCACGGCACCTCGAGGCCGTCGATGGGGATCGCAGCGTCAACCTCCCCTCCCTGGCGGACGGAAACCAGCATTGCCGGCAAGCGGCCCATCAGGGCGACTTGGGCCGCGTTGCCGCCGTGCAGGAGCGAGAACCCGAACGCCGACGGGCTGGAGGGCACGGCCGGCTGGCCGCCGATCCTCACCTCGGCAGGGTTGACCTGCGGCGCAGCGGCCAGTGTCAAACGGCCCGACAGCGCCGCCAATCCGCAGATTATGGCCACCGTTCCGCGAGTTCGATTCACGTGAGGTCCTCCCTGGCGTGGTTGCTTCTTGCGCAAAGGGGTCGGGAGTCGTCTTCCCATGTCGGCGGCCAGCGCTTTCACCAATAGACCGACATTGTCGCCGACATGGGAAGTGGACTCCCGACCCCCCGGTATCCATCCTCAGTATAGTCTCGCCGCGGCTGCCACTCCACCGCGACTCACGGCTCTTTCATGAGCACGAAGGCGGCAAACTCGCCCTTGAGCGGAACGGCAATAGGCTTGCCCGTAAACGTCCCCTCCAGGACCGGTTTGCCGTAGAGATCCCGCGGGTCCATGAGCCGGTACTTGTCGCCCGGGGCGATCTTCTGCCGGCCGCCGAGCGCGGACTCGACGTCCCACGGCGAGTCTTTCGTCCCCTGGGCGTCGGGCTTTCCATCCGGGGCGGTGTACCATTCGGCCGCGGCCGCCCAGCCGGGAGCCGCAGCCAACGCCAACATTGCGACAAACAACTTGCGAGCCATGGCCAACCTCCGTCGGATGCAGGACGGTCCAACGCCATCGAATGTGTAGAATAGCCTCCCCGGCGAAGGGGCGAAAGCGAGGGTGCGGGACGACGTGCCCGAATCTCGTTGGAGCCGGGCTCGCAGCCTCAAGTGCGGCTCGGCAGGAGCCTCGCCCTCCCGACCGCGCCACGAGTGCGTTGCTGCACCCCGCCGGCAGGCCGTCTGGACTCGGTCCGGACCCGCACTTAGAATCAGGCTCTCGGGCAAGCCGGCACCGTCACCTTGTTGCGAAAGAGGGGGAGCGTTATGAGGGCCTTGAGCTATCGCGAGTTGCTGTTGACCGCGGTTCTCTGTGCATCGGTTGGGGGAGCCGCCGCGGCCGACTTGCAGGTCTGGACCGCGGCCGAGACCCGGCGGGTGCTCCGCGACGACCCGGCGGAAAACCGCCTGGAAGTCCGCCTCGCCGCCGCGCGGAACGAATGGGAGGGGTTCCAGATCCTCGTGCGGTCGGACGCGCCGGTCCAAGGGATCCGCATCGAGCCGGGCAATCTTGCCGAGCCCGACGGTGCCGCACTCCGTGCCGCCGACGCCCGATTGTATCGCCAGCATCAGATGCAACTGACGGAGCCGACCCATCGCAACGACCGGTTCAAGCCGGGCTGGTATCCCGACCCGCTCATCCCGGCTGTTCATCCGTTCACCGGCAAACCGCTCTCCGGGGCGCGGTTCACGGCAATGCCGTTCGATTCGCCGGCGAACGAGACGCACGGCTTTTGGGTCGATCTTTATGTGCCGCCCGACGCCAAGGCGGGGCTCTACCGTGGCACTTATCGAGTGACGTGGGCCGAGGGAAACCAGCGCAAGGCCCGCGAAGTGCCCGTGAGCATCACGGTCTGGGATTTCGCCTTGCCGCCGGTGCCCACGCTGGTGACCGCCTTCGGCTCGCCCGCCCAACGCATGAAGAGCTATTACCGCAAGCATCTTCCGGACGCCGAGGCGAAGTCGCCGGTGGATTGGGATGCCGTGGATACCCAGTGCGCCCAGTTGCTCAGCGAGCACCGCTTCGATGCCACCCCTTCCAGCAAGCTGGCCCCCGAGCGGCAGCCCGACGGGAGCTTCCGCATTCCAGAGGAGCAAGTCCGGGACCTCCGCGAATTCGTCGATCGCTACCACGTCAATGCGATCCAGACCGCCCATCCGCAAAGCGCAGTGAAGGACCCGGAGAAAGAGCGGGAGAAGCTCCACGCCTGGCTCAAGGCATGGGATCGGGCGGTCAAGGAGTTGGACCGGCCCGTCCTCTTCTTTACCTATCTTTTGGACGAGCCGAACGATGAGAAGGCCTACCGCGAGGTGCAAACGTGGGGCCGGGCGATCCGCGCGGCGAAATCCGCGCTGAAGGTGATGGTCGTCGAGCAGACCAAGACGCAAGACCCGGCGTGGGGCGACCTCTACGGGGCGGTGGACATCTGGTGCCCGCTGTTCTGCCTTCACGACACCGAGACCGCGGCCCAGCACCAGGCCCTGGGCGAGACGATCTGGACCTACACCGCGTTGTGCCAGGGCGAGAAGAAGACGCCGTGGTGGCACATCGACTATCCGCTCTTGAACTACCGCGTGCCGGCGTGGATGGCCTGGCGCTACCGGATGAAGGGTCTGCTCTACTGGGGCGGGATGTCCTACTGGGACCAGGTTGACGACCCTTGGACCAACGCATGGACCTACGGTCGCGAAAAGGGCGCCAAGGGCTTGGTCTACCATGGCGAAGGGACCCTCGTCTATCCCGCCCGCCCAGCCGGTTACGACGGCATCGTCTCCAGCCTGCGGCTGAAAGCGCTGCGGGATTCCATCGAGGACTACGAATACCTGGCGATCCTCCAGCGCCTCGGGCTGGCTGCTGAGGCCGAGAAGGTCGTCCTTCCGCTTACCGACTCATTCTTCCGCTGGGACCCCGATCCGGCGAAATACCAGGAGGCCCGGGCCCGACTGGCGGCACTGATTGTCGGCGCGCGACGGAAGTAAGGACATTCGACGACAGAGCTTCACAACTGCGCTCAAAGCCCACGGATGGCAGCCCGTGGGCTTCTGTTGCCACAACCAACGAGCGGTTGACAGCGCCGTCCGCGTCGGCGCATAATCCTCAACGTATCGGGAGCATTCGACCGGATCTCTTCCCTATCTGCAGGAGCACACGCATGGGCAAGATCTTCATCGGCATGAACCTGGAAGCCATCCGCCGCCACGAAAAGCCGTTCGAGTGGGGCGTGGACCGGGCCAAGGAGCTGGGCTTCGAGTACATCGAGCCGATGGTCCACTGGGGCCGCGAGCTGATGAGCGAGGCCCTCTACTACCATACCGTCTCGATGTGGGACGACCCTTTCCGCATCCGCCGGGCGGTGGAGAAGGCCGGCCTGAAGCTCTCCGGCCTTCAGGCCCACGGCCCCTTGTGCCGGCCGGACGTCCACGGCGACTACATCAAGCAGGCGATCCGCTATGCCGCCGAGTGCGGCGCGCCGGTGGTGAATACCGACGAAGGGATCAAGGCCCCGTGGACCACCGAGGAAGAGGATCACGTCCTGATGAGGTACATGCTCCACGAGGCCGCGGCCTTCGCCGAGCCCCGTGGCATCAAGATCGGCCTGGAGTGCCACGCCCAGTACTCCAGGACTCCCGAGGGGCTGGACCGCATCTACAACCTGGTGAAGTCGCCGGCCATCGGCATCAACCTCGACACGGGTAATGCCTACCTGGCCGGGCAGGATCCCTATCCGTGGCTCGAGCGCGTCGTCGATCGCCTCGTCCACCTGCACGCCAAGGACATCACCGTCGAGCACTCCGAGGCGGAGCGAGGCAAGGTGACCGGCACGCCCGTCGGCTGCGCCTGCGGCGACGGCGTGATCGACTGGGCCCGCGTGATCTCGATCGTCCGCAAGTGCCCGCGGGACATCGTCTTTTCGGTCGAGTGCGGCTCGGTGGACCAGGCGGCGCGGAGCATCGAGCACCTGCGGAAGCTGCGGCTCGCTTCGCTCGGCCGAGGCGACGCCTGAGCCATCAGCAGAAACGGCAATGACGGAAACGCGGAGCGCAAGCCGCACTGGGCCGTCAGTCCTGGCGGCGATCTCAGTGTCGCTCCCTCTTAGAATGAGAGGAGGATCTGCCGGATGTGGACGTAGCCCGGCGCGTCGATATCCTCCCATTCCCCTTTTGACCAGCTCCCTATCGCCGGCGATCTCGGGGAACTCCTCACGCTTCTCTTGCCACGGGGTGCAGGCCCCCGGCGTCCGCTTGCGAGGTAGGCCAGTACGCCTGGCAGGAGTCGAACTACCCGCAGAATCCCCGGGTTCTACAAGGGTCGGCGGTCAAAGCGCTGCGAAATCCGGTGCAGTTGGCGCACAAAGCGCCCCGATTGACCCCGA
>CAYGZA010000242.1:0-10556 GCA_964354135.1 uncultured Planctomycetaceae bacterium
AGCTCGATCTGGCCGAAGGGGCCGACATGGTGATGGTCAAGCCGGCCCTGGCGTACCTCGACGTCATCCGCCGGGTGCGAGACCGCTTTCCCGGCGTGCCGCTGGCCGCGTACAACGTCTCGGGCGAGTTCAGCATGGTGAAAGCGGCGGCCCAGCGGGGCTGGATCGACGAGAAGGCGATCGTCCTCGAATCGCTCGTGGCGATCGAGCGAGCCGGCGCCGACATCATCATCACTTACTGGGCCAAAGACGCGGCCGGCTGGCTCTAACATCGCGCGTCCAATGCAGTCCCGTCGATTCTTCGGTAGACAGGTAACCTTGGGATCGTCCGACGCGTCATCCGTGCGACCGGGACTTGCCGATCGAGCGATCGGAATCCGGCTGCGGCGATTGACATCGCTCCTCGGCCGAGATAAAGTTTATCGCTCCCGGCAATAGTACCGCCGGGCAGAACGCGCCATTCCGCCCGGATCCCCGCTGAAGCACTGCCGATCTTGCCGGGGACCCACCGCACACTGAGGTCGTGAGGTTCGTGGCCCGGTGCGACGGCTCCACGCAGTGCCACGCCGCGATCCATCCGGAGGGGTTCAACGCAGAACGGCTTGAAGCGAAGGAAACACCTTGACGATGACAAAGACGATCGGGACCCGACGAACGATGATGAAGGACCTTCCGGATGCTCGGCGGTGCCGGGTCGTGGCGGCTGCGGCGATCGCGATCTTTGCCGGGCGGATTCTCGCCGCTCCGCCCGCAACGGACAAGCCGCAGGCGGGACAGGCCGCTGCCAGCGCTCCCTCGGAGCCGGGCAAAGAGCCGGTCGGCCCGTTGCCGCCGTTGGAGCGGGCCTCGTGGATTTGGAGCGCGCCGAGCGATGAAATCACCCAGTTTCGCACGATGTTCACGCTCGACGAGGCGCCCACCGCGGCCAGCATCCTGATCACTGCCGACAACGGCTACGAGCTTTACATCAACGGCGCTGCGGTCGGTTACGACATCGGCGCCGAAGGCGACGTATGGAGCTCGGTCGAGCGATACGACATCACCTCGCGGCTGGCGCGCGGCAAGAACGTCGTCGGCGTTCGCGGCACGGACCTGGGGGGCATTCGCGGGTTGGTGGCGGCGGTGCGGATCGAGAGCAAGTCGCGCCGGCCGCTGGAGATCGTCACCGACGCCGCCTGGCACGTCGCCCCCAACGGCGATCCGGTCAACTACTCGCATCCGGAATTCGTCGAAGGACCGGAATGGACCAGGGCGACCGTGTTGGGGCCGATGGGCATGGCCCCCTGGGGGAAACTGGCCTATTCCGGATCGGCTGGCGGCAGGAGGCCGAAGACGTTGCACGGTTCCATCGCTTTGACCAAGCCGGACGAGAGTTTTCCGTGGCCGGCAGGCTTCGCGTTCGTGGGCGACGATTGCAGCGTTTACGTGCCGCTGCGCGCCGACGCCTGGGGCGTGTGCTTCCGCGTGGGCGATTGGTCCAGGGCCTACACGGAGTTCGACATTCCCTGCCCGTCGAAGATCGGGCGCAAGCTGTACGCGATGAAGCCGGCAGGCCCCGGCGCGAAACCGCACCTGTTGGTGGATGCCGGCCGCGGCGCCATCGGCTCGCCCAGCGTCAGCTACGACGGCAGGTCCATTTACGTCGCGATGGCCGCCGACGGCGAGAGCTTCTTCCACGTCTACCGCGTTCCGGC
This sequence comes from uncultured Planctomycetaceae bacterium, assembly GCA_964354135.1. Lineage (GTDB taxonomy): Bacteria > Planctomycetota > Planctomycetia > Pirellulales > Thermoguttaceae > CAYGZA01. Next base: position 1,695 of record CAYGZA010000242.1, read on the forward strand.
GGACGGCGGCTCGCCCGAGCGGCTCACGGACGGGCCGTTCCACGACATCGACCCGACGGAATTGCCCGACGGCCGGGTGGTCTTCACCTCGACGCGCATCGGCTCCTTCGAGGAATACCACAATCCGCCGTCGCGGGCACTGTTCGTCATGAAGCCCGACGGGAGCGACGTCCGGCCGATTACCTTCACGCCCACGTTCGACAACGAGCCGAAGGTCATGGCGGACGGCCGCATCGCGTTCATCCGCACCGACAACTTCTTCGACCGCGCCAAGGTGGAGACGCAGATCCACGTCATCCGTCCCGACGGGACGGACGGCCACACCGAGATCGGCGCGGACATGGGGGCCGATTACGGCGTCCGGCTGCGGGCGCTCGGCTACGGCAGCCCCGCGCCCCTCCCCGGCGGAAAACTGGCCTGCATCTCCAACCGCGGCAACTTCGTCGCCACGCCCGGCGGCGCGGAAGGCTCGTTCCAGCCTCTGCCCGGAGGTCTCGGCGACCTCTCGCCCCTGCCGGACGGGCGACTGCTGGCCACGGTCCTGAGGCCGGGCGCCGGGCGGATGCACTCGGACGCGATCGCCGTGATCGATCCGCGCGACGGCCAGGTCGTGTCCGTCTACGAGTCGCCGGCGGGCTCGGTCCATTCGCCGGTGTATTTGGGGGCGCGGCCCCGTCCGCCCGTGATTCCGGACCAGGTGGACCCCAAGCGCGTCGGCGACCCGGGAGCGACCGGCTTTCTCAACTGCCACAACGTGCGATTCACGCGGAAGCAAAAGGCCGACTGGCAGCAGGTCCGGGCCATCCGCGTGCTCGGCGCCCGCGCACTGACGACCCGCTCGTCCCATTCGCACATCGTTCACGCGGGCCACGAGACGGTGGAATTGGGCACGGTGCCGATCGCGCCCGACGGGTCGTTCTCCATCGAGGTCCCCGCCGATATGCCCGTCGCGCTCCAGGCCGTCGACGCCGAGGGGCGCTCCGAGCTGAACGAGATGTCCTGGATCTACGTGCGGCCGGGCGAACGGCGATCGTGCCTCGGGTGCCATCACCCGCGGAGCGTCACGCCGCCGCAGGAGAGCCGCTTCTCCCAGTCGTTGCGGGCGCGCCCGCTCAAGCTGGTCGGACAGGGGCAGCCGCATCACTTTCGCGGCAACAACTCGGGCGTGACGGGCATGATGGACCTCCAGTTCGAGCGGTTCCGCGAGACGGCCTCGCTCAACCGGCACACCAACGGCGCCGGACCGCTCACGACCGGCAAGCAGGAAGTCGCGGCGCAGGTCGAGCGGCTCGGCGGCGGCGACGCGGGGCTCAGGATTTCCGCGGCGCAGCGGCTGGGCATCTTCCGCGACCGAGCGGCTGCGACGGCGCTGGCCGAGCGGCTGCGGGACGAAAGCCGCGAGGTGCGCGTGGCGGCGGCGCTGGCTCTCTCCGCGTGCGGCACGCGTGACAGCGTTCCGGCATTGCTGGACGCGCTTTCCGACGCGGACCCGGTCGTGGCGCAGTCGGCGGCCGTCGCCCTGGAGAATCTGACGGGGCATGCCGAGCCGTTCCAGCCCTTCGTCGGCGCGGCCGAGCGCAACTCGCAAGCCGCCGCGTGGCGGGCGTGGTTCAAGACGAACCGTTGGGATTCCATCGAGCAATCGCTGATCGAGCGAATCTCCCACACGGACCGCGCCGTCCGGCGCCGGGCGATCGTCGCGCTGGGGCACGTCGGCGGCGCTGCAGCCCGCGCGGCGCTGCGCCGGTTCCTCACAACGGAAACGGGCAAGAACCCTTACCCGGCCTTCGAGAGGGACAACCGCACCGACAGCTTCACGTTTCCGGCCGATTCGCCGCTGAATCCGCGCACCCTGCAGGAGGCCGCCCGGGGGATCGGTTACCTCAAGGACGCCGGCGCGGTCCCCGTGCTGCGCGACATCCTCGCCGCCAACATCGATCCGAAAACCGCGAACCTCTTCCTGGCCGAGGCGACCATCGAGGCGCTCGGCCGGATCGCGACGCCCGAAGCCGAGGCGGCCCTGATCGATACGTTCGGAAGGCTCAAGGAGTACTGGGATTACGTCGGCTGGTACAGCGATCATCCGGCGCTCTATGCCTGCCACAATTCCCCGCTGCACGCCCGCATCATCGAGGCGCTCGACGCGATGGGGTCCACGCGCGCGGCGGGCATCGTGCCGCACCTCATCCGCTCCGTGCCGACCGACCCCGACCGCGCGCTCTTTCCGGGGAACGATGATTATGAAACGCTCGTCGGCCGGGTCTTGCGGCGGAGCGGCCGCGCCGATGAGCTGATCGAGACCTGCCTAGCCCTGCTCGGCGATCCGCGGGCGAAGGCCGCCGACGACCTGAAGCAGGCCGTCGGCACCACCTTCGGTGCATGGGCGGGAAAGCCCGCACCGGACAACCGCGCCGCGCAAATCCTGTCGCTCCTCTGCCGCGACGGCAAGTACGAGCCGCGGATTCGCGCGGTTTACGGGCTCTACCGGTCGAAGCCCGAGGATGCGATTCACCGTCCGTTAGGCAATCCGGATTGGATTCCCCAGCGGCACTGGGTGCTCTTTTTCCTCGGTCGCACGTTGGGCAACCTGGGCGATCCGGCGTCGGTGGACGCGCTGTTGGCTTCGCTGGCGCCCGAGCTGAACGAAGCGCGGCACGGCCGCCCCGACCCGTCCGAGCCGAACATCCACTTCCTGCAACTCGAATACACGCCCTGCTGGCGCGCGACCGCCGCCTGGGCGCTGGGAAACGTCGGCGACCGGCGGGCCGCACCGACCTTGCTGAGCGTCGTCGGCGACCTGAGGAACGCGACCGACGTCCGCCACGCGGCTGCCGAGGCGCTCGGCAAGCTTGCGGACCCGGCGACCTTGGAGCCCATGAAGCGGCTGTCGCAGGATTATCCCGAGTACTCGATTCGTCGCTCGCTCTTGCGGGCCTGCGCCCGGGTGCCCGGCCCCGGCAGTCTCGGGCGATGAACCCGAGTCGGATGCGACGAGCCCGGGTAGATAGGGCAATCTCGGGCGAATGGGCTTTGGGTCCGGCCATTCCGCGAGGCGGCCAAGAGCGCCCCGCAATTCGGCAACCGCCGCAGCTACCAGATGGCCCCGGCCTCCGATCCGGGCCAGGCCCTCCGCGAAGTCGAACTCGACCTGGCCGAAGGGGCCGACACGGTGATGGTCAAGCCAGCTCCGGCGTACTTTGACATCATTCGTCAGGTCCGCGGCTGCTTTCCGGGCGTGCCGCTGGCCGCGTACAACGTCTCCGGCGAATTCAGCATGGTCAAGGCGGCAGCCCAGCGGGGGTGGATCGACGAGAAGGCGATTGCCCTTGAATCGCTTCTGGCAATCCGCCGCGCGGGGGCGGACGTCATCATCACGTACTGGGCCAAGGACGCGGCCGGGTGGTGCTAGAGCATACGTTCCGCGGGCGGGCTTGGCAACGCACCGGCCACGAGGCCGCAAGGGACGGCATGGGCGCCCGATGGACTACCCCTCGACTACCCCCGCGGCGCCACATCCAGAAACGCGACGTGCAGTTGACCGCCGTCCCGCAAGTCCTCGAGGTCAACGGCCAAGAATGGACTACCCTCACTACCCCTTTGCATTTCCGAATACCCGTATTCTTCGGGAAATACTGCAATCGTTTTCGGGTACTTGCAAAACGGTTACGGGGGGCATAAGATGGTATTCGCTCTGAGTTTACGGGCGATTTGGCGAGGTCGCTGGGACCGGCTCATAACCTCGAGGTCACAGGTTCAAATCCTGTCCCCGCAACTTCGGTGATCCCCGGGTCGCACCGGCCCGGCAGGAGCCCTTTTTGTCTTGTGGGAAGGGCCTGCGGTGGATATTGCAGGGGTTCGGGAGGCATTGCACAAGCAGCCGTTCGAGCCATTCGCGATTCAGTTGGCCGACGGTCGCTCCCTGCCGGTGCCTCACCCGGATTTCGTCGCTCTTGGACCTCGGCGGATCGTCGTGGTGGCTAAAGACGACTCTTGGGCCGTCGTGGAACCGCTTCTGATCGTCTCGCTCGATTCCCGCCCGGCCAACGACAAAGGCGGCAACGGCTCGTCGAAGAGGCGCCGTCGCCGGTCTTGACGTGCCGATCGTAGAAAGCCCGTCACCCGCCCGTCGGCTGACTTCTGGCAGGGAGGGGATGCCCCAGGTATCATCAAGGCGTGCCGAGTCGGGACAGTTGCCGGCCGGCCCCGAGAACCACTGGCGCCACGGCGGAGGGTATTGTGCGTCCCTGGATACTCAAGGAAACCAATCTCGGCTCCGTCAGAGGGCACAAATACGAGGTGGCGGTCTTGCCGCTGGGGGCCACCGAGCCGCACAATCTCCATCTCCCCTACGGCATGGACCTTTTCGAGGGGGACGTGATCGGGGAGAAGGTCTGTGAGGCGGCCTGGCAGCGCGGGGCCAAGGTCATGCTGCTGCCAACGATCCCGTATGGCACCCAGACGAACCAGCGGGAATTCCCCTTCGCGATGAATCTGAACCCCTCGACGCTCCACGCCGTCGTGGCCGACCTCGTCGAGACGCTGGTGCATCAGGGCATCTTCAAGATCGTGCTCCTCAATAGCCACGGCGGCAACGAGCCGAAGGCGATCCTTCGCGAGCTCTATGGGCGGAGCCCGGCGAAGCTGTTTCTGTGCAACTGGTACCAGGCTTTTCAGGACGTGTACCGCGACATCTTCGAGGAGCCGGACGACCACGCCGGCGAGATGGAGACCTCGCTGGCCCTGGCATACTGGCCGGAGCTGGTGGCGCGGCGTCCCGACGGCACGCTTGCGGCCGACGAAGGCCGCAAGGCCCCAAGCCGCTTCGAGGCGGTCGACCGCGGCTGGGTCTCGATCACCCGGCCCTGGCACCTCTTGACCACCAACGCCGGGGCCGGCAATCCGCACGCCGCCACGGCCGAGAAAGGCCGCCGCCTGATAGAGGTGCTTGTGGAGCGGATCTCGACGTTCCTGGTCGAGCTTTCCGCCGCCACCGTGGACGAGCGGTTTCCGTATTGAACAACGTCTTGCGCCCGCGCGCTCCGGCGAGCCGACTCACACGCGAAGCGGGTAGTTGCCAAGCTCCCGCAGGGTCGCCAGGGCCAGCTCGTAACTCTCCGGCTTCACTTGGCTGGAGACCGAATGGTCGGACTGAAAGACCCAGCCGCCGCCGCGGGCCGCCTGGAGCTTGTGACGCACCATGCGGCGAATGGCGTCCGGATCGCCCTTTTCCAGCACGCGGACGTCCACGTTGCCCACAAAGGCCAGCCTGCCGGCGTACTCGGCCTTGAGCGGGACGACGTCCAGGCCGGCCTTGGCCTCCAGAGGGTTATAGGCGTCCAGGCCGATCTCGACCAGGTCGTCGAAGATCGCCTGGGCGTTGCCGCAGCCGTGGTAGATCACCATGAGATTGTGGCGGTGCAATAGGTCGATCAGGGCTTTGACGTGCGGCTTGAGCATCTCGCGCCACCGCGGGGCCCCGAAGAGCATTCCCTTCACGTAGGCCACGTCGCCCCAGACGTACATGCCCGAGAGTCGCCCTTTGCCGGCCTCGATCTGGGCCTGGGCCAGCTCCAGCGTGAAGCTGCCGATGCGGTCGATGAACCGCTGCAAAAGCTCCCGGTCGGTGGTAATCCAGTAGAGCGCGTTTTCCGAGCCGATGCACCGCCAGAGATACTCGTAGGGCTCGCAGACCGAGCCGAACACGGCGAAATCATCGACGTAGGCACCGACGCGCTCAGCCCACGGCGGCAGGTTCCGGAGCAGGGAGTCGCCGACGCAATTGATCTGGTCGTCGCCGCCGGAATAGAACCGCCGCGGATCGTCCGGCGGGTCGAGCTCGAAGCGGGCCATCTCGTGCGGCTCGGTCACGGAAAAGGCCTCGTAGCGGGGCATCGGGGCGTCGCCGGTGCGGCGGATCGTGGCCCCGAAGCCGGTCTTCACCACAATGTCGTCGCCGCTTTCACGGAGCACCTCGAACGGCCGGATTTTCGGGTCCAGGTTCGGCGTGATCACGACGTAGTCGAGGTCGAAGTGGCGGTACGGGTCGAAGCCCTCCCCGTGCGTCCGGCGGTACTGCTTGAGAAAGCCGGTCCAGAAGAACTCTCCCGCGGGCACCCGGTCGCTCTCCCGGTGCGCCAGCGCATCCCGCATTCGCCGAATCTTCTCCTGGCTCTTACCCACGTGGCAGCTCTTTACGATTCGTGCCGGGTGGATTGTCCGCAATGGCTTCGGGCCCCGAGCGTGCCACGCAGCCTGAGATTCGGCAAGGGTTACAGGAAAGTGGACAGGGCCGGGATTGAACCGGCGACACCTGGATTTTCAGGGCCCCCCGCCACCTCGCCAAAAAGCCCTAGTTTCCCGGGGATTTCTGGCATTCTAGCCTCCAAAGCGGCTATTGCAAGCCCTTTCCTACAATTGCAGTCTTTCCCGAGGAAAACCGGTATTTTGGAACAATCGGGGGGAGTCGCGCCGGTAGTTTACCGGCAAGGGGTTTTCGCCCCAATAGATCGGCAACAGGCAGGTAAGGGGCCGGCAGCGTCGGAACCAGCGGGGCAATGTTGTGGCTCCAAGGGACCTCGGGGGCGCGATTGCGCTCCGCGTTGCCGGGTCGTTCGAGGAGGCTGGAGGCTGCCGCAGTGCCCGCAGCGCACACGGCGAAAACACGTCGCGGCAAGCCGTGCGCGAGTAGGGCCGAGGGGATACGGAGCTGCTTTGGTGTACCCCCGCCTGCCCCCCCAGCGGCGGCCTCGGCGCAAGTAATCTAGCGTCCCCCTCTGTTTTTTCTCCCCCAAAGTGGTGTGCGGAAATGCGGCCGCTTCCTATCGCTCCGGGTCCGCGGCCGAGCATGGCACCCCGTGACGACTTCCTTTGGAGCCGGCAGGAGACCGTTGCATCGCCGAAGTAGCGGGCTACACTGGGGGGTAGTTATTCAGCATCTCAGACGGGGTACACGTCAAAACAATCACGGGACTGACGGCAACCCTCGTGGTGAGTGTGGCGGTTCTGAACACTGTGCTTGCTGTCCAGGCCCTTTGAATACTCGACCGACTTGAAGCCCACATTGGATCGGCTCGTGTGCCAGCTTTGGCACACCGTGTTGTCGAAACGGCCGGGCCCGATAGCGAGGCATCCGGGGAGAATCGCGCATGGCAGGCGATGAAGAGGAAATCGAGCGTCTTTGTGAAGAAGCCCGGCGTCTAGAGCAGCAGGTGGTGAACGCGTTGTTGGCGTTTCGTGTACACGTAGACCCGGCGGCACTACTCCACTTTTATAAAGACGCCACGGGCGCCGTCGACATGGACGCTCATGAGCTTAAGCGGCATATTGAGTTTTACAGGGGCATCTTGGGCGACCAACACGCACTGAGGCTGTATGCCCGGCACCGGCGCAAGGGTTGGGGCGTCAGGAGTGATGAAGTCTGTCCGACGTGCAAGGGGGCGCTGACGATAGCTGAACAACTACGATTCAGTGCGAAACTGAACTGGTGGCTGGATGAGTCGTCGGAGAATCGTGAGTTCTTCGATCAGTATGTGAATGGTCCCCGCTTTGGTATGCATATGTATCTGCCCTATGTGAACGACTGCGATCGCTGCGCTGCAAACAAAGCTCCCCGGGGCTTAAGAGGCATCCTACGGAGTATCTTGGAGTGTCCGTGGGCCGACACGCCTCAGGGGGTCGCTCTGGAGCGATTAGGAGGTGTCCTGCGGAGTTTCTTCGGCAATATCTACCGTAAGTGACGAAGCAGCCCGCATTGCCTGTGCGGCTGCCAAACCCATCTCAGCAAGGACCAAGGAGGTTGCGATGAAAGTGAAAGTGGCAATCGGGTGGACACTCATTGCGATGGCGGTTGCTTTGCACTTGTGCTTCTGCACATGGAGCGGTGGCAGCTATGTTCATAGAATCGTCGGCGACATCGAGGCGAAGGTCGGAGTAAACGTTGCGGTCGCCGGTGTCTGCGGCCTGGTAATCCCCATTGGGATGATCGGCGCGGGAATAGGGTTGATTGTGTACAAGAAGCCAAACAAGTGAGGAAAAGCGATGAGCAGCCAAACAAGCGACCCGAACCCTTTGGTCAGCCGCCTTGACGCGCTGGAAAGAAAGAACCGCCGGCTCGCTACAACGCTTGCGGTGGCCGGGGCGGCGCTACTGGTTCTGTTTGTGGGGCTTGCCGCGAACCGCCGTTCCGAGTCGGATTTGCGTGCGCGATCCGTTCGGGCAGAGGCTTTTTATCTGGTCGATAAGGGTGGGGTGACGCGAGGCAAGCTGGCCCTTGTTGCGACTACGCCGTTTCTGGAGCTGTGCGATGAGAACGGCAAGATGCGGGCCACGATTCTCGCGGGTGAGGAAGTAACGGGGTTTTCCATGTTCGATGAGAACGGGAAGGTGCGGGCCACGATCGCCGTGGGTAAGGAAGGAGGATCGGTTTCCGTGCAAGATGAGAACGGGAAGGGGCGGGTGCAGATTCTCGCGGGTAAGGAGGGAAATCAGGTTGAGGTGCTCGATGAGAACGGCAAGATGCGGGCCCAGATTGTCGCGAGTAAGGAAGCAGGACGGGTTGCCGTGTTCGATGAGTTCGGGGTGCGGCGGGCCGCGATGGGCGCGAGTAAGGAAGTAGGAGGGGTTGCCGTGAGCGATGAGAGCGGGAACCCGCGGGCCGTGATGGGCGCCGGTGAGAAGGCAGGAGGAGGCTTTCAGATGTTCGGCCCTAATGGAAGGGTCACCTGGAAGGCGCCCAACTAGGCGCGCCGACCCAGACAAGGGCGTCCAGGGGGCTACTGCGGCTACGCGGGGAGTCTCGTGGCGGGACGCCGGCAGACCGCCACCGCGTTTCATGTGACCGGCCACTATTCTCCAAGAGGGGTC
>CAYGZA010000243.1:0-10509 GCA_964354135.1 uncultured Planctomycetaceae bacterium
AAGAGGGCCGGCAAGGCCCGCGCGACCGGCATCTCCACGCACCACCGCCCCTGGATCGCCGAGGCCGTGGCCAAGTACCCGTCGCTTGAGGTCATCGTCACGCCCTATAGCGCCGGCAGCAAGGAAAAGCCCGCCGGCAGCATGTTCGACGCCTTCCGGCAATACGACGTGGGGATGATCGGGATCAAGCCCTTCGCCAGCGGCACGCTCTTCAGGTCCGGCGGCCAGCCCGATTCGCCCACCAAGGCGGAAGACGACGAGCGTGCGCGGATGGCCCTCCGCTACGTCCTCTCGTGCGACGTGCTGGCGGCGGCCATTCCTGGGCTGATCACGGTGGATCAGGTCAAGAACGCCACAGCCGCGGTCAAAGAGCGGCGGCAGTTGGACCTCGCGCACGACGGGACGCCGCCCTTCTCCGGGCCGGCTGAAGCTGCCCGCTACGAGGAGATCACCAAGGAAATGTGGGCGAATCTGCCCCAGAGTTATGTGTGGCTCCGCCGCTGGGAGTGGGTGTAGAGAGAAGGCGGGTCATCGCCCTGCGGGCTTGACCCATCCTACCCCCGGCACGTCCCCGGGCAAGACGCGCAGGGCTCCGCCCCGTCCCAGCAGTAGGTGCAGAGCTTCTCCTTGGGGAGCCCGATCGCGGAGACCAGGTCGCCGAGCTTCTGGTACTTGAGCGTCGTGAGCTGCAGCCGCCGCCGGATCTGCTCCACCATGGCGGCGTAGCGCGGCGAAGTCGAGTCGGCGTACTCCTCCAAGTGCGCGTTGCCGTCGCCGTCCAGCTCCTTGATCGCCATCCGCGCGGCCAGGTCCAACTCCGACCGGGAGCGCGAAAAGTTGAGGAATTTGCAGCCGTAGACCAGCGGCGGGCATGCCGGGCGCATGTGGACCTCGCGGGCCCCGTAGTCGTAGAGCCGCTGGATCGTGTCCTTCAGTTGCGTGCCGCGGACGATCGAGTCCTCGCAGAACAAGAGCCTCTTGCCGCGGATCAGCTCGCCGATGGGAATCAGCTTCATGCGGGCCACGAGGTCGCGAACACGCTGCTCCTGCGGCATGAAGCTCCGCGGCCACGTGGGCGTGTATTTGACGAAGGGGCGGTTATACGGAACGCGGGACTCGCCAGCGTAGCCCAGGGCGTGGCCGGTGCCCGAGTCCGGAATGCCGGCGACGACGTCGACCTGGCTTTGGTCCGCCTTGGCCAGCGCCGCACCACAGCGGTAGCGGACCGCCTCGACGTTGATGCCCTCATAACTGGACGCGGGGTAGCCGTAGTACACCCAGAGGAAGGAGCAGATCTGCATCTGCTCCCCCGGAGGTCGGAGCGGCTCGATCCCCTCCTCGGTAATGCGGACGATCTCCCCGGGTCCAAGATACTTCTCAATGCTGTAGCCCAAGTTGGGCAAGGCGCAGGTCTCCAGGGTGGCGGCGTAGGCCCCCGGTTTGCGAGCCACGACGACCGGGGTGCGTCCCATGCGGTCGCGGGCGGCGTAGATCCCGCGGTCCGTCAGGAGCAACAGGGAACATGAGCCCTCGATGCGGTCCTGGGCAAGGCGGATGCCCTCGTGGAAGCTTGCCCCCTGATTGATGAGCGTGGCGACCAACTCGGTGGGGTTGACGGCGTTGCCGCCCAACTCGGAGAAGTGCGTGGTGTGCTTGCCGAGAACCTCTCCCGACAGAGACTCCAGATTGTGGATCCGGCCCACGGTGGCAACCGCATAGACGCCGAGGTGCGAGCCGATGATCAGCGGCTGGTCTTCGTGGTCGCTGATGACCCCGATTCCGAGCCGGCCGTGCATCTGGCCCAGCTCGTCGGCGAACTTGCTGCGGAACTGGGCATTGGTGATGTCGTGGATGGATCGCGTGAACCCGCCCTCGTGCTTGAGCACCAACCCGCCCCGCTGCGTGCCGAGGTGCGAATGATAGTCGGTTCCGTAAAAGAGATCCGCGACACAGTCTTCCTTTGACGCAACGCCGAAGAACCCCCCCAACGGTCACCTCCCTCCAAGAACGGTTCCCAGGAACGCACCGGGCCTTCTGCCCGCGGCGACTCGCGCCGATGGGTACTCTACGGCATGGCCGCCCAGGGCTTCAAGGCCTCCGGACATGGGAAGGAAATGCCCCCCGGCCACTTCCCGCACACCCATTCCCCGCAGACGGGTGGCAGTGCAACGATTGGGGACTGCGGCTCCGCTCACGCGCGAGCCCGCTTCCAGAATTCATCCCGCATGGCCAGGATGTTCTCCGCGGGGACGTCGTACTGGATGTTGTGTACCTGGGTGAAGACGAGCGAGGCGCGGGGCCCGAATTCCTCGAGCCGCCTGCGGACGTCGGCCCGGACGACCTCCGGATCGGAGGCGTTGAGAGCATGTTGGGTGTCGCACCCGCCGCCCCAGAACGCGATGTCCCTCCCATACTCCCGCACCAGCTCGGCGGGATTCATCCCCTTCGCGCTCACCTGGACGGGATTCAGGGCGTCGACGCCCATCTCGATCAGAAACGGCACGAAGGAGCTGACGGCGCCACACGAGTGCATGACGACCTTCTTGCCCGCCGCCTTGATCTTCCCGACCGCCTCGGAGACGTAGGGGAAGATCATCTCGCGGTAGACGTCGGTGGAGATCATTCCTGCCTTCTGGGTCCCCAGATCGTCGGTGAGGAACACGATGTCGAACCAGGGGCCGAACGCCGTCAAGAATGCGTCGGTCCTCCGCATGTACGCATCGTGCAACTTCGCGAGCAGGGCGTGGGCCAGGTCCTTGTCGGCCATCAAGTCGATGAGGAACTGCTCGTAGCCGCGCATGAGCATTCCGCCTTGCAGATAGTGCAGCCGCCAGAGCGTGACCACGGCCCGGTCGGTCGCCTGATATTGGGTCCGCGCCCGTTCGGCCAGGGTCTCCAGCGGCTCGTCATAGGTGGGGGAGTAGTCCCATCGCTCGAAGAGGGAATCGAAACGTTCCAGCTCCGCGGCCGAGGCAATCTCAGCCAGCGGCGTCCCGAACGGATCGTGATAATAGGCGCCGGCCGCCCGCTTGGCGCAAACAACGCCGCGGGCGTTGCGGACCACGGAGGATCCGTCGGGGAGGTCCTGCACATCGAACGACTCGGGCACGATCAGGTCCACGCCGAAGGACGTCTTCCAGACCTTGGTGCGCTGGGCGCTGAACCAAAGGGCTTCGACGTCCACGCCGAGGGCGTCCATGACGTCGGCATCGGTTTGGGCGACGAGCTGCGTCAGGCAGCCGCAACGGATCGGCCCGACGGGGAAGCCGAGCCGCTGTCGCAGCTTCTTGTAAGCGATCACATGAACGCTGGAGCAGTCGGTCCCGCCGACATCCAAAGGGATACAATCCGGCTTCTGGCGGTTGAGCACCGCCAAAACGCGCTGGCGACCTGTCATGCCGGTTCTCCTGGGAGTTGGTGCCGTGCTCGGGGGAGGGATGGGTTGCGCCCTCCCAGAATCACGTAACGCCAGTTAGTCATAACTTAGTTCTCCCGTGCGGTCAAGGATGGTAAGATGGCGCGGCAAGCGGGGAAGAAGCCGGCCGTCCGTGAGGACGGGGCCGGAGCCTTGCGGGAAACGATCTATGAGCACGCATCCATTCCATCGCCGCACGCTGCTGGAGGCCGGGGCCGCGGCGGCACTCAGCGCCGCTTCGTTCGGCCGCGTTCTCGGCGCCAACGAGCGAATCGGCATCGGCATGATCGGGTATGGCCTGATGGGCGAGCGGCACGCGGTCGACTTCCGCGACCAGCCCGACGCGGCCGTGGTCGCCGTGGCCGAGGCGCATCGGGGCCGCATGAAGGAGGCTGCGGCGACGGCCGGAGGCAACGTCGCCCAATACCGCGACTTCCGCAAGCTCCTCGAAGACAAGCGCGTCGATGCTGTCTGCATCTCCACGCCCGACCACTGGCACGCCTTGATGACCATGCTGGCCTGCGCGGCGGGCAAGGACGTGTACGTCGAAAAGCCGCTGACGCTCTTCGTCCGCGAAGGCCGCTGGATGGTCGAGGCCGCTCGTCGCTACCGGCGCATCGTTCAGGCGGGCACTCAGCAGCGTTCCGGGCCGCACTACCGGCGGGCCCGGGAGTTCATCCGCCGGGGCCGTCTGGGGAAGATCGTCACGGTGCGCGAGAGCTTCGTGCGGAACCTCATGCCGGGGTTTGGCAATCCGCCCGATCAGGCCCCGCCGCCCGAGCTGGATTGGGAGATGTTCACCGGGCCGGCGCCGCTGCGGCCCTACAATCCCAACCGCGGGATCTATCAGTTCCGCTGGTTCTGGGACTACGCAGGCGGCCAAATGACGAACTGGGGCGCGCACTCGCTGGACGTCGCCTGCTGGTACCTGGACGCGAAGGGCCCGAAGTCGGTCTACAGCACCGGCGGCCGGCTCTTCCTCAAGGACAACTGCGACGTGCCCGACACCCAGGACACGATCTTCGAGTTTCCCGGATGGACGATGTCGCTGGCGATTCGCGAGTGCTCGCGGGGCACCGCCGCCGACCCGCTCACGTTCTACGGGACCGACGGCTCGCTGCAAATCGGCCGCGGCGGATTCAGCGTACACCCGGACCCGGTCGTCAACCCCTTCAACGCGATGCCCCGCTACGAGGGCGAGCACCCGGCGGGCGGGCTGGTCCCAGTGCCCGAGACCGGCCCGCGGTCGCTGAGGACCGAGCGGATCAGCGATTCCTCGGGCAACCCGCGCGAGCAGTTCCGGGGGCACGTGCGCAACTTTCTCGATTGCGTCAAGGCGCGCCGGCAGCCGCTCTCGGACCTGGAGACCGCCCATCGCGTGGCGACGGCGCTGCACCTGGCCAACATCTCGCTGCGCCTGGGGCGGCGGATCCAATGGGACGCTGAGAAGGAAGGAATCACCGGCGACCGCGAAGCCGCCGAGATGCTCGTGCGCCCGTATCGCAAGCCCTGGGACGCAGAGCTTCGGGCGCTCAACCTGACCTGATCGACCAAGGGAGCCAGAGGAATGAACCGCAGAGAGGTGCTCCGTTCCATGGCCGGCGGGCTGGCGGCGTCGCTGCTTGCCTCTCCCGGCCGCCTGCGCGGCGGGGACGCGCCGAAAAGGACGCAGCTCGGCATCGTCGTTTATGTGTTCGGCATCCGGCAGAAGGCGGAGCAAGGCGGCGGCCGGCGGAAACCGCTTTCGGATCCCGTGACCTTCCTCGAGCACTGCCGGCAATTCGGGGCGGGCGGGGTCCAACTACCGATGGGCGTCAAGGACGCGGCCTACTCCGCCCAACTCCGCCGGAAGGCGGAGGAACACGGGATGTTCCTCGAAGGTTGCGCGGAGCTGCCGCGGGATAAAGGCGACCTCGATCGCTTCGACGCGGAGGCCCGCACGGCGGCCGCCACGGGGGCAAGACTGCTCCGCGCGGTCATGATGCCCGGCCGGCGTTACGAGCAATTCCGCTCCGCGGAGGAGTTCCGCGAGTCCGCCCGGCGCGGGCTGCAATCCCTGCAACTGGCCGAGCCGGTCGCCGCCCGGCATCGGATGCCACTGGCGGTCGAGAACCACAAAGACCACCGCATCCCCGAGCGGCTCGACGTGCTGAAACGGCTGAGCAGCGAGTACGTCGGGATGTGTGTGGACACGGGCAACAGCTTCACCCTCTTGGAAGACCCGATGGAAGTGGTCGAGGCTTATGCCTCGTGGGCTCTCTCCGTACACCTGAAAGACCAGGCGGTCCGCGAGTACGAAGACGGGTTCCTCTTTGCCGACGTCCCTCTGGGTGAAGGCTTCCTGGACCTCAAGAAGATGGTGCAGGTCCTGCGCCAAGCGAGGCCGGAATGCCGCTTCAGCCTGGAGCTGATCACCCGGGACCCGCTCAAGGTCCCGTGCCTGACGCCCGAGTATTGGGCGACGTTTGCCGAGGTCCCCGGCCGCGACCTGGCCCGCACGCTCAAAACGGTCCGCGCCAAGGCTTCGGGAAAACCTCTCCCGCTAGTCAACCATCTCCCCCTTGACCGGCAGGTGGCCCGCGAGGAAGACAACGTCAAGCGGAGCCTTGCTTACGCAAGCGACCAGTTGGGTCTCTGAGAGGGTGTATGACAAGGTGCGGTGCCACTCGACCGCACCTGCGCCTGCACACGGCTTACTTCTTGACGGTCAGCGTGTACTTGTAGTTGTCGGCGCTGGCCCAGTCTGCCGGGTCCTTCTCCTGCCCGTAGGTCGTCAGGTGCAGCTCCAGCTCGTGGGTCTCCCGGTTCTCCAGGAGGGAGAAGTTGGAGAACTGGACGTCGCTCCCTTGGTGCGGCTGGCGGTCGTCGATCGCCGTGACGGTGCTGCGCCTCAGCGCCGGGATCGTCTCACCCACCTCGGCAATGACCAGCGGATACCGCGGCGAGTTCCCGTTGGGTGGCACGGCCGAGATGTTCCCGATCCAGTAGAGCTTTCCCGTGACGCCGTGCCGGATCATGCGGTGGAACGAGGAGGGGGAGTAGAACGCCGTGCCGTCGTCGTACTTCCACGGGGCGGGCGGGGCGAGGGTCATCCCGCCGTCCTCCGACGTGCTGAAGAACTTGCAGCCCGGGATCGTCGCCCGGCTCCCGTCCCAGCCGGCGTTCGAGCCCCGCCAGACGACCAGCACCCGGCCGCCCTTGAGCTCGGCGACCTCGGGCTCCATCAGCCCTCGGGCCGAGTGGCCCGGCGAGATCTCGACCCGTTTGCCGGGCGTCCAGTCGTAGTCGTTGGCCGCGGGGTTCCACCTGCCGAGGAACGCGAGCGAGCCCATCCGCCACGGCCGTTTGTCGTTGTTGGGATCGCCGGCCGCGTTGGCGTGCGCGACGCAGTGGATGAGCCGGCCGCTGGAGTGTACGAGGACGTTGTTGCCCGGGTACGCCTGGTTGTGCCTCAGAAAGCCAGGCTTGAGGGGGTCGTTGGGATCGAAGGGCTCCCCCGGCTCGTAGCGGAGCTGCTTGGGCGTCGTCCACGTTCTGCCATAGTCCCGCGACAGGCGGTAGTACGTGAAGCAGTTGTAGACGCCGCCGACGGCAACCTGCCGCAGCCACGTGTCCACGAGCACGCCCGAGACCGGGTCGTACGTCCCGCCGCCGCCTCCTTCCCACACGGTGACGCCCTTGTAGCGGACGTTCGACGACGGCGCCAGCGGCACGAATTCGGACCAGGTGCGGCCGTTGTCCATCGACCAGCGTGCGACCTGGTTCTCGGCCACGTCGCTTTGGATCTCGATCCCCTGCCACTCGCGGCGCTGGAGTTTCGGCCCGACGTACTGGACCGCCACCAGGGCGGCCGCGCGGGGCTTGGGGTGCCTCTTGTAGAGTTCCTTCTGGACGGTCACGATCGGTAAGTTGACCTTCCAGGGCTGGTCGCCCGGCTTTTCTTGGGCCCCGGCCAACGGCGCCAGAAGAACCCAGGCCAGTGCAGCAGCAGTCCATCGCAGCATGATGGTTCCTTTCTCCCCGTGGCACCTACGCGTCCTTGGGCACGGCCCAATGGCCGTCACGATACTTGCGGCCAGTGAGGGCAGCCGCCTCCCCGTCATCGAGGATCCGCTCGTTCTGCGGATCGAACCGCAGCACGCGGCCGACGCGGGCCGCGATGTTCGCCAGGTGGACCAGCGCCGCGGAAAGGTGACCGGCCGTGCAATCGGCGTTGAGCTCGTGCTGTTGGCCGCGGATGCAGTCCAGGAAGTTCTGGTGATGGGCCGCGAGGTCGCAAGGGCCGGTCCGCTCGGCCATCAGTTTGTTGCGGGGGCCATAGAGCTTCCAACCCACCGAGTGGCCGATAATCAGCATTCCCTGGGTGCCGTAGAACGCCACCCCGTTCTCGTACCCCTCCTGCACGTAGGGCGACCAGGTCCGCTGCTCGAAGATCAGTTGTTTCTTCTTGCCGCGCTTCCCTTCGGCCGGGTACTCGAAGACGGCGTACTGCGTGTCCGGGAACTGTTGATCGTCGTCGAAGAAGTGCTTGCCGCCGAGGCAGGCAATCCGCGCCGGATGGGAGTCGGCGCCCAGCCCCCAGCAGGCGACGTCGATGTCGTGGACACCGTCGTTGCCGATGTCCCCGCAGCCGAAATCGTGCCACCAGCGCCAGATTCCGTGGAGCATGTTGGCGCGGTACGGGACCACCGGGGCCGGTCCGAGCCACATGTCGAAGTCCAGGTGAGCCGGCGGCTGGCTGGGCTGCGTCTTGCCGATGGACCCCCGGAGCTGGCTGTTCCATGCCTTGGCCACGAGGACCTCGCCGATCTGGCCTTCGTGAACGCGGCGGATGGCATCGCGGACGCAGGCCGTGCTCCGGCTCTGCGTGCCCACCTGGAGCCGCTTGCCGGACCGCCGCACCGCCTCGACCATCAGCCGCCCCTCGCGGATGTTGTGGCAGCAGGGCTTCTCCACGTAGACGTGCTTCCCGGCATCCAGGGCCAGGATGGAGGCCGGCGCGTGCCAGTGGTCCGGGGTGGCGATGAAGACGGCGTCCACGCGGCGGTCGTCGAGGACTTCGCGGAGGTCCTTGACCGCCTTGGGCGCCTTGCCCGAGATGGTCTCGACGTGCTTTGCCGCCGCCTGGAGGCGGTTCCGGTCGGCGTCGCAGACGTAGGCCACCTCAACGTCTTTCCTCGCCGCCAGCTCGCGGGTGTGATTCGTTCCCATGCCCCCGGGGCCGATCACGCCGACGACGATCCTCCGGCTGTCCGCGGCCGGAAGAGTCCCGCCGCTCATGGTCCATGCGGCGGCCCCCAGGCCGGCCGCTTTCAAGAACGTCCTGCGTCCCGTCGTGTTCATGGGCTGTACTCCGATTCCAAGAAGGATGTGCGGACGATGAAGCCGCGTGTACGTGCCCCTCCGTGTCGTACACATGCTCCTCCCCCGCCGGTGATTCTGGCCCGGATTCCCTCTGTCTGCAAGGGTAGCCGTTCCATCTCAACCGAATTGACACGACTATTCCCGCGCGGCAAACTAGGCGGACTTGCGGGCGTGGGTCTGCGGCAGCGAAGGAGACGAACATGACTCTGATCCGGCGGCGTGATTTTGTGAGAAGTGCTGGCGGCGCGGCATTGGCCTTGCCCGCGGCGGGCAGCCTGCTGGCCCCGCTCCGCGCCGAAGGGGCGGCCGCGAAGAAGCGGATCAAGATCGGGCAGATCGGCGTCGGCCATGCCCACGCCACCAAGCTGGCCGTCTACCGGCAGTCGCCCGACTACGAGGTCGTGGGCATCGTGGAGCTGGACCCGGAACTCCGCAAGCGGGCCGAAACGATGGGCGCTTTCCGGGACCTGCCCTGGATGACCCAGGAGCAACTCCTCAACGTCCCGGGGCTGGAGGCGGTCACGGTGGAGACCCGGGTGAGCGACTCGCTGGCCGCAGCCGAGGCGTGCATCGCCGCGGGCAAGCACGTTCACCTGGACAAGCCGGCTGGGCAGTCGCTCCCGCAGTTCCGACGCATCCTCGACGCTGCGGCCCGGCAGCGACTGCTCGTGCAGATGGGCTACATGTTCCGGTACAACCCCGGCGTGGTGCTCTTGCGCGAGTTCCTGAAGAAGGGCTGGTTGGGCGAGCCGTTTGAAGTCCACGGCGTGATCAGCAAGGTGACCCCGCCGGAAACCCGCCGCCAATGGGCCAGCTTCCCCGGCGGCGTGATGTTCGACCTGGGGAGCCACCTGGTGGACCTGGTGGTGGGCCTGCTGGGCAAGCCGCAGCGGGTCGATCCGTTTCTCCGCCATTCCTCGGCGGCGGACGACGGGCTCGTGGACAACGGGTTGGTCGTCTTCAGCTACCCGAAGGCGCTGGCCAGCGTGAAATCGACCGCGTTGGAGGTCGAGGGCATGGATCGCCGGCACCTCGTGGTTTGCGGCACGGAAGGCACCTTCCACATCCAGCCGCTGGACGATCCGGCGGCCCGCGTGGCCCTTGCGACCGCACGGGACAAGTACCGGAAGGGCTACCAGGACCTCCGCTTTCCCAAGTACGAGCGGTACGTTGCCGACGCGGCCGACATGGCCAAAATCCTCCGCGGGGAGAAGAAGGCCGATTTCTCCTGCGAGCACGACCTTGCGGTGCAGGAGACCCTGCTCAGGGCATCCGGGATGCCGCTTCAGTGAGCGCGGGCGGCCCTCGGCCGCGCCACGACCAAGAGACCACGGAGTTCCTTCACACCATGAAATCCCACACGGAATACCTGACGATGAACGTGCCCCGGCGGATGGATTTCGCGAACATCACACCGCAGGTCCAGCGGGCGGTGGCCAAGAGCGGCATCCGGGAGGGGCTCGTTTTGGTCAACGCAATGCACATCACCGCCTCAGTCTTCATCAACGACGACGAGCCGGGACTTCACGAGGACTACAAGAAGTGGCTGGAGCAACTGGCCCCGTTCGACCCATCGCCGGAGCGCTACCGCCACAACCGCACGGGCGAAGACAACGCCGACGCCCACCACAAGCGCCAGATCATGGGCCGCGAAGTGGTGGTGGCCATCACCGCCGGCAAGCTCGACTTCGGACCGTGGGAGCAAATTTTCTACGGCGAGTTCGACGGCG
>CAYGZA010000244.1:0-10487 GCA_964354135.1 uncultured Planctomycetaceae bacterium
GGTGGAAGCGGCAACGATGCGGGCGAGGGGATCGCGGTGGACGGCGCCGGAAACGCCCTGGTGTCGGGTTGGACCAACTCGACGGACTTCGGGGAGGCAAACAATGCGTACCACGGCGGTGGCACCTACGGAGACGCCTTTGTGGTGAAACTCAATCCGGCGGTCTACGACGCGACCAGGTTCTACGTCGTCAACGACGCCTCGCAGAACCAGACCTACGACTACAACAGCGGCGGCGTGCTGGTCGAGTCATACAGCCTCAACAGCGCCAACACCGCCCCGCGCGGAGTGGCCACCACGATCGCGGGCGAGCGGACCTGGGTCGTGGACGCCAACCGCAACGTCTACGTCTACGACACCAGCGGCGGACCACTCGGCTCCTGGACCGCCGGCACCCTGGCCAGCAATGCCACCGTGGAAGACATCACCGTTTGCGGCAGCGACGTCTGGATCGTCGATGCCAAGAGCGACAAGGTCTTCCGCTACAGCGGCGCCGCCAGCCGCCTCGCGGGCAGCCAGAACGCCGCCAGCAGCTTTAAGCTCAACAGCGGCAATACGAGCCCGAAGGGCATGGTCACCGATGGGACCTCCCTGTGGGTCGTCAACGATAGCACGACGGACAAGGTGTTCAAGTACACGCTCTCCGGCTCGCTGGTGGGAAGCTGGACGATCGCCACATCCGGCGCGGCCAGCCCGACCGGCCTGACGATCGACCCGTCCGGCGCGAGCCAGGACATCTGGATCGTCGATAGCGGGACGGACAAGGTGTACCGCTACGCCGACGCCCGCGGCGTGACCTCCGGCTGGCAATGGGCCACGGCGACCTTCGCCCTGGCCGCCGGCAACACCAACCCGCAAGGCATCGCGGATCCCCCAGCCCCTGCCGTGTCGCGGCCGTCCGAGAGGCGGGCCGGCAGCCTGACCGACGCCGCGCTGGCGGCCTACGTCCAGTACCAGCAGGAGTTGCAGTCGGGCGAGTCCAAGGACAAGCAGTCCCGGGCGATCCTGGCGATCGACCTGGCGCTGGCGGACCTCCCGGGGTGAGGGACGAGGGAGGGGATTGGGGATTGGGGATTGGGGATTGGGGAGCGGAAGGCGGAAAGCTGACTGCTGAAAGCTGATGGCTTCTACTGCCCTCTGCCTACCTTCAGTATTCCCGCTTGGTGTTGATCACCGGCTGGCGGCGCCCCTCTGCTCCGCGGCCAGGCCGTTCAGGAGGATTTGGACCTTGGCCTGGACCGGCTGCGACTGGAGCACCATCAGGTGCTTCGAGGGCTTGTCGAAGTGCAGCAGCCCGGGGCCGCCGGCGTCGCTCCAGGTAGGGCCGGCCACCTGGCCCTTGATCCGCTCCATCAGTGCTTCGCCGCTCTGCCCGGCGGTCAGGAGTTTGCCGACGGGGTAGAGTTCCAACTCCAATCGGGCTGCGGCGGCCTTCCGCGTGGTGACCTCGAAAAGGTCCGGGCCGACGATCCGGTACGTCAATTCCAACGGCTGCAGCAGCTCCACAAGGGCCTCGGAGAGCGGCCGGCCGTCGACCTGGACGATCCCCTTTGCGTCGGGAATGATGCCGGCCGCCCCCAGCGCCATCCAATCGACAAGGATCTGGGTCCGGCTGGCAACCTCCAACTCGGAGAGGATCCGCACCAGCGGCGCCGGCTCGAGGAAGGTGACCGTCACCGGCTGCCGCAGTTTCGGCCAAGCACGCTCCAGCCGGGTTGCCACGTCCGATGGAACGCCCGGGTCCCGCGTCCGTGGCGTCAGCCCCCGGGCAAGCCGCAGTTTTTGCAGGAAGACTCGCAACTGATAGTGGCCTGCACCGGTTTGGCTGACTGCCAGCGAGCCATCGGCGTATTGGATGGTCCCCTGGCCGCCGGCTTGACGCCAACTCTCGGGGGCCACGAGCTTGACGACCCACCCGGCCAGCTCGGCTCCCGCCGGTGCTTCCCGACCGACCAGGTCGGCCACGTCGTACTTCTCGTGCCGCGGGGCGCCTTGTTTCCTTTGCGGCGTGGTTAGCAGGACCTGGCGGTTCACGACCACACACGTCAGCCCGCGGCGCGAGGCAATGGCCTCAAGGATCTCTGACGTGGTCGCCCCGCTGAGGCGGACGGTGATCGGATCGCGCGGTCCGGCGCCCGCTTCCGCCAGGGCGTCCAGGTCCAGGGTGATCGGAAGGGTGCTCATCTGGCCGACGAACCGCACCGCCTCGATCATCGGCACGCCGGGGAAGCTGACCTCCGGATAGCGGTCGGCCAATCGGGCCTGCACATCCACTTTCACCGATACCGACTGTTCCGGCTTCTCGGGCCCTTCTTCGGCCTCCTCCTCGTCATCTTCGGCCATTGCCTGGACGGCTGGCTGCGATCCGGTGTTCGGACCGGCGGGAGGGACCGGCGCGGCTTCGGGCGTCTTGACCCCGAGAACGGGTCGGTCCGGCTTAGAAGGGACGGCGGGGACCGGCGGCGGCTCCAGCGCGGCCACAGTCGCCGGCTCTCCGCGACCGATGGTCGCCAACTGCTCCAGCACCTCGGGGGCCACGTCCTTGGAAACGAAGCGGACCGAGCCATCGGCCATTCCGGCCAGCATCCCGTCGGACTGGCCGCTCCCGAAGCCGTCCGGCCCGTTCACGTAGGGCGGTTTGGTGAGTCCCCGGACGGTGGCGTGGCCGCCGGCTCCCCAGGCCCCGAGCTGGCGTGTAACGCCGAGAGTGGCAATCGTGTTTGCGGCCCCGTCGCGGATGTCCTCCATGCGCGGGGTCCGCGCAAAACCGAACAGTCCCGCCCGGGGATCGCCGGGCTGTAGTTGCCCGGCATCGGCCCCCACGCCGGTGACCCCAACGTAATGGGTCACGGGGAACCCGGCCTCGGTCGTGGCCGGTCCCAGCGCCGGGTTGATGACCTGTTCGAGCGGCCGCTCGGTGACCGGCCGGTTCTGGGCGCTGTTCCAGGAGTAGCCGAACTGCAACTGGCGATGCCAATCCCGGTGGTCCAGGTACGGGAGCATCGTCGCGATCCAGCTCAGCCGGGTCTCAGGGGGCAGGAGCTTCCCGCCCTCGACCCCGGCCGGAAAGTGCCCTTCGGCCTTCGCGTAACCTCCCAAGCCCATGACGAGCCGAAGGTGGTTTGCTTCATCCGCCTTCCGCAAGAC
The DNA here is from genome assembly GCA_964354135.1 of uncultured Planctomycetaceae bacterium. GTDB lineage: Bacteria > Planctomycetota > Planctomycetia > Pirellulales > Thermoguttaceae > CAYGZA01. The sequence continues at coordinate 3,148 of CAYGZA010000244.1, forward strand.
CTCCAGCCAGTCGCCGCGAATCGCCGCGCGGCTTCCTAACGCTGCGGCCACCACCAGGGGAAGCTTCCGGCCCCAATCCACCCGCAGCCAAACGATCTTGTCGGCGACCTCCCAGCGGGCGGCCTGCAAAGCAGCCTTGCCCTCGTTCAAGACGACCTCGTACTGGTCGGCAGCCTCGGCCGTAAGCTGGCCCGACTGGAGTCTCTTGCTTAGCGCGGCGGCGGTCGAGTCCAGGCTGTTGCGGGCCGCCGGGACGAACTGGTCCAGGGCGGCTCGGAGCTTTTCGGCGGCACTCTCTCCGTCGCAGACAAGCGCCAGCTCACTCTTCAGGCCGCCGGTCTTCCATAGCCAGAGTCCCAGCCCTTGCGGCGTCTGGCAGATCGCGTGCCAGGAGGCCTTGCCGGCGGGCCACGCGTCGAAGAGCGACCCGGGCAGCGGCCACCCGGCCTCCCGCGCGGCCGCCAAATCCACGGCAAGCAGCAATTCGGCATCTAGGGTTTTCCCCTTGAGCAGCCGATCTATGGGCCGGCTCTGCAGGTCCCCCTGTGCCCGATCGGCCAACTCCAGGAGCAGTTGGCGGGGGCCGGTCAGAACGGTCCGCTGGTCGAGGATCGCAAAGGGCGCCGACCAGGCGGCTTGGGGCACGCGCCGGCAGGCTGACCCGCCGAGTCGGAGATCGACAGCCTCGCCCAGCCCGCCGAGCGCCCCCGCGTCCTGCCCCTCTTCCAGTTCGATGAGCACGACGGCTTGTTCTTGCCATGCCCCAAGGTCGGTGGCCGCCCAGGTCATCCGGCGGACGTTGCGGAACCGCAGCCCCAATGTCTCCATGACGCGGCCGAAAGAGCCCTGCCAAACCGGGCCCGCCAGCCGCACTACCTCATCCGCCACGGGTTGTCCGGCCGCGGCCGACAGTCGCAGGCTGACCAGCAGCCGGGTGCGATGCGGCAGCCAGCGGCGGTCGAGCTTGGGGGGGGCCGCCGGGTCGGTTTGCTCCGCCGCGGGTGGCCCGGCAGCCGGGGCAACAATGCTCCCCTCTTCGGCAGCGGCCTCCACCGCAGATTCCGGATTCTCCGTCGGCCGGAAGATCGACCACGCCCCTGCCGCCACCACGAGGCTCGCCACGGGTACCGCCGCCCAGAGGGCCCATCTCCACGGCAAGGGCCCCGCAAAGCGCCCCGCTCCGGCACTCAGGGGCTCTTGCGGCGGCGGTGGCGCCGGCGGCTCCGTGGGCTGAACGAGAGGGGGCGGGGCGGTGGCCTCTCCGGCGGCCGTAGCAACGAGTTCATCCTTACGAGGCGGCTGCGCCCGGCGTTCCGGGCCGCCTTCCGGTGACCTGCTGGACGCCGAGGCAGGCACCGGCGGCGGGCCTTCCGTTGCCGCCACGGCAGCAACCGTGGGCAGGATCGGGGAGACTACCGGTCTTGGCTTCGGCTTCCAGCCGGGCGGGGGAACCACCTGCACCATGCTCCCACATTTGGGGCATGTGAGGATCGCCCCAATGGCTGACTCGCTCCGCACGGCCAAACGGCGCCGGCAGGTGAGACACTCGATCGAAAACAGAAAGGGCTCTTCCACGGTTCCGTGCGCCGGATCGGGGCCAGACGACCGCTTGCCGCACGCGCTCCCCAAGACAGGGACTTCCCAATTGTAGAGCGCCCCGGGGGCCCGCCGCCAGCGCCGGACAGCGATTCCGGCGAAGATCCTGGGCTTTTTCCCTCCCAAGCCGCAAAGAAAAATGGCAGCATCCTGGAAAGCTCCCGGCGCGGGGGTTTCGCCGATCCGCGGAACTGAACAGAATGGGGAGATCGCGTGTCCTGATCCAGGACCCGGATCAGCCGCGACCGGAGGCCCGGCAGGCGGTTCGCTGGCGGTCGCTCAGTACTCGACCCGAACCACAAGCTGCTCCCGGCCGGGTTCCAGCCGGATACACTGCCGTGCCGGGTCAAAGTCCTGGTGCGGCTTGCCCCCCACGCTGACCGATCGCATGGGCTTCCCCTCCGGGTGCCGGAGGCGGAGGACGATTTCGCGCGGCGCGTTGCGGGTCGGCGGGTCGATCGTCGCCTCAATGGATCCCCTTCTGGCCGCAGAGGTGATCGCGTAGCTCACCTTGCCGAACCGCGTCGGAGCGTTGCGCACGGAGAGCTTCATTCCGTCCTTGAGCCACTGGTCGGTCACGAACGGGGCCAGCCATAGCTCCTGGCCGCGCTCCATGACGAGCATCATCCGGGTCTGGGCGAGGAACCAGCCGGTTTCGTGGGTCTTGTTCCACGCCCCGCCGTTGTGGAAGTGCTCCCAAAAGGAGAGATTCTCGCGGCTTACGAGCGACGGGATCGCGTTGAAATAGGCGCGGACGTAGGGCTTCACGTCGTCGCGGGCCGCGTAGATCTCGATCAGCCTGCCGTAGTACGGCTGCACCTTGGCGAATCCGCCCAGGTTGAACGGGTCCTGCCGGCTCTGCTCGCCGGGGTAATCCCCCATGCCCGTGAGGAGGAACTGCACGTCCTCCATGTAGTCGGTGATCCAAGCGACTTCATCGGAAGTTGGGTCCAAGATGCCGTTGGCGGCCAGGTGATGGGCCCCGATCTCGATGTCGCCCGCCCAGGTGCGGTTCCAGTCCTCGCCGGGGAAAAACCGGCCCACGTCGCCGAAGCAGTAGAGCATCGACGGGGCCGGCGGCACCCACGCCCCGCTACCGAGCCGGACGACCGGCGAGCGGGCCTGGTTCCAGCGGTAGGCGCGGAGGATGTCCCGGCGGTACTGCTGGGCCTCGTTGGCGAAGGCAGACGCACGCGGATGACGCACCTCGGCCAACACCCGGGAGCAGTTCGAGAGCCCCGCGTAGTACAGGGCGTCGGCGAAGAAGCGGTAGGCGTAGCGGTTCCAATCGGCCACGACACCGGGCGGCATGAGGCCCGACTCGGGCCGCTCTTGCCCGGACGCGTCGATCGCCCGCGTCTTCTGCCGCTGGCGAACGATCCACTCGCAACATCCCGCCACCTTGGGCGCCACGCGGGCGAGCCACTCGCGGTCCTGCGTGCGGTCGAAGTGATCGGTCAGCGTCCAGAGGTGCCAGCCCGTGCCGATGAGCGTGTAGCCGGTGGTCAAATAGCCCGAGGAATGATACCGCTCGACGAAGAAATCGAGCGACCGCCGGGCGAACTGGTCGTGGCCCATGAGATCCATGCCGCGAATGACGGCCTGGGCCTCGCTTTCCAGCGGGCCGTACCGGTCCGAGGCGATCCATGCGGCGATGTGCCGGCCCTGGTCTTCATTGCGGGCAGCCATGAGGCAGTGGACCTGGGAGGCGCGGATCACATCGGCCAGGAACGGGTCCGGCAGGTCGATCTGCATGGCCGGCTCCATGACTGTCTTCCAGTACGCCTCGACTGCCCGGGCCCAGTCGGCCTTGCCGCGGAAGTGAAGCCGAGCGTCTTCGCCGCCGATGTGCCACGCAGGCAGGAAGACCAAGACCTTCGCAGGTTTGCGGGGGGGCAGAGTCCCGCGGAGCAGAATCGATCCCGAGTCGCTCACTGCCTTGATCGGGCCGGCCACCGAGGTGTCGATGAAGGCAACGAGGCGGCCCCCTGCCGTGGCGATCATCCCATCTGCAGTCGGCCGCACCTCTGCCCGCTGGTTCTTCTTGACGTCCGCGATCAAAGCGAGCGTGAGAGCCGCTGCAGCGGGCTCGGGTCGCGGGTTGTCGATCGCGAACTCCACCACGCACGCCGCCTGCTGCGGCATCCAACTTCCCGGCGCCGGTGGCACTGGCACTTTGTCTGCCAGCGGCATCACGCCCGTCCGCTGCCGGTAGACGATCCCGCCCTGTTTCACCGTGGTCACCGGCAGCGGTAGCCAGCCGCCGTCCAGGTGCCGCTTGAGATCCTGCGGCTTGCCCGTGCCAAACTGCACGGCGAGCTTGCAGCCAAACTCGCCGCCCGGGCCTGGGGCGTCCGGCCGCTGGTAGAGGTCGAAGAGGATCGACCCCTCCCGCTCGACGACGAACTTGCGGTTGTCGCAGGCCAGCGAGAGCATGGTCGGCCCGAGGTCCTGCACGGGATTGTGGACCTTGGCGATGGCCCACTCGAAGGTCTGATCGGGCATTCCGCGGACTCGCTCGAGGACGGTCTTCTTGCCGGCGGTTTTCTTCAGGTGCTCGGCCGCGGTCACCGGCGGCGGGTCGCGGGTGATGAAGAGCCCGACGTGAGGGAGATAGACGGCCTCCTGGGCAAACACGTCCTCGATGGCCACGCTGAAGGCTCCCTCACCCAGGTGGAACCGGAGCACCGTCCGATCGGCCTGGTGGCGCGCCGGCTTGCTGTAGGCCACCTGGAGCGTCTGCGGCCGGCCCACCTCGAACGCGGCGGCCCGCGGCGACGGCGTGCCGTCGGGGGCGAGGATTGCCCCGTTGTGGATCTCGATCCGACCGGCGGAGACCGGGCCGGGCCGGACTGCCTCGATCCGAATCGCTGCCTTGAGCCAGGGCGATCGCGGGATGGCGATCAGGCGCCGGATCGGCGGAGGCGCCTGGGATGCGGCGAACAGCCAGCGGACCTTGTGGGTCCCCTGGGCCTGCGACTTCGCGCCGACGCGCCACGTCCATTGGTTCTTGGGACCCTCGGACGACTTCTCCAAGTCGGCGCTGAGCGCCACCCATTTGCCCTGCCACGGCGACTCGCCGACCCAGGACTGGAGCGTCACGGTTTCAGGCGGCGGCACTTGGGCGCCGTCGGCCCATTGGATCGCAAGGCCGCGGAGCGACCGCAGCTCGCTCCACTCCAGTCCGATGCAGCCGACGCCGCCCGCCCAGCGTGGCACGTCCCATGTCCCGTCCTTGCCGGCCGCCAACTCCTTGCCGAGCCGGAGATCCCCGGCGGGGAACTCCTCGGTCCGCCCGGCCCGCGTGCCTTCCAGCCGCTTCGGGTCCCAGGTGCAAGCGCGGCCAAAGGGGGCGACGTCGCCTTCGATGCGATCCGGTCGCGGCCTGGGGTTCGGGTCGCGCACTAGCCGGGCGTCGCACCAGTTGGCCGCATCGCTGTGGATCCCGTCGCCCCCGTCGGTGGCTACAAGGCGCAATTGGTCGGCGCCTTCGAGCGGAATCGATAGATTCCGCGGTGGGTCTTTCTCGCGGAGCACGCCGCCATCGAACCGCTTCTGATCGTCCACGAAGACCTGGAAGACGACCGAAGCCGGGGTGCTGCCGCCTTGCCACTGCACTCCAATGGTGGCCTCGAACGTCTTGTAGCGGCCGTCCAGGTCGACCACGATCTCGCCGTTGGCGTGCTGGCCCAACCCCCGGGCGAACTCCCGGTCGCCGATGCGGAGCTTCAGCGCCTGCCGGCCGTCCAGCGGCTTGACGGCGGTGTTCAACCCCAGCTCGCCCCAATCCTGGGTGGCGGAGACGATGCGATCCGCCGGGTCGTCGGCGCTGGGCTGCCCGTCGGCAGTTACGGCAGGGCGGGTCAGCCCGCACACGGCCGAGAGAACGGCAATCGCCGCGCGGAGCGCCCTGATTGCAGATCTTGTTGCCATGATCGTCGCCCTTGGGTGGAGTGGCAGTTCACGGTGATAGTGTACCGAGCGGCGTTCCGCTCCGCCGTAGCCCTCGACGATCGTAGACAGGTTTAGAACCATCATTCGTTGGGAAAAAGGGGAAGGGGCTCTTCGTGCCCGCCGGCCGGCACTCCGGGGGGCTCGCCCGCCCGCGAGGTGCCGTCCGCGATTGCCTTGAGAAAGACTGAATTGGGGCTTCCCCAAGGAGCCCCAAACGAACAAAATGGCGTACTCGAATGTCCTGCTCGGATGAGTTCGCTTTCCACGACGCCGGTTCATCCGGTGCAGGCAGCGTCTCAACGGATTCGGTTACCAATCCCCGCTTTCGGGTTATCTGTTCACGCGTTGCGCGCAAGCCGGCCAGACCGGCGTCGTGGAGGTCCAGAGTGAATATCCTTCGGATCGACAGCCGGCGGGATGACATCCGCCGGGCAATGGCCGACTTGCGGCGGCGGCTCAGTCCCCGCGGAGACATCGTCACTCCCGAGGGCCGCCAGCGGACGATCGACGTTTTTGGGGAGCCGCTCTCGGCGCTTCAGGTCGTAGAGCGCATTTGCCGCGACGTGGAAGAGAAGGGCTTGGCCGCAGCCCTCGACTACTCCCGCCGCATCGACAAGGCGGACCTGACCCCCGAGACCCTCCGGGTGTCCGAGGAAGACTTAGCGCGGGCCCACGCGCAGGCGGACCGCGATTTCCTGGAGACGGTCCGCCGCATCCGCACCCAGATCCGGAGCTTCCAGGAATCGATCCTCCAGCGGGACGTCCGGCTCCAGCGCCCCCACGGGTACCTGGTGGAGCGCTATCGGCCGCTGGATCGGGTGGGGATCTGCGTGCCGGGGGGGGCGGCAGCCTATCCGTCCACCGTGCTCATGACCGCGGTCCCGGCCCAGGTGGCGGGGGTGCCCGAGCTTGCCGTCGTGGCCCCGCCGACGAAATTCGGGGCCTACAACAGCGATCTCCTGGCAACTTGTCACGAGTTGGGGATTTCCGAAGTGTATCGGCTGGGCGGGGCCCAAGCCGTGGCGGCGCTGGCTTACGGCGTCGAAGGGATTCCTCGCGTGGACAAGATCGTCGGGCCGGGAAACCTCTTCGTTGCTTTGGCTAAGAAGCACGTTTATGGCGAAGTGGACATCGATTCGATTGCCGGACCGAGTGAGGTCGTGGTCATCGTCGACCGATCGACGCGGGCGGAGTACACCGCGTGCGATCTGATCGCCCAGGCCGAGCATGCCCCGGGGGCCAGCATTCTCATCGGCTGGGATGAAGAGGTGCTGGACGCGGCGGTGGCCGAGCTGGACCGCCAGTTGGAGCGCCTCGAGCGCGGCGACCTGGCCCGACGGAGCCTGGAGGAATTCGGCGCGGTGATTCTGGCCCGGGACGCCGACGAGGCGTGCCGCCTGGCGGACGAGATCGCCCCCGAGCACCTACACATCGCCACCGAGAACGCCGAGTTCCTGGTGGGGAAGATCCGCCACGCGGGGGCAATCTTCCTGGGCAATTACACCCCGGTGGCCCTGGGGGATTACGCCGCCGGGCCGTCGCACGTCCTGCCCACCAGCGGCACGGCCCGGTTTGCGAGCGGCCTTTCGGCCAACGATTTCCTTCGGGCCACAAGCATCCTACACTTCACTCGGCAGGGCCTCCTGAACCTGGCCGCCGACGTGCGAGTGATGGCGACCAAGGAAGGACTGACCGCGCACCGGGCGAGCGTGGAGGTAAGGATGAAGGATGAAGGATGAAGGATGAATGCGGAATGATGAGCCATAAGTGCCGGTTGCAAGACCGCAAGT
>CAYGZA010000245.1:0-10419 GCA_964354135.1 uncultured Planctomycetaceae bacterium
ACCCCGAGTCCTACGACGTGATCGTCACCACGAACATGTTCGGCGACATCATCACGGACCTGGCCGGGATCCTCCAAGGCGGGATGGGCGTGGCGGCGGGCGGCAACATCAACCCCGACCCCGGCGGCGTGAGCATGTTCGAGCCCATGGGCGGCAGCGCCCCGAAGTACACCGGCAAGCACGTGATCAACCCCATTGCGGCGATCAATGCCGCCGGGATGCTCCTGGAGCACAGCGGCTACGAGCAGGCGGCAGGGCGGGTGATGAAGGCCATCCAGCTCGTCACCGGCACGAAGATGAAGAGCCAGGCCGCCGGCAAGATGGGCTACAGCACGCAGGAGGTCGGCGACTTGGTGGTCGCGGCACTGTGAGCCGATCGCAGACAGCAGACAGTAGATACAGCAGCACACGTGTCTCTTCGCGGACCCGGAAACCAAACACGGCGCATGGTTGCATGAACACCACACTTTTCGATCTTACCGGCCGGGCGGCTTTGGTGACCGGCGGGAGCAAGGGCCTGGGCAAGGCGATTGCCGCGGCGTTTGCCGCCGCCGGGGCGGAATTGGCTATCGCCAGCCGGCACGAGGAGGAGCTGAACTCCGCCGCGGACGACATCCGCCGGCAGCACGGCGTCCGCGTCGAGCCGATCGCGGCCGACCTCTATCGCCGGGACGAAGTCCAGCGCCTGGCCGACACGGCCGTCCGGCGGCTGGGCAAGATCGACATCCTGGTCAATAACGCCGGCACGAACATCCCCCAGCAGATCGACCAGATCCGCGACGACGACTGGGATCGCGTCCTCCAGTTGAACCTGACCACGTGCATGGCGCTCGGGCGGGCCGTGGCCCCCGGGATGAAACAGCGCCGCTGGGGGCGGATCATTCACATCTCGTCGATTATGGGGCTCAGCTCCAAGGAGGGCCGGAACATCTACTCGGCCACGAAGTCGGCCCTCATCGGGCTGGCGCGGGCGTCGGCCCTGGACCTCGGGCCCTATGGGATCACGGTCAATTGTATTGCCCCGGGGATCTTTGCCACCGAGCTGCCGATGTCGATCCTCACGCCCGAGGAGCAAGCCCAGGCGGCCGCACGGACCGCGCTGGGCCGTTGGGGGCAGCCGGAGGAGTTGGCCGGCCCGGCACTCCTCTTGGCCAGCGACGCCGGGAGCTACATCACCGGCTCGGTGCTCCTGGTGGACGGCGGCCTGCTGAGCCGCGCGCTTTGAGGGGAGGTTCCACGCCAAGGCGCGAAGAGGCAGGGAGGGACGTGGAGAGACGTGAAGAGGCAAAGCCGGAAGAGAATCGACCGCAAGACGCAGGATCCTCGTCCGTCGTCCCTTGCCCCTACTCTCCGTCCTTGCGTCGCTCGGGGCGAGGCCCAGGGGGAATGAGCTTCTTGCCCTTGAAGGCGCGGGCCTTCTCCCGGAACTCGTCCGGGCTCATCTCCGGCCCCGGGAACTTCTCCCCGGGACCCGCCGCTTTTCCTTCGGGCCCGGCCGGCTTCGCCGGGGGTTCGCCCGGTTTGGCGGCTTCCTTTTCGGTCTTCTTGAGCTGATCGCCCAGCGGGACCGAGATGGGATCGGTCTTGCCGTCGATCTTCATCTCGATCTCGCGGGTGCCGATTCGGGTGATGGTCCCTTTGAGCGGGCCGACTTCGAGCTGTTGTCCCGCGCGAAGGCGGAACTTCTGGTCCGTGGTGCGGGCCTGGATCCACGCTTCGGGCTCGCCGTCGATGTCGACGATGCCGGTCACGAAGGCGTACTTGCTGGGGTCGAAGGGCTCGACCTTGGGCTCCAGTTCCCTCGGCTTCTCCCGCGACGGAGAGTACGGGGCGAAGGGGTTCCGATCGGAGATCGCCTTATTGTACGCCGCCAGGCCGGCCAGCTTGAGTCGGCCGGAGGCCGCTTGGGCCAGCTTGTCGCGCCGGTCGGCATTAGGGAGCGACAGGGCCTCGATATCGACGAAAAGGTCGAGCTCCTTGGAGTTCTCGGCCGGCTTGATCGTCAATTTGGTGACCTGCTGCAAATGCCCGGCGGAGTAGAAGTCGTAGAGGAATTGGACCAACTGCCCAAGGGTCCCCTTGCCGGTGATCGTGAAGGGGAGGCGGGTGAAGACGCCGCGGAGCTCCCGGGGCTCGCTCGATTTCACGCTGAGATTGCGGAACTTTGCCCGGTCGCCCAGGGCCACCAGCCAGTCCTGATAGAGGGTCCGCGCGACCTTGGGCTCCGAGGGCAACGCGCGGCGGCGCCAATCGTCCAGTTTCTCCCTGGCTTTCAGCAAGGAGTCGACCTGTTCCTGCTTTTCCACGATCTTCTCGTTCAGCGTGCCGACTGCGGTCCGGCGCTCGCTGACGGCGGTAACGGCAAACAGCAACAGGCGGCCGCCCACCAGCAGCACGAACAGGCCGACGAAGCCGGCCAGCACTTTTTCGCGCTTGGAGAGGGTCATCGCCGCGACTCCGGGGGAATGGGGATCGAGCCGGTAAAATGCCAGGGATACGAAGGCTGCGACGTGCTGGCCCCCGAGTCCTTAATCACCACCTGACGCCCTTTCTCGCGGACGTTCTGGCCGAGCTTGGTCATGGTCTTGGAAGAGTCCGACAGGACCTTGACCGCGATCTCGCCGCCGCGGGCACTGGTCCCCGCCTGGAGTTCCGTGAGCATGGCCTCCTTGGCGTTGGGGAGTCTCTCGGCGAGCCAACCGAGCTCGTCGAGCCAGACGAAGTCGTGGGACTTCCACGCCTGGACCTCGCGGACCACCTTCTGGACGTTGCCGGTCCCGGCAAGCTGCTTTTCCAAGTCGGCTAAGTCGCTATCCAGTTGCACACGTTGGCGGTCCAGCCGGCCGCACTCGTACCAGACGTAGCCCGACAGACCGGCCAACACGAGGAGCACCGCCGCTGCCGCCCCGACGTAGGTCTTCCACCGGGTGGGGGCCTCCGGGCGGTGGCGGGGATGGAGGAAATCGACCGCGTGCGCCGCCTGGTGCAGCTCGTCCAAGAGCATGCCCAGGAGCGGGGCGAACCGGCCCGGGTTGTCGGGCAGGCTCCCCTGCAATTCGGCCGCCAGTTGCAGCCCGGCATAGGGGTCGAACAGCTCCGACGGCGTGCCCAGCCGGGAGTCGATCAGCTCGGCCAGGGCCGCGTGCTGTTGGCCGGTGCCGCACAGCACGATCGCCTCCACCTTCCGTCCGGCCAACTGGTTCATCACCGCGGCCGCGGTGCGGCGGATTTCGGAAAGGAGCTCCTGGGCCGCCTCGGCCTCGACCAGCGGATCGCCCGGAAGCCGGGCCGTGCGGAGGAAGATCACCTTGCGGTCGACGATCACCGTCAGGTCCGCCTCCTCGGCCAGCAGGTCCACCAGGAGCCGGACCCGCGGGCGGCCGTCGACCTGGTGCCGGCAGTAGAGCGACGCGGCGGCGCACGGCCGAAGGATCAGCCGCCGCGGCTTCAGCCCCGCGGTCTGGCAAGTCCGCTGGATCTGGTCCACCAGCTCCGGGGAAACCGCCGCGGCCAGGACCGTCCGCGGCTGGTCGGGAGCGTCGTCGATGGGCAGGAAGTCCAGCGGCCAATCCTCTTCCAGGGCGTTGAACTCCCGCAGGGCGGTGAAGTGGACGACATCGGCCAGCTCTTCATCGGGAACCGGCGGGACGGACAACTGGCGCAGCTCGATGCTGGAGCGCCCGATGGCCACCAGGGTGTCGATGTGGCGAATCCCCCGGGAGGCCAGCGCCGCGGCGATCAGCTTGCCTGCATCCCCCGGGGCCTGCTCGGCACCGGGCCGATCGGAGCGCATGCTCACGGAGAACGCCTGTTCGATCACCACCTGGTCGCCGCGCGCGTGCGCAACCGCGAACCGCGCTTCCGTGTCGTTCCATTCCAGGGCAAGAAGTCGAGGCATGGGGTTTCGCCGACCTTTCAGTTAACGGCGATCTGCCGCCTCTCCCTTTGGGAGAGGGAAATGTACGTACTACTCCGACCACTCCACCCCCAGCATTTCCCGGGGGTAGCCGCGGCCGAGATGGCTCATATCTCTCCAGAATATCACCCGCGGAGGCGTTTTTCCAGCATCAAGTATGGCCTCAATCCGGGTGTCGGGCCCCTCGGAGTCAAAATAGCCGACCACCTGGGTCCGGAAAACGCATCCCCCCCCGGTCACGAAGGGGCTCAGCGCCTTCATCTGATCCAAGGTCACGATCCCTTCCGCGAGGATCCAGGTCTCGTGGCGGTGATTCGGGTCGCGCCGGGCAGGGTCCGGCTCCCGCTGCGAGACGATCTGGTCGACGATCTCGGTCGTCATTCCGGGGATTCCCTGGAGCACGATTCGCGGGGCCTGGTTGATGTTGATCCGCCCCGAAAGGGCCTGCGACTGGGTGGCCGTCACATAGTCCATCAGTTTCGGCAGGTAACTGTTCATCAGCCCCGGGATGTTGGCGAAGGGGCTTTCCAGGGTCTTCGTCTTGTCGTCCCCGACGAACTTCACCTTGACCTTCACGCCGATGAGGTCCAAGACCCTCGGGATGGTGTATTTGCCCTTCTGCGACAGGTCGAGCTCGCCGGTGATGGCCGTCACGGGGGCTTCTTCCTCGGTCTGGCCTGCGCCCGGCGAGTCCTTGGGCGCTCCGCCTCCTCCGCCCGTGCCCTTGTCGGTTGGCCCGGTGATCGACTCCGGCGGGCCGTTCTGCCGCACCGCGACGATGAACGTGGCCCATTGCGTTCCCAGGGCCGACTCCAAGTCGGTGTAGAGCGTCTGCACGTCCTGCTGGTTGATGTTGATCCTCGGGGTGCCGTCGGGCTGGACGTTGGCCTCTGTGCTGTGGAGGGTCAGGTAGGCGGCCCAGCCGCGGTCCATCGAGCGGTCCGAGTTGTCGGCGTCGACGATGGTCTCCGAGGCGGGCTCGCCGGCGTCGGCGAAGCCGTTGCGGTTGGCGTCCACCCCGAAGAGCAACTGCGGCGTCACGCCGCGGACCAACAGCAGCTCCTCGACCGTCTCCAGCGGCCCGTTTTTCGGGGCGTAGGGCGGGCTCATCGTCGAGTAGCTGTCCACCTCGGCCCCGTACTCGCGGGGCTCGTCGTCTTGATCGAGCCAATCGAGGATGGCGTCGGCGATCTCTTCGGTCATCCCCGGCAGACCCATGAGGATCTGCCGACCGCCCCCGGGGACAGCCCGGTCCAGGCTGGGCAAGAGGTTCAGATTCAAGCGGGTCGATTCGTCCTCCAGGCCGAAGCGGATCCCCTGGGGCCGCCCATCCTGCATTGCGGGGGCCAGCAGGCTGAACCGCGCCCGGCGCCGCGCGGCCGCGTTGTCGACGACCAGAACGCCTTGGAACATCTGCGGATTGTCGTACCAGCCGCCGGCGTCGATCTGCGTCTGCGAGTCCTTGGTGAGGAAGACGCGGGCCATTTCCAGCCCCGAGTCGGTCGATGCCCGGGTCTGGGCCTTGCGCAGGGCGAGCTCCGAGGCTTCCCGCTCGGTCATCATCAGCTCGGAGAACGTCACGGCGGCCAGGGTGCATAGCGCGATCACGACCAGCACCACCATGAGGATCATGCCGTGCCGCGGGCAGTTCTTCATGGCTATCCCCCCTTCGTCGATGGACCAGTTTTTGAGGAACCGCCGCCCGACGATCCGCCACCCTTAGAGGAGCCGCCGCCAGACCCCGAGCTTTGCCTTCCCGTGGAACTGGAGGAGGAAGAGGAATCCGCGGAGCGGGCGTCGCTGGCCGTCTTGGCCTCGGTCGCGGATTTGGCCTTTTTCTCGGTGCCGGAATCCGCCGAGGTCCCTCCGGCCCCTGCGGAAGATGCCGCTTGGGCCGTGGGCAAATGGACGACCATGCTGTAGACCAGCAATCCCTCGTTGGCCGCATTGGCCAGGCTCGTGCCCGACTGCCAGGGAAGCGACTGGGATCTGCCACTCTTGATGGGCATCAGGCCCAACGTAATCCGCACGGCAAGGGGCAGCCCACCCAGCTCGGACGAATCCCAGTAGTCAAGCCACTGGGAGCCGTCGAAATAGGCGAACTCGATCGCCGCGACTTCGGGGGCAATCGGCTCGAGTTGGAGGTTCGTCAAGTCCAGCGCGCCCTGCTCGGACGCAAACGCCGTCACGGCCCGGTCCAATTCGCGGCGGACCAGCCCGTAACCGTTTCCCGCACCCGAGGCCGCCTGGGTGACTCCGCTGTCGGGCGCGTTGACGAAATAGGCCACTGTCTTGAGGTCGCTGAGGCGGTCGACCATCATGGCGTCGGGCGCCATGTTGAGTTGCGAAAAGAACTGGTCGAGCCGCGGCAGGCGGCTGTTGTCCACTTGCAGGGCATAGCGGGTGCCGTACAGCCCGGGCACGGGGGGCGGAGTTGCGGATTGGGACGGATCGAAGGGCTCGGTCGAGCCTTCGGCATCGCCGCTCAGGAGGCTGGAGGATGCGCCGGACAGGCTCCCGAGGCCGGAGGTGGAGCCCGAGCCCAAACCCGAGCCGGCGCCGGAACCCGACCCCGATCCCAGACCGGAGCCCGACCCTGCACCGGAACCAGAACCCGAGCCCTGGCCCGAACCAGAGCCTGTCCCCGAACTGGAGCCCGATCCTGAGCCTGATGCGCTCCCGCCGGTGAGTCCTTTGCTCAGATCCAGGCCGGAGAGGGACTGCGAGAAGCTCGCATCGACCTTCACGGGGTTGACGGGGACGGCCCCGCGGATGTCGTCGGCGATGCGATTCAAGAGGGTCCGGGCCAATTGGGCCTCTTCCACCTTGCTCCGCCCCACGTCGACCATGCGGAGATGGAAGTCGATGGCCATCGCAATGGCCACCAGGACGAGCGACGTCAAGCTCAGGGCGAGCATCACCTCCAGGAGCGTGAAGCCCCGCCGCTGCGACCGCGCTGTCCGCCGCGTCCTGCTCATTTGAGACTCCCGAGATCCAGGCCCATCAAGTCGTCGCTGCTCTCTTCCTCGGCGGGTGCCTCGGAGAGCTCCACCCCCGGGTCGACCATCCAGCGGACCAGGGTACAAGCGGCGGGCCGCTTCTCCAGCGGCGCGTCTTGAGTCACCGTCACCACGACCGCCAACAGCCCGTCCTGGTCGACCGTGCCCAGATCGACCGAGTAGAGCCAGGCGGGTTGCGTCGGGTCCGACGACTCGGGACACAGGGCCTCCTGCACCGCTTCCAGCGTCGCGATGCCGGCGGTGATCTCCGCCAGCCTGGTTTCGCACAGCATTTGGGCGTACGAGAGGTCCCGGGCCATCCGCGTGCTCTCCATGCCTTGCCGAGCCAACTCCCCCAAGACGGCCATCGCCCCGGTGAGAATGGATAGGGCGAGGATGACTTCAAGCAGGGAGAATCCCCGGCGGCGATGACGTGCCAAGCGGCAGTACACGGCGTTTCTCATGTTCGCGTTCCCCCGCTCGTCCCTCGCCTCTCGCCTCTCGCACCTTCTCATTGCACTGTCCCCCCGATTGCCTCCACGGACTGGATCGGCCCGACGGTCGTAACGCCGGTCAAGCCGCGGAGCGAAAGCTCGATCAGGCGCCCGTGCTCGTTCACGAGCCGCAAGCGGGCGGTGGAGCAGGTGCCATCGGGGTAGAAGAGGATCGGATCGGCCCAGGTAAGCTCTTCGTCAGCCGGCGGGGCGTTCATCGCCTGCTGGGTGTCGGCCCGCGTGTCCACCACGGCCTGCCCCGCGGCAAACAGGCACCCCTCGGGCAACTGGTGTTCTTGCTTCGCGTGCAATCCCGGTTCCATGCCGGCCGCGGTTTCCGCAACGATTTCCTCGGCCGCGGCATCGAAGCTCGCTTCCGGGGCCACCTGGCACTCGATGGCGTAGCGGTTCCCCTCCGGCGTATAGCGAAACACGTACGTCTGGCCGGAAGAGATGGCCGAGATTCGGGCCCGGCCCCAGGCCGTGCGGATGTCGTCGGCCGCGTACCGGAGCCGCTGGGTGGCCAGGGGGCGACCCAATGCCGGCCAGGTGAGCGAGCCCAAGACCACGATCAGGGCCAACGTCAACAGGACTTCCAAGAGCGTTAAGGCCGATCGAGGGTCCCGGTCGATGATCCGGCGGGCGCGCACGGTGAGCTACTCCTGCCAACTGCCGATGTCGTCCTCAGAGTCGCTGATTTTGTCCGGGCCTGCCGACCAGACGTCCGGCATCTCGCCGCCGTGCCGGCCGGGGTATTCGTACCGGTAGGGTTGTCCCCAGGGATCAAGCGGCGCCGAACGACTATCCAGATACGGCCCGGACCAACCGCTCCCTCCCGTGTAGTCCTGAGGCGCCATCAGGAGGGCCTCCAGTCCTTGTTCGGTGGCGGGGTAATCGTTCATGTGCAGCCGGTAGAGGCTCAGGGGGCCCTTGAGGGCCTTGATCTGGGCCCTGGCTGCGTCGATGTTCGCCCTCCTCTGCATCGGGATGTAGGCGGTCACGGCGATCGAGCCGATGATCACCAGGATCACCAGCACCAGGAGGACTTCCACCAGGGTGAAGCCGCGGCGACCGCGGCGCTCGGAGGCTGGGGCAAGGGTCATGAGTCGGGGTACTCCTTCTTGGTCAACTGAAGTCTTTTCTTGTCAACGGTAGTCATGGAGGCGCCGGCGCCGGGCCGGTGCGGAAGTCTCGCTCGTAAGCGGCGGCCCGGCGGGAAAACCGGGCCCCCCGAAATCTCCTCATCCGATCATCTTGCTCGTCTTGATCACCGGCAGCAAAAGTGCGATCACCAACACCAACACAACTCCCGCCAAGATCAGCAGCAACACCGGCTCCAGCAGCCGCACGGCCAGGTCGAGCTGCCGCCAGGTGCGCCGCTCCAAGGAGTCGGCGACGTTCAGCAGGACGCTCTCCAACGTATTGGACTCCTCGGCCACGGAGATCATCTCGACCACGATGGGCGGGAAATGCCCGCTGGCGCCCAGCGGCCCGGCCAGCCTTTGCCCGGCGGAGATGTCCTCCGCCGCATCTGCGATGGCCTTGCTCAGCACGCGGTTGCCCGTGGCCCCGCTGGAGATCTCCAGGGAGCGGAGGATCGGCACGCCGTTGTGGAGCAAGGTGCCCAGCACGCGGCAGAAGCGGGCCACGGCCAGGCTCAAGAGAATCCCCCCCGCCAACGGGAGCCGCAGCTTCCAGCGGTCTTTCCACAACCGGCCGGCCTCGGTGGCCATCCACCGCCGAAGGGCAACGGTGCCGGCGACCAGCCCGGCGAGAATCCACAGCCACCAGCGGGACACGGTCCGGCTGGTCGCCAGGACCCACTCGGTCAGGAGCGGCAGCTCGCCGCGCTGGCGAAGGCCCTCGAAAAGGTCGGAGAACTTGGGGACGAAAAAGACCATCAGCACGACGACGATGATCGTGCCGACCACGGCCAGGAACATCGGGTACGCGATGGCCCCGATGGTCCGTTTCTTGAGGTCGTCCTGGGCTTCGGTGAACTCGGCGACGCGGGAGAGGGCCTCCTCCAAGAAGCCACCCTCGCCCCCGGCGCGGACCATGCTCGTGGCCATCTCGCCGAAGACCCTGGGGAACTTGGACATGGCTTCCGCCAGCGAGGCCCCTTGCTCGACCTGGTGGTGAACCTCCCCGAGGACCTCGCTCATGCCCGAGTGCCGGCTCTGCTTGCGCAATACGTCCAGGGCCCGAAGCAGGGGCACGCCGCTCCGCAAGAGATCGGACAACTGCCCGTAGGTCGCCGCCAGGACCTGCGCCCGGATGCGGCGGTGCCGCTTGAATTCCACGGACATCGCCGCCCCCTTGATCTCGACGGGGAAGAGGGCCCGGGCGGCGATCGTCGCCAGGGCCTCGCGGCGGCTGCTGGCCGCGATCGTGCCGGTTACGCGCAGGCCGGTCCCGTCTCGGGCAATGTACTGGAAATCCGCCATGGATAGCGTCAACCGGGTCGAGTAAGGGACGAGAACGAGAACCCCAAAAAAGCGCCTACCGCAGTTCGTTGGCCTTGGTGACGCGCACCACCTCGTCCACGGTGGTGCGCCCAGAGAGAACCTTGACCCAGCCATCCTCGCGGAGCGGCCTCATGCCCTCTTGAGTGGCCGCCTGCTTGATGGCCCAGGTGCTGTTGCGCTCGTGGGCGAGCTGCCGAATCTTCTCGCTGGTGACCAACAGCTCGAAGAGCCCGACCCGGCCGCGGTACCCCACCTGCCGGCACTCGCGGCAGCCGACGGCCCGATAGAGCACAGCCCCCTCTTGGAGTTGAGCCACGGGAAAGTCCCTGGGCAATTCTTGCGGATTGGGCCGGTACGGCTCCTTGCAGGCCGGGCAAAGCGTCCGCACCAGCCGCTGGGCCATCACCGCCTCGACGGTGCTGGAGACCAAGAACGGCTCCACTCCCATGTCGGTCAGCCGCGTGTACGCCCCCGGGGAATCGTTGGTGTGCAGCGTGCTGAAGACCAGGTGCCCGGTGAGCGAGGCGTGGATCGCGTTCTCG